>NZ_JAWNBW010000007.1:0-213722 GCF_034106085.1 Enterobacter sp. 302C9
CTCTTGGGGGCTAATATGGGGGCGACAAATTAACCGATATACTCCGACATTATCCTTGTGCTGTTGGGGGTATAGCATTGATATTTATCTAAGTTATTGAGCGTGCTGAAATTATGATTTGCACTCAATAATTCATGAAAATTTATCAGAGGAAAAGTACCGTCGTCGTCACCGCGATAAACGCAATAAACAGCAGCACCATCACCGCTATCGCAAAGGTCGTGGAGTCCTGGACGTAGGTTTTTTCCTCCCCCTTCATCGGGCCGACAAGCATGATCCAGATGAAGATAAAGGTCACAGAGGCAATCACGACTGAAACGAAAAACAAACTTTCTCTCAATTCATAACCTCAACGAGAACCTTTCGGGCGCTGTGTGGGGACGTGCTACGGTGAAAATTTCTTGAAACGGAAGTGATTACACCAGACCAATAAATCACAAGAATTTATGGTCTGGTCATCAACATGCGGAGAGTTACGCCACGTTGCGGGCGTGCCCGGCAAGAACGGCAAGCGCTTCACCGTTTTCGATAGTGATGTATTTACCTTTAACGGCCAGCATCCCGCTTTTCTGGAAACGGCCCAGCAGGCGGCTGATGGTTTCCACGGTCAGGCCCAGGTAGTTGCCGATATCGCCACGCGTCATCGTCAGACGGAATTCACGCGGCGAGAAGCCACGCTCGGCGAAGCGGCGGGAGAGGTTGTAGATAAACGCGGCCAGGCGCTCTTCTGCGTTCTTTTTAGAAAGCAGCAGAATCATGTCCTGATCGCCTTTGATCTCACCGCTCATCAGACGCATCATCTGCTGACGCAGGTTAGGCATCTTACCGGACAGATCGTCCAGGGTTTCAAACGGGATTTCGCAAACCATTGAGGTTTCGAGTGCCTGAGCAAAGCTCGGATGATGGCCCGTGCCGATGGCATCAAAGCCCACCAGGTCGCCCGCCAGATGGAAGCCGGTGATCTGCTCATCACCCTGTTCGGTGATGGTGTAGCTCTTGATGGTGCCAGAACGGATAGCATAGAGCGATTTCAGTTCGTCTCCCGCTTTAAACAGCGTCTGCCCTTTCTGAATAGGCTTTTTGCGCTCGATGATATTATCAAGCTGATCGAGTTCATGCTCATTCAGGGTAAACGGGATACAGAGCTGGCTGATGCTGCAATCCTGGCAATGGATAGCACAACCGCCAGACTGAATGCGTCGTATAATTCGCTTTTCCGGGATCATAGGTTTGCTCAAGCCTTAATTGATATTGGTCAATTTTAACATCTTTTTGGTAAGTACGTAAGCCTGACAAACCCTCAATAAGGACAAGAGACGGCAACGTGTCGCCATCTTCTTGAAATTCCACAGCTTGATTATGGATTTTTAGCCTAACCGGTAGAAAATTAAGCACAAAAAGCCTGGGAGCTAGAGCAGGAGATACCCTTCGTGACGCAGCAACCACTCTTTTCGCTGCACGCCGCCGGCATAGCCTGTCATGGTACCGTTGCGGCCAATGACGCGATGGCACGGCACCACGATGCTGACCGGGTTAGAGCCGTTGGCGGCACCCACCGCGCGTGCGGCGCCTGCGCGGCCTAGCTGTTCCGCGAGCTGGCCGTAATGCATGACCTGCCCGCAGGGAATGGACCGCAGCGCCTGCCACACTTGGCGCTGAAAAGGCGTGCCTGCCGTGGCGGTCGGCAGAGTATCGATGATGCTGAGATCGCCTTCGAAGTAGGCCGCAAGCTTGTCGCTCAGCCCGCCCGGGTTGGTGGCGCGGATACGTTCATACCCCTGCGCGCGGTAGTGAACATTGAGCAGTTCTTCCATGCGGTCGCTGTGCTCTTCCCATTCAACGGCGCGCAGGCAGAACTGCTCGTCCGCGATCACCCACAGCGGCCCGAGCGGCGTCGCAATCTTATCTTCGAGTAATCTCAGCATCCTCATTCCTTTAGTTCAGCCTCGGGTAAATCCCCGGCCCAATCGGCAGGCCGACAAGATACCATGCCACCAGCATCACCAGCCATACCCCTAAAAAGATAAGCGGGTAGGGTAAAACCAGCGAATAGTAGGTACCCAGTTTGGCCTCGGGTTTATAGCGCTGCAGGAAGCCTAAAAACAGCGGAACAAACGGCGAAACCGGCGCCAGCGGAATCACCGAGGAGTCCGCGATGCGGAACAGGATCTGGGCAAACGCAGGATGAAAACCCAGCATCATAAACATCGGTACGAAGATCGGGGCCAGAATCGACCAGATGGCGGAGCCGCTGGCGATAAACATGCACAGCAGGGATGACAGCAGCGCCAGGCCGACAAACGCCGGTACGCCGCTTAGCCCGGCAGCCTCCAGCGCGTCGGTCAGGCCCACGGCCATAAACTTGCCCATGTTGCTCCAGTTAAACATCGCCACAAACTGCGCCAGCGGGAACACCATCACGATAAATCCCGCCATCTCCTTCATCGGCTCGATCATCAGCTGCGGCAGATCGCCCTGACGGCGGATCTTACCGGTCGCGATACCGTAGGCGAGCGAAACGACAAAGAAGAAGAGGATAATCAGCGGCACGATGCCCTGAATAAACGGCGACGGCAGGACGGTATGTTTAACCGGATCGCGCAAGATGCCGTTTTCTGGCACCACCATCAGCGCCACCAGCGCGATAAAGGCCAGCGAGACAACGCCCGCCACGCGCAGGCCGAAGCGCTGCTCTTTGCTCAGGGTTTCCAGCTTTTCATCGCTACGGCCTTCCCATTTACCCAGCCGCGGCTCGATGATTTTATCGGTAATCAGCCCGCCGACAATCGTCAGGACAATCACTGAGCTCGCCATAAAGTACCAGTTGTCGATCACGCTGACGTGCATGGCCGCATCAATGGTCTTCGCCGCCTCCGTGCTGATGCCAGAGAGCAGCACGTCGGTGGTGACGATCAGCAGGTTAGCGGTAAATCCGCAGCCCACGCCCGCAATCGCCGACAGCAGGCCCGCCACGGGATGACGCCCGACGGCGAGGAAAATCAGCGCCCCCATCGGCGGCATGATCACCAGCGCGGCGTCGGAGGAGATATGGCTGAAGAAGGCGATAAACAGCACCATATAGCTCGCGTAACGCGCGCTGACGTGAGAAGCCATCTTCACCATTAATGCGGGCAGCAAGCCCACGCGTTCAGCCAGCCCGGCGCCCAAAACCAGCGCCAGAATGGCGCCCAGCGGGGCGAAGCCGCTGAAGTTTTTGATGACGTTGGGTAAAAACCAGTGCAGCCCGTCAACGCTGAGCAGGTTTTTCACCGCCACCAGGCTGCCGTCGGCCGGGCTGCGCACGCTCACGTCAAAGGCGGAGAGCACGGCGGTGGCGACCATTAAAATCACAATCAGATAGATAAACAGCAGGAAAGGGTGCGGCACTTTATTGCCGATCCTTTCAACCCAGCCATAGAGCTTACCGGATGGGGAATGCGAAGGTATGGATGACATACTCATGGGCGTTCCTCGGGAGTGTTGTGTTGTTGTGTTGTGTTTTTTTATTTTAAAGGTGACGGTGTCACGCCCTGTGGGATCGGACACACGTACGGTTTTTCTTGTATTTGTTGTTCGAACTCTTCACGGCATTTTTTCAGCAGCGCCGCGTCCTGCAGCAGATTGAGCGCGGTTGCGCCCATCACTTTTCCGGCCAGCAGCATGCCTTTGTGGGCAATGGAGGTACGGCCCTGCGCCACCAGTTGCCAGGTGTGCAGCGGCGTGCCGACGGTAAAGCAGGGGCTGAAGCACTGGGCGACCGGCATTTTCCAGCTGACGTCGCCCACGTCGGTTGAACCCGCCAGCACATTGTCGGTGATGGCATAGGGCGCGACTTCATCCACCAGCAGCGTCTCCTGATGACGCCGGGCAAAGGCTTTACCCGCGTCTCCCCCCGTTGCGGCAATATTTTTCAGGCTGTTTTGCAGATCGTTGGGCGTCAGGGTGGCGCGGATCTCGCGGGCGAAGGCGCGTTCTTCCTCCGTCCAGAGCGGCGTGCCGTAGTGCTGCAACGCGCGATACATCGCCGCTTCAAGCGTGCGGTTCGGCAGGTAGCTGGAGCAGGCTTTATCAACGCGGCACTCGACGGTGGTTTCGGTCATCATCGCTGCGCCCTGGGCGATTTTCTCGATGCGTTCGTAGATCTGCTGCGCATCGGCCATCTCCGGGGCGCGGATCAGGTACAGCACCTCCGCCTGCGCCTGCACCACGTTGGGCGAAATCCCGCCGGTATCGGTAATGGCATAATGGACGCGCGCTTTCTCAATGATGTGTTCGTTAAGGAAGTTGGTGCCGGTGGTCATCAGCGTCACGGCGTCGAGCGCGCTGCGTCCCAGATGGGGGGAGTTGGCCGCGTGTGCCGCCACGCCGTGAAAACGCCAGGCGGCCTGAATATTTGCCAGCGTGCTGACGTTAAACATCCCGGCGTACGCTTCCGGGTGCCAGGTGACGGCGGCATCAACGTCATCAAACAGACCTTCGCGCACCATAAAGGTTTTCCCGGAGCCACCTTCCTCGCCGGGACAGCCATAAAAACGCACCGTTCCGCTGCCGCCGTGCTGCTCCAGCCAGCTTTTCGCCGCCACCGCGCCCGCAAGCGCCGCGGTGCCTAAGAGGTTATGCCCGCAGCCGTGGCCGTTGGCTCCCGGCGTGTCGGATTGCGCCGTCGCGCAGTGCGCCTGCTGGCTTAGCCCGGCCAGCGCGTCGTATTCGCCCAGCAGGGCGATGACCGGTTTCCCGCTGCCGAAGCTGGCGATAAAGGCATTTGGAATACCGCCGGCCTCGCGCGTCAGCGTGAAGCCCTCGGCCTCAAGCTCGCTGGCGAGCCGCTCGGCGGACCAGAACTCTTCAAAGCGGGTTTCAGGACGATCCCAGATCGCATCGGCAATATCGGTTAACGTCCGACATCGCGTGTCGATCGCATCGGCAATAAAAGCGTAGTTCTCCTGCA
Source organism: Enterobacter sp. 302C9 (assembly GCF_034106085.1). Lineage (NCBI taxonomy): Bacteria > Pseudomonadati > Pseudomonadota > Gammaproteobacteria > Enterobacterales > Enterobacteriaceae > Enterobacter > Enterobacter sp. 302C9. The sequence continues at coordinate 4,949 of NZ_JAWNBW010000007.1, forward strand.
TTACACACCTCGCGTCCACGGGAAATTGAGCGCAGTTCGCGCCAGCGTTTCAATGGCAATGGCCATGACCTGCTCATCGAAGTCGAATTTTTCGTTGTGATGTCCGGCGCTCAAATCCGTGCCGAACACCATATAGGACGCCATGCCGCCGTTCTGCTGCACGCGGGCCATCATCAGCGTGGCGTCTTCGGAACCCGCTGGCGCTTTCACCTTGTCGATGGCGTGAATAACCCCGGAAACCTGGCTCGCCTGTTCGCGCAGGTAATCCACCCACGCCGGTGTCGGCGCGCTGGACGTCGCGGCACCCATCAGGCGCATTTCGGCGCGCACGCCGTAGAGCGCCGCTGCGCCGGTAATGACCGCCTGCGCGCGCTCAAAGACGTACTGATTAATCGCTTCGCTTTCACCGCGGGTTTCAACCTTTATCAGGGCATTGGCGGGCACCACGTTGCGTCCGCTGCCCGCCTGCATCACCCCGACGTTCACCCGGGAGGCGCCGTCGCTGTGCGGGGCGATGCTGTGCAGGGCGAGGGCGGCCTGCGCGGCGGCGAGCAGGGCGTTACGTCCGTCCTCCGGCTTACCGCCCGCGTGTGCGGCAACGCCGGTAAAGTTCACGTCGAACTTGGTGGTGGCCATAAAGTTATCGCTGCCGCAAATCACCGTTCCGGCAGGGACGCCGGTACCAATATGAATAGCCGTGAAATAGTCCACGTCGTCCAGCGCGCCGGCGGCAACCATGGCGCGCGCGCCGCGGGTGCCTTCTTCGGCTGGCTGGAAGATCAGCTTGATGGTGCCGTTGAGCTGCGCGCCATTCTGCTTAAGCACCTGCGCCAGCCCCAGACCAATAGCGGTGTGGCCGTCGTGCGCGCAGGCGTGCATCATGCCCGCGTTGCAGGAGGCAAACCCGTCGCGGAACGGGCGATGGCTTTCATCCAGCGCTTCGCTTAAATCAAGGGCATCCATGTCGACGCGAAACGCCAGGGTCGGTCCAGGGCGGCCGGTATTGAGGGTCGCCACAATGCCGGTAAACCCGCCTTCAAACGGCGCCAGCCATTTCTCAGGCGCGCCCTGCGCCCGCGCGCGGGCAAACTCCTGCGCCAGGGTAGCGGCATCGGGCAGCCCCATCCGGCTTTCGGCATCGACGACGTCGCGGCCCATCGCCAGTTCGTAGCCCAGCGAGTCGAGGATTTCCGCGACTTTCGCGGCCGTTCGAAACTCTACCCAGCCGGATTCCGCGAAATGGTGAAAATCGCGACGCCATGCGCTCAGCTGCGGGGATAGTGTCTGGATGTACTGCGCCAGTGTGTCCATATCTGTTCCTGTCATCATTAAAATATGTGAACTGCTTCACGCTGTGATAGTTTTTACTTATCACTAACCGATTTTTCACAGTTTTAACCGTTCAGGAATTACCCTCGCACATCCCTTTCCATTAAAGTAGATGACAGTTTCTTTACTCTGATAAACAACGGTTATCGGTCGGGCTATGACATTCCAGATTAAATTTCATCAAATCCGGGCGTTTGTTGAGGTAGCGCGTCAGGGCAGCATTCGCGGTGCCAGCAGGACGCTGAATCTTTCCCAGCCGGCGCTGACCAAATCCATCAAAGAGCTGGAGGAGGGCATGGCGGCGCAGCTTTTCGTGCGCAGGAGTAAAGGCGTCGCGTTGACCGAATGCGGTGAGGGTTTTTACCAGCGCGCCAGGTTGATTCTGGAAGAGCTGCGCGCGGCGCAGGATGACATCCGTCAACGGCAGGGGGAGCTGGCCGGGCAGATCAACATCGGGATGGGGGCCAGCGTTTCACGCACGCTGATGCCCGCCGTTATCACCCGCTTTCATGCGCAGCATCCGCAGGTCAAGGTGCGGATTATGGAAGGGCAGCTGGTATCGATGATCAATGAATTACGCCAGGGCGAGCTGGACTTCACCATCAACACCTATTATCAGGGACCTTACGACCAGGAATTTACGTTTGAAAAGCTCTTCGAAAAACCGTTTGCGGTATTTTGTCGGGAGGGGCATCCGGCAATGGGGGCAACGTCAATTAATGAGCTCCTGCATTATAACTGGACAATGCCGACGCCGCGGGGAAGTTATTATAAGCAATTAGAGGAGGTATTTAGCGATCGTTCGCAAATACCGCGAATTGGTGTGGTTTGCGAAACATTTTCTTCCTGTATTAGCCTGGTCGCGCAAAGTGATTTTTTAAGCATATTGCCGCAGGAGCTAGGCTGTGACCCGCTGCTGGCACACCGTCTGGTCATGCTGCCGGTTGTCGAATCGCTTCCTAAAGCAACCTATTATTTAATTCAGCGCCGTGATTCACGTCAGACGCCCCTTGCTGAGTCATTAATTACGCAGTTCAGAAGGGAAGCGAGAAAAATAATCGTCGCGTGAAATGCAGATTAAAAAAAACAGGATCTGCCCGACATCAGACAGACCCTATAGTACACACAGCAGTGCGTCCTTTCGCCAATCCTGGGTATTATTTCCATGAGGCAGGTATATTTAGGTATAACACCTTTTCTGAAAAATGAAAGGCGGGCGAGTGATTGATTTCACGAAATTTTAACATAAATCACGTATTTTACCTTTGCTGAAATTTTAGTTAAGTCTGATTTAAATCTATTTAATAATTACTATATATATTCATCAGGTTAATATTATTACCGCGCATTGCCCCGTAACGGTGATTGAGGCCGGTCTCTGGCGCAGGTATAGTACAGCCCTCAGATGCAGCCGGAGGATGTCCATGAACCCTGACGACAAATCATTTTTTCTTGACGCCATGGAAGATGTCCAGCCCCTGAAGCGCTGCGCGGATATTCACTGGCAGCCCAGCCGCAATACGCGGACGCGCGAGGAGGTGGATAGCGAACAGCTGGATAACTTCCTGACGCTGGATTTTCTTGACATGCTTCCCCTGGAAGAACCGCTGGCATTCCAGCGCGAAGGGGTACAGCAGGGCGTTATCGATAAGCTGCGCTCGGGGAAATATGCCCGCCAGGCCAGCTTAAACCTCCTGCGTCAGCCCGCCGAACGCTGCCGTCAGATGCTCTATTCTTTTATTCGCCAGGCCGGACGCGACGGGTTACGCAATCTGATTATCATTCACGGGAAAGGGCGCGAGCAGAACTCGCATCCCAATGTGGTGCGCAGCTATCTGGCGCGCTGGTTAACCGAGTTCGAGGAAGTGCAGGCCTTCTGCGCGGCGCTGCCGCATCACGGCGGCAGCGGGGCATGTTATGTTTCACTGCGAAAATCGGATGAGGCAAAACAGGAAAACTGGGAGCGGCACGCCAAGCGCAGCCGCTAGCGGGCGATCTCCTCGCCCGCCTGAGACTTAGAACGTTTCCCAGTTGCTGTCGGTGGAGGCGGTTGTCGTTGCCGGGCGCAGCAGCTGTGGCGTTTTCAGACTGGCCGGGCGCGGGGCGACCGCTTTTTCTTTGCCGTTCAGGCGAAACGCGGCTACCGCCTGGCGCAGCTGCTCGGACTGATCTTCCAGTGCCGCAGCCGCCGTGGCGGACTCCTGCACCAGCGCGGCGTTTTGCTGCGTCACGCTGTCCATCTGCGAAACGGCCAGGCTCACCTGCTCAATACCGCGGCTCTGCTCGTCAGAGGCTGATGAAATCTCACCCATGATATCGGTCACGCGGGTGACGGCGGCGACAATTTCCTTCATGGTGGTGCCAGCCTCGCTAACCTGCTCAGAACCGGTATTCACCCGGCTGACGGAGTTCTCGATAAGCCCTTTGATCTCTTTCGCCGCCTGCGCGCTGCGGCTCGCCAGCGTACGGACTTCACCTGCAACAACCGCAAAACCACGGCCCTGTTCCCCGGCGCGTGCCGCTTCCACCGCGGCGTTAAGCGCCAGAATGTTGGTCTGGAACGCGATGCTGTCGATCACGCCGGTAATATGCGCAATTTGCTGCGAACTGTCGGCGATTTCGTTCATGGTGCGAACCACGTTATCCACGACGTGACCGCCGCGCGCGGCCGTTTCAGAGGCGTTTTTCGCCAGCAGCGTGGCCTGACGGGCGTTATCGGAGTTCTGCTTAACCGTCGCGGTCAGCTCTTCCATGCTGGCGGCGGTCTCTTCGAGCGAGGCGGCCTGCTGCTCGGTGCGGGCGGAAAGATCGTTGCTTCCTGCGGCAATTTCGCCTGCGCCGGTGTAGATGGAATCCGTACTTCCCCGTACGGCGCTGACGGTGGTCACCAGCGACTGCTGCATCTCATGCAGGCCCGCGGCCAGCTGGCCCATCTCATTGCGACCGGAGATAGCGATCTCCTGCGTCAGGTCACCCCCTGCAATGGCGCGAATATGGTTCATAATGGAGTGGAGGGGTTTTAACAGCAGGTGTTGTAAACCCTGCCAGATGACCACCAGAACCGCGATAACGGCCAGCAGAATCGCCGCCAGCGTCCACTGCATCTGCGTGAAGCTGCTCTGGTTCTCTTCGGTTGCGGCCTTCAGCAGGGTGTTGTTTTCGGCGCGCCAGCGGTTATAAACCGCCTCCATCTCGTCCTGCGCCTGCTGGGCGTCCAGATCGCCATAGGCCTGGTAGTTGTCGGCACGCAGATACTCAATCGATAGGCGCATCACTTCGTGCATCTGGTTCCAGGACTTCTGCATCTCGTCGGTTAATGCTGCCTCCTGGCCGTTAACCTGCGGCAGCTTCTGCCACTCTTTGTTATAGGCTTCGGCTTTTGCCAGCGAGTCGGCTGCGGTGCCAAGCAGTTTATTGATCGCCGCAAGGGAAGCCGGATCGCGCTGGTTTTTCAGGTAGCGGATCGCCACGCGGGTGACGGTGACGCGTGTTTTCACCAGCGTGTTCACGCTGTCGCTCAGGCTTTCCTGCTGGGCATTGAGCACGCCGGAATTCTGGAAGTTATGGCGATCGTTGCTGACGGCAGAGTAGAACAACCCTCCCGTGACAACTTGCAACAGACAGAATATGGTGAGGGCAAAGATAATACCGGTAATCACGTGCAAATTTTTCAGCATAGCGGTCGTCCGTTAGAAAGGATGCAGAGGTACACCAATACTATCGTCGTATAGAATTTAAACTTTAATTTAACTCGCGCTTAACTAAGGGCTCCGGTGAGGAACCTGTTGTAAATCCGGATCATTTTTATGAGGAAGGTTAACATGAGCAGCATTGATAAAAGCGGGACGTACGCGCTCGGGACGCGGACGGTAAAACGACTGGGCTACGGTGCGATGCAGCTCGCCGGGCCGGGCGTCTTTGGTCCACCGAAGGATAAGCAGGCCGCGCTGGACGTGCTGCGCGAAGCGGTGGCGGCGGGGGTGAACCACATTGATACCAGTGATTTTTATGGTCCTCATGTCACTAACCAGCTGATCCGCGAGGCGCTTCACCCTTACCGGGGCGATCTAACGCTCGTCACCAAGATTGGCGCCCGCCGCAACGACAAAGGTGCCTGGCTGCCGGCCTTTTCCGCGCAGGAACTGACTCAGGCGGTGCATGACAACCTGCGTAATCTGCAGCTGGACGTGCTGGACGTGGTGAATCTCAGGATCCTGTTTAGCGCGCACGGGCCGGCGGAAGGGTCAATTGCTGAACCGCTCTCCACCCTGGCCGAATTACAGCAGCAGGGGCTGGTGCGTCATATTGGCCTGAGCAACGTCACGGCCACCCAGGTTGCGGAAGCCCAGAAAATGGTTCCGGTGGTGTGCGTGCAGAACATGTACAACATTGTGAACCGGGGTGACGACGCGCTGGTGGATCTGCTGGCGCAGCAGGGGATCGCGTATGTGCCGTTCTTCCCATTGGGAGGCTTTACGCCACTGCAATCTTCCGGGCTGAAGACCGTCGCGGATTCACTGGGCGCCACGCCAATGCAGGTTGCGCTGGCATGGCTGCTGCAGCGTTCCCCGAATATTCTGCTGATTCCTGGCACCTCTTCCGTGGCGCATCTGCGGCAAAACCTCGCGGCGGGGGAGTTACGTTTGCCGCCTGAAGCACTGGAAACGCTGAATTCGCTGAGGGATTAAAAGTGACACGCGCAAAGCCTGGAGGGTGCTTCCGGCTTTGCGCGCTTAGGCTCCTGTCTGACTTTTCTGCCTGTGCAGCGCTAACGCTTCCGCCACAATCTCCTGCTTGCTCTTACGCGTCTCAAAGGCGGTGGTTCTGATGTACTCCATCAGATCGGAATCGATGCGGGCGCTCAACATCCTGAGATCGGCCTCCTTTGCCAGACCGCGTGCAACACGCTTGTCTGGATAGTCACGGGCGGGCATGGAAAATATTCTCCAGTAAGTCTTGTTAATTCGTTCGGTAAAATATGCTTTTATCTGACTTAAAAGTCAATGTGTAGTTATTTCATAGTGATGTTATTTTTTATAAGTCATAAACAAGATGACTTTTATATGACTTTTGCTGTCAGGCCTGTTAACGGCGGGCAACGTTGCTAAATTAAAACCGCTCAAACTTCAACGCGTTTGGGTTCGCCTTTGGAAATGACCTTGATCCTTGTCCATAATCCGTAATACTGTATTTATATACAGCATCTGGCGAGAAAGGCATTATGGACACTCTCTTTTCTTATCACCCAAAACAAAACATTGAATTACCTTTGTTTTTAGAACGCGTGGCCTGTGGTTTTCCCAGCCCGGCGCAGGATTATGTGGAGGATCGTCTCGATCTTAACCGGCTGGCAGTCAGACACCCCAGTGCGACCTATTTTATCAAGGTGAGCGGAGACTCCATGATTGGGGCGGGGATCGGCGACGGCGATCTGCTGGTGGTCGATCGTTCGTTAAATGCCGAACACGGGGATATCGTCGTGGCGTCGGTCGCCGGTGAGTTTACGGTGAAAGAGCTACAGACCCGTCCGGTTCTGAGACTTCTGCCGCATAATGCTCGCTATCAGCCGATTACCTTTCAGTCCGAAGAGGAGCTGCAGATCTTCGGCGTCGTCACCCACACCCTCAAAACGCATAAACATGTTCGCGCTGGTTGATGTGAATAGCTTTTACGCCTCCTGCGAGCGGGTCTTCCGCCCCGATCTGCAGGGGAAACCCATCGTGGTGGTGTCCAATAACGACGGCTGCATTATTTCGCTGTCGCGGGAGGCAAAGCAGTTCGGCATAAAAATGGGTGAGCCGTATTTTAAATTCAAAGAAAAGCTATATCCGTCAAAAGTTTACGTCTTTAGCTCGAACTATGCGCTGTATGCCGATCTCAGCAGTCGGGTCATGCAGACGCTGACCGATCTCGCCCCGGCAATAGAGATTTACTCCATCGATGAAGCGTTCGTGAACGTTTCAGGGGTCAGCCACTGCCTGTCGCTGGAAGCGTTCGGTCACCAGATGCGCACAGAGGTCTTTAAAAATACGGGCCTAACCGTTGGCGTCGGTATTGCCCCGACCAAAACCCTTGCAAAGCTGGCCAACTATGCGGCGAAACGCTGGGCCAGCACGGGCGGCGTGGTCGATCTCTCAGGCCGCGAGCGGCAGCGTAAGCTGCTGGAAAAGGTTCCGGTAGAGGAGGTGTGGGGCGTAGGGCGGCGCATCACGAAAAAGCTCAACGCTATGGGCATTACCACGGCGCTGGAGCTGGCGGAAGCGTCGTCCTGGGTCATCCGCAAACATTTCAACGTGGTACTGGAGCGGACGGCCCGCGAGCTGCGCGGTGAGCCCTGTCTTGATCTGGAGGAGTTCACCCCCACCAAGCAGCAAATCATCTGTAGCCGTTCGTTTGGACACCGTATTACCCAATATGAAGAGATGCACCAGGCCATTTGCGCCTACGCGGAACGCGCTGCGGAAAAACTGCGCGACGAGCATCAATACTGTTGTTTTATCAGCGTGTTTGTGCGCACCAGCCCGCACGCGGATAACGAAATTTATTACGGCAATCAGGCTTCCGTCACCCTGATGACGCCTACCAATGACTCACGGGATATCATCCGCGCCGCCACGGAGGCGCTGGGGCGTATATGGCTCGACGGCTATCGCTATATGAAAGCCGGGGTCATGCTTGCGGACTTTTTCAGCAGCGGCGTCGCCCAGCTTAACTTGTTTGACGATAATCGCCTGCGCGCCAACAGCGCGGCGCTGATGGAAACGATCGACAGCCTGAATCATTCCGGCAAAGGGAAGATATGGTTTGCCGGGCAGGGTATTGAGAAATCCTGGGCGATGAAGCGTGAGATGCTGTCACCGGCCTATACGACGCGGTACGCCGATTTGCCGGTGGCGAAGTAGAAGATGGTTGCGTTATTTCTTTTGCGTCAACCAGGTTGCCGCAGCCGTCAGCACGCCAATCCACGGCATTTGGCCCGCTCCGGCCAGGAAGTTATGGCGATCGATCTCGTTATTTTTACGGATATCGGCAAGGCGGGTAAGCGCCTCTTTTTCATCCGCGGCGCCAATCTCCTCAAACTGTTTTTCAAACCCCTGAGCGATGAGCTGAGCGGCCGCATCGGTGTTTGCGCTCTCGATCGCAATGAGGTTCGGGCCTTTTTGGAAAAAACAGTAATCCGGCATAAGTGCTCCAGAAAGAGGAGGATACGGTAAAAACACTCTATTCCTGGCGGTTAAAAAATGCACGTCATTTACGGCGGAAACAATCAATTTTTCTTGAGTATTTCAGGCAGTAACTGCTCGATTACGCTGACGACCTTTCTGACGCGCTGTGGAATAAAGCGGGCGTCAGGGTAGACGGCATAGAGGAAGCGATCGGGTAACCGCCAGTCGGGCAGCACCGGTACCAGCGTGCCCGCCTGCAGCGCCCTGGCCACGAGCGGTCGCTGCATGCCGCCGATACCCATGCCGGATTCCAGCGCCTGCAGCAGCGCGTCGCTGGTGTTGGCTCGGAAAACGGTATTCACGTTGATCTCGACCGTTTCCTCGTCGGACATCAGGCGCAGGGGGGCATCCAGCGGAATACCGCTGAACCGTACGTGTGGCAGCGTCGCCAGCTCGCTGACGGCGTGTACCACCTGAAAACCGGGAGCGGCAAACAGCGCGGCTTCAATACGCGCCAGCACGCGAGCCGCGTGCGCCTGCGGAGGCTCACTGCTCAGCCGTATCGCGACATCCACGCCCTCCGTCACCAGATCGGCAAGGCGGTCATCCAGGGAAAGCATCAGCTGCAGTTCGGGATGCAGGCGCTGCAGCGCCAGCAGATGCGGCAAAAAAATCTGCCCCAGGCCGCTCGGCAACTGGACATGGACGCGTCCCTGAACGCGATGGTCGGCAGGATGTAAACGCCTCTCCGCTTCCCCCATGGCGTCCAGCACAAGCTGCATATCACGCCGGTAACGTTCACCCTGTTCGGTCAGCTTCATCGTACGCGTCGTACGGTGCAGCAGCACCACGCCAAGCTCATCCTCAAGCGCCGCGATCTGTTGACTGACGGCGGACTGCTTAATGCCGGTCTGACGGGCGGCCGCTGAAAACGAGCCCGCTTCAGCGACGCGTAGAAAGGTAGAAATGGCGGTGAGCTTATTATTCATTTAATGATTCTGCTTATAAGTGCCATCGGTTTCAGGGGATATCTTCAGAAAAAATAATAGATCACACTGTGTCTGTCACCCTTTGCGGAGAAACACCATGAATAAGATGCAGCAACACAACGTCGCCCTGGTCGCGGGCGCCAGCGGCATTGTCGGCAGACAGCTGGTCAACACGCTCCTGCACCATCAGTGGGAAGTGATCGGCCTCAGTCGCCGCGAGGTAACCCATCCGGACGGCATTCCCATGGTGAACGTTGATTTACTGGATGCGCAGGATACAGCAAGGGCGCTGCACGCCCTGAACGGTGTTACCCACATCTTTTACAGCGCCTGGGCGAACGCGGCGAACTGGACGGACATGGTTGAGCCGAACGTCACCATGCTGCGCAATCTGGTCAGTACCCTCGAAAAAACGGCACCTTTGCAGACGGTCAGCCTGATGCAGGGATACAAAGTCTATGGTGCGCATCTGGGGCCGTTTAAAACCCCGGCGCGGGAAAGCGATCCCGGCGTGCCGGGTGCCGAATTTAACGCCGCGCAGCTCGCGTGGCTCAGCCAGTTTCAGCGGGGGAAACGCTGGCACTGGAATGCTATCAGGCCGGGCGTGGTGGGGAGCCCGGTACCGGGCAATGCCATGAACCTTGCGCTGAGCATCGCCCTGTACGCCTCCCTGTGCAGGGCGCAGGGTTTACCGCTGCGTTTTCCCGGTTCGGAACAGGCCTGGCACAGCATCGTTGACCATACCGACGCCGGGCTGCTGGCCGAGGCCACGCTGTGGGCAGCCGCGTCACCTGCGGCACAGAATCAGGCGTTCAACGTCAATAATGGCGATATCTGGCGCTGGAGCGAGCTGTGGCCGCGCATCGCACGCTGGTTTGAACTGGACCCTGCGCCGCCGGTGAGGCTGTCATTTCATCAGCTGTTTAACGACTATCGCGGCGTATGGCGCGAGCTTGCCGAAGAGCGGCTGGCGGAAGCGGATATTTTGCAGCTGAGCGACGGGCATTTTGCCGATTTTGTCTTTGGCTGGAATTACGACATGTTTGGTGACGGGAGCAAGCTGCGCAGGGCGGGCTTTACGCAAATGCAGGCGACCGATGAGATGTTTTTCAGCCTGTTCGCGCAGCTGAGAGCCGCGCGGATTATTCCCTGATGAGCCGGGCGTCCTGGGGCAGGCCAGGACGCCGGGTGCTTACACAACCGTTAACGCATTCACAACTTCGGCCACGCTTTTCACGCTGCGGATGTTCCCAATCCCCGTGCCGAGCGCGATATAGCCTTCATCGGTATTATCTTCCAGCATGCCCAGGCGCAGGCCCCGTAATCCTCCCATCGCCTTGCCCAGCGCGTCGTTGCTTGCGCCAGCTTTATCCATCGCCGCCAGTTTTTCCGCCAGCTTGCCGGGAAGAGCGCGGTAATAATGGGGCACGGTGCGGAAAAGCAGCAAATCGAGACCGTTGGCGGCAACGATTTTCTCTTTGACCCCCTGCGGCACGCGGCTTTCTTCCGTGCTGATAAAGACCGACCCGGCAAAAACGCCTTCCGCACCCAATGCATGGGCCGCTCTGGCGGTGCGATTGTCGGTAATGCCGCCCGCGGCCATCACCGGAATGTGCTTCACGGCATCGGCAATCAGCGGCACGATGGAAAAGGTGCCCAGCACCGTTGCGGGTAACGTCCCGCCCTCATCAAAACCGGTGGCGACGATAATGTCAGCCCCCATTTCTTCTGCGAGGCGGGTGTTCTCAGGCGTTGGGTTGATGTCGCGGTAGATAATGGCGATACCCGCCTCTTTTAACTCGCTGAACAGGGAGGGAATAATGCTGCCTTCCCCGTAGCCCGTATACACCACGGCCCTGACGCCTTCGTCTTTCACCACCTGAAGAATAGGCCCAGTCCAGACGTCATTAACGGCCGTGGGGATCAGGTTCACGCCAAAGGGTTTCTCAGTCAGCCGTTTGGTTTTACGAATCTCCTCGCGCATTTTTTCGGCGGTCTCTTCCGGCGTGGAGACCGCGGTGTCGGCGGTTAAACCGGCATTGGGCCCCAGCACGCCGAGCCCTCCGGCATTGCTGACCGCAGCAACTAAACGGGCATCCGTGAGCCAGGATAACGGCCCCTGAATAACAGGTTTTTCGATGCCCAGGATCTGACAAATACGGTTATTTTTCATAGCAGACTCTCCCTCACGTTTGAATGGGGAAGAGTGTAGGGCGGAGGATTGTTAGGAAAAATAGCCAAAAAGATTCATCACTGTTATAAAATTAATAACAATCATATTATTCTGCTCGCGGCAAAAGCATTCCTTATGCAAATAAACCTCTTTGAAGCTCTTCGAATTTTTATTGAAATTGTCGAGTCAGGCAGTCTTAGCCAGGCGGCGGAGAATCTGCAGATCCATCGTCCGGCAGTCACCAAAGCGTTACAGCTTCTGGAGCAGCACAGCGGCACGCGGCTACTGCAGCGCACAACGCGTCGGATTAGCCTGACCCCGGATGGGGAAGCGTTTTATCGCCGGAGTAAACCCCTGCTGGCGCAGGCGGACGAATTGCTGGAGTCGTTTGGTACGGACCGGGCAATACACGGCCAGCTGCGTGTGGATATGCCGGTCTCTTTTGCCACGCTGCGGGTGATACCTAATCTGCCTGATTTTTATCGTCAGCATCCTGAGATCGACATCATTCTGAGCAGCTCTGACCGCCGTCGGGATATGCTGCGGGATGGCCTGGACTGCGTGCTGCGCGTGGGAGAGCTGGAGGACGGTGACTACATCGCGCGTAAAATCGGGAACATCAAAATCACGACCTGCGCCAGCCCGGCCTGGCTGGCAAAGCACGGTACGCCAGAAACGCCGGATGATTTACGCAAACATCAGGCCATCAACTGGATTAATAACCGCAGCAGACAAATTCATCCGTGGACGTTTACCACGCCGGAAGGCATCGCGGAAATTACCCTGCCCGGTAAGCTTGTCGTGGATAACTCCGAAGCTTACATCGCGGCAGGTCTGGCCGGACTGGGGTTAATGCAGGGGATGAATCTCTTTCTCCAGCCTTACATTGACCGCGGTCTTCTGGTTGAAGTCCTGCCGGACTATCGCTCGCCGGACCGCAAGCTGTCACTGCTCTATCCACACCGCCACCTCTCCCGCAAGGTGCGGGTCTTTACCGAGTGGCTGGAGAGTCTGGTGTGAAAGCGGCCAGCTCGTGACACAGCGCGCCAATCTGTTCTACGGCGTTCAGCAGGCGGGGCGTGGGTTCGTTTGCGCAGTTCAGCCGCAGAAAGTGCGTTAACTCTGCGGCAGGGGAAAACAGAGGGCCAGGGCTGACGCCAATACCCAGCGCCAGCGCGCGACGGTGCACCTCCAGCGCGTTGACCCGCTGAGGCAGTTCAACCCACAGCAGGAAACCGGCAGCGGGCACGTTAACGCGCGTACCGGGCGGAAAGCTCGCCTTGACCTGCGCCACGACGGCGCGAACGCCCTCTGCGATCCGGCGCTTCAGCCGCCGCAGATGGCGATCGTAGTCGCCGCTCGCCAGAACCTCGCTCGTCGCCGCTTCCAGCAGCGGGGCGCCAGCCCATTCTCCGGCCATGCGGGCCTGTAAGACCTGCGGGGAGTAGCGTCCGGCGGCGATCCAGCCGATTCGCCATCCGGGCGCAAGCGTTTTGGACAGGGAACTGCAGTAAATCACATTCCCGCTCTGGTCGAACGCCTTGCAGGCCGGAGGGCGTTGCCCCTCGCCGACCAGGTCACCGTAAACATCGTCCTCAATCAAAGGAATTTCAGCCTCTTCAAGCAGGGCAACCAGTTCCTGCTTGCGCGCGACGGGCATGCTGGCACCCAAAGGGTTTTGCACGGTGGGCGAGGCCAGAACGGCCGCAGGGCGGTGGCAGCGAATGGCGTCCGCCAGCGGTTCCAGCAGCAGGCCTTCCACAGGGTCGGTGGGGATCGCTAAAGCCTTCAGGCCTAAATCTTCCAGCAGCAGGAGCGTGCCAAAGTAGGCGGGCTGCTCAATCGCCACGACATCGCCCGGCTGGCACACGGCCCGAAGGGCCAGGCGCAGCGCCTGCGTCGCGCCTGCGGTAATAATGAGATCGTCCGCGCCGAACCGGGCTCCCCACTGGGCAGAACGCGCGGCAATCCTGCTTCGCAAATCCCGTCTTCCCGGAGGCAGGCTGTAGCTCTGTCCATGCGCGTCCAGGCGACGGCCCGCAGAGTGCAACGCCCGCTGCAGGGCATCTCCCGGCAGCCACGCGGGATCGGGCAGGGCGGCGCCCAGCGGGATCAGCCGGGCTTCTGCACTGCTGAACAGCGACCGGGCCACGGCGGACATTGTGACGGGGACCGGGCCCGGCGTGGAACGCGCGGGCTCCGCGCGCGCAGGCTGGCTGGTCTGGCGGATGTAATAGCCTGAACGCGGGCGCGCAACGATCAGCCCTTCAGCCTCAAGGCAGCGAAGGGCCTCCAGCGCCGTCGGAAGGCTAACGCGCTCGCGTTCGGCCAGTTTGCGCGCGGAGATCATCCTGTCGCCGGCGCGCAGCGCGCCGGACGTAATGGTAAGACGCAGCATATCCGCAATACGGCGATAGTGAGGAGAGGACTGGGACGGGGCAGACATGGGTAACTGTTCAGGCTAATTTTCGATAAAACTGACTATACAGCCAATGATGCGCGCCATCTATAGTGTCCGGCATGTTCAGGACAAGGAGGCATTATGCAAAGCGATAACTTCAACATTTCCACCTATTTCAACCGCATAAACTATACCGGACCGGCGGCTGCCGATACGGCCACCCTGCATGCGCTGATGCGCCATCAGCTCTTTTCCGTTCCCTTTGAAAATCTGGACGTGCAGGCGGGCAAAGTTGTCTCGCTGGCGCCAGACGATATCGCCGATAAGGTGTTAACGCAGGGGCGCGGCGGCTACTGCTATGAGGTAAACGGGCTTTTTGCCATGGCGCTGGCGGCGTTAGGGATCCCTTACCGCTTCGTGGCGGCGCGCCCGATGTTCTACCCCGCGCGGCGGCCGAAAACCCACATGGCGATCGTCGCTGAGGTAGATAGCCGACAGTGGCTTTGCGACCTCGGGTTCGGCAGCTACGGCATTCGTGCGCCGATGGCGCTGGACACGCTTGATGTGGATATCACGCAGGATTTCGACACGTTCCGACTGAGCCGCAGCGCGGAGGGTGAGTATCTGCTTGAGGCGAAGGTTGAGGGAGAGTGGGCCCGGCAGTACGGCTTTGATCTCACCCCTCAGGAATGGATTGACTTCGTTCCGGCCAACTACCTTAACTCCACGCACCCGGATGCCATCTTTGTGCAGAAGCGGGTGGTGGTGCAACACAGCCCGGAGGGACGCCAGATTTTACTGGGCGATATGCTGAAAACCATCACGGCGAACGGCACTGAAACGCGGAAACTGGCGGAGGATGAAATCCGCCATGTCCTGAAAGACCGTTTTGCGCTGACCGCCGCGTAATCTGCCGGGAAACGGTGGAGCCTCAGCGCAGTCCGTCTTCTGTGGCGTTGCGCTGAGCTCCCCACTGTAACAGCAGGCTAAACGACGCGGGTAATACGGTCAGCGTCACCAGCGTCGCGACCAGCAGCCCGCCGATAATCGCATAGGCCATTGGCCCCCAGAAGACCTGATGAGAGATCGGGATCATGCCCAGAATGGCGGCGCAGGCGGTCAGACAGATGGGTCTGGCCCGGTGCTCCGCGGCCGCCATAATTGCGGCATCGTTTGCCATTCCCTGAGCAAGATTGCTGTCAACCTCGCTAATCAGTATCACCGCGTTGCGCACGATCATCCCCGCCAGGGCGATGACGCCCAGCAGCGCGACAAACCCCATCGGCGTACCGCCGGGCAGCATAGCCAGCACGATCCCCGGCAGGCCAAACGGGGCCATCAGGAGGGCCAGCAGCATCCGGGAATATCGCCGCAGCTGAAGCATCAGCAGCAACAGCATGAGGACCAGCGTTACCGGAAGAACGGTAAAGACGGAGCTGTTCCCCTTATCCGATTCGGCAACCGCGCCGCCTTCTTCAATGCTGTAACCTGCGGGCAGGCTCGCGCGCAGCTTGTCGACCGCCGGACGCAGCGCCGCGGATACCGCTTCAGCCTTTAGCCCCGGGGCAAGGTCCGTTTGCACCGTGATGAAGGGCACGCGCTGCCGACGCCAGACGACCGGATCGTCCACGCCCCAGACCGGCGTCGCAACGGCGCTGAGCGGAATTTTTTTACCGTCATTCCCCTGAATCGTGAGCGAGGAGAGGGTGGCGGTGCTGTGACGCGCATCGTCCGTGGCCCGCAGCACCACGTCGACAAGGCGGTCATTATCCCTGATGGAGGTAACAACGCTGCCGGACCAGACGGTGTTCAGCGTGCGGGCGAGGCTTTCTGACGATACTCCCGCCGCTATGGCCGCCGTCTGATTCACCTTAAGGGTGATGACCCTCTCCGGCTCTCCGGCCGTCTGGTTAACGTCGCGTGAGAACGGGGACTGTCCAATCGCGTCCGTGAGACGGTTCGCCAACGCCCGGACCTGCAAATAATCTGGCCCGCTCACCCGGTATTTGATGGGCCAGCCGACGGGCGGCCCCAGCTCAAGGGGCGACACGCGCGTGATGATGTCGCTAAACTGCGTCGCCAGGATCCTGTTGAGCTGAGCATGCAGACGATCCCGCGCCTCAAGATCTTTAGCCACCACGACCATCTGGGCGATATTTTCATTTTCCAGCAGCACGTCCATCGGCAGGTAAAAACGGATGGCGCCCGACCCGACGTACGTCGAATAGCGATCGATGTTGCCGTTGCCTGCCAGCGCCTTTTCCAGCTTTTCCACCTCTCTTAACGTTTCCGGCTGCGACGCGTTGGCCGGAAGCGTCAGGCTGACCAGCAGCTCAGGCCTGTCCGAAGCGGGGAAAAACTCGCCCTGCATAAACGTCGTGCCGTACACGGACAGCCCCAGCGCGGAAAGCGCAATCAGCACGGTAGCGACTCGGTGACGCAGTGCCAGGCGTAAAAGTCTGCCGTACCCGCGCGCGATCCTGCCGGGGCCTGCCGCGTGATGTCTGACTTTTTCCGGCAGCAGCCACGTGCCCGTCAGCGGCGAAAACAGGATCGCGACAGCCCAGGAGCAGAGCAGGGCAATGAGCACCACCGCAAACAGGGAAAAACAGTATTCACCGGCGCTGGAGGCCGCAAAACCAACGGGAATAAAGCCGGCAATCATCACCAGAGTACCGGTGAGCATCGGGAAGGCCGTCGTTTTGAATGCATGGGTGGCCGCGTGCCGACGGGAATCCCCCGCTTCCAGCCGGGAGACCATCGTTTCGACGGCGATCATGGCGTCATCCACCAGCAGGCCCAGGGCAATGATCAGCGCCCCTAGCGAGATACGCTGAAGGCCAATACCGGCGAGCATCATGCCGGCAAACGTCATGGCGAGCACCAGCGGAATGGCCGTCGCCACCACCAGTCCGGCCCGTAACCCCAGCGAGACAAATGAAACCGCCAGCACGATAACAACGGCTTCGATAAGCACCCGGATAAACCCGCTTACCGCGTCACTGACCACCGCTGACTGATCGGCAACTTTCACCATCTCGATACCGTGCGGCAGCCCGGCGCTGAGGGCCGCCATTCTGGCATTCAGCGCAGCGCCGAAACGCAGCATGTTGCCCGTTGGCGCCATCGACACCGCCAGCCCGATAGCCGGTTTGCCGTTCACCCGGTAGGCCGGGGCCGGTGGCTCGGCGATTTCCCGGGTGACGGTGGCAATGTCGGTCAGCGGAATATAGCGATTGTTCACGTGCAGCGTGACGGCGCGTAAGCTCTCCTTGGTCGTGAACGCTCCGCTGACCTTGATCGCCATGTTCTCTTTTTCGGTACGCATCGTTCCTGCCGGGACAACCGCATTTTGCGCCCGGAGGGCGTCGGCAACCGCCTGAATATCGAGCCCCATGCCGGCCAGGCGTGCCGGAGAAAAGGCGAGAACCCACTGCTCCTGCTGTTCGCCCAGCAGGGTGGTTTTGCCTATATCCGGCAGGGACATCAGCTCTCGACGAATTGTTTCTGCGCGATCCCGCACCTCCCGCAGGGTAAAACCTTCGGGAATAAAGGCGTAAATAGTGCCGAACGTGTCGTCAAACTCGTCGTCCACGGCAGGACCCTGCACCCCTTCGGGCAGGGACGGCGCGATGTCCTGCATTTTTTTGCGAACCTGATACCAGATATCCGGCACGCGTTGCGGGGGCGTATCGTCACGGAGGTTGACGTGGATAACGGTGCGTCCGGCCCGGGTTTCACTTTCGAGATAGTCCAGCCAGGGCGTTTCCTGCAGCTTTTTTTCAAGCGTATCGGTCAGCAGGCGGGTGGTATCCGCCACGGAGGCTCCCGGCCACTGCGCGGAGACGACGGCCGTTTTAATGGTAAAAGCCGGATCTTCGTTACGCGGCAGCTTCTCATAGCAGAACACGCCCATCGCAATCACCAACAGCATGAAAAAGCTGACCATCTGCTGGTTCTTCAGCGCCCAGGCGGAGAGGTTAAATTTGGCTTGCGGTACGGTGTTCATGGCTGAACCTCTCCGGCAACCACCGGCTCGCCGGAACGTAATGTGCTCACGCCCGCCGTAATCACCCTGTCGCCCGGCTCAAGGCCGGAGGCAATCATGACGGAGGTGGCCGTATAGCCGACGGGCACCACCGCGCGCAGCTGCGCCCGCGACTGCGGGGTAATCACAAAAACGGCCGGTTTGTCGCCGACGCGGGTCAGCGCCGAGGCGGGAAGGGTGTAGCCGCGCGGGGCAGACGATGGCAACGTGACGGTAACGCTGGCGCCCAGCGCCATGGCCGCCGGCGGGTTTTGCAGGGTGGCCCTGACGCGCCAGGTGCGGGTCTGCGGATCGGCCTGCGGGGTGATATCCCGCAGCGCGGCAGACGCCTGCACCGACGGGTCGCTGAGGAGGGAAACCCGCAACTCCGCCTTATCCAGAGGCGGGATCGCATCCGGAGTGGCAATATCAAACGCCACGTCGCGGGCTTCACCCGTTGCCAGCGTCAGCACGGACTGACCGTCGCTGACAACCTGCCCCGCAGAAGCGTTCACGGCGGTGATGACGCCCGCCTGCGGCGCGATCAGGCGCGTCCAGCCGAGGCTTTCACGGGCATTTCGCCACGCGGCCTCGCTGCTTTTTAAGCGCGCGCGGGCGACAAGCCAGTCCGCACGGGCGCTGTCGAGCTGCGTGCGGGCTATAGCGCCCGTTGGCATGAGCTTTTGCATTCGACTGACGTTAAGCGCGGCGACCTGCGCCGAGGCTTTAGCACCTTCATAGTCGGCCGCCGCGCTGTCGAGCTGGTTTTGCCCGGTCGTGTTGTCAAGCGTGGCCAG
This sequence comes from Enterobacter sp. 302C9, assembly GCF_034106085.1. Classification (NCBI taxonomy): domain Bacteria; kingdom Pseudomonadati; phylum Pseudomonadota; class Gammaproteobacteria; order Enterobacterales; family Enterobacteriaceae; genus Enterobacter; species Enterobacter sp. 302C9. The sequence continues at coordinate 23,831 of NZ_JAWNBW010000007.1, forward strand.
CAGCTGTCCGGCAGTGACCCGGTCGCCAATATCAACGCTGCGCGTCAGTATCCGGCCCCCGGTCCGAAAGCTCAGGGTCGTTTCATCGCGGGCACGGATCTCACCGGTTCTTTCCAGCGTGGGAAGGGTTTGGGCGGTGCCAACGACGACGTAGCGTACCGCTCGCGCAGGGTCGGGCTTATTTTCGTGTTTATCACCGCAGCCGGTCAGCGGAAAAATCGCCAGCGCAAGCAGGGCCAGGGGAAGAAAATGCAGCCAGGAAAGGGTGCGCGCCACGCCGTACAAATGATGCAGGCAGTGGCGGAGGGAGAGAAAAAATTCGTCTGACATAACGCCGCTCCATAAAGGGAATGGCGTTATTAAATGCGCGCTACGTCGAGAAAGATTCGATGTTCTGTCAAGGCTTTATCAAGAGTGAAGATTTTCATTACCGGACGGATGCCAGGGCAATAAAATGCGCACGGCGAGGCCGCCGGTTTCCGGTAATGACGCGCTAATCTCACCCCCATGCGCCTCGCAAATCGCCCGGGCGATGGACAAACCGAGGCCGCTGCCGCCGGAATGCCGCGCGCGGGACTGCTCCTCGCGGCTAAAGCGTTTAAACATTTCCGGTAAAAACTGGGGCGAGACCCCCGGCCCGTCATCGGTGAATTCGAGGGTGTAGCGCCCGCTGGCGTAGTGCAGCGCCACCTCGAGATGGCCGCCCTCGCGTCCGTAACGTAGCGCATTTTCCATGAGGATGGTAACGACCTGTCCAAGACGGAACGCATCGCCTCTGAAGGGGCTGGTGCGCGGGTTGCGAAGCGTTATCCGAAAATGATGCGCGTCAGCCTCGGGCATGATCCAGGCAGCCCGCTCCTGAATCAGCTCATCCAGACAAAACGGCTGGTCCTCCAGCACGAGGTTACCCGCGTCGGCGAGCGAGAGAAGGTGAAGCTCATCGGTGAGGCGGTTGAGGTGCTGGAGCTGTTTCATCACCATGCCGAGCTGCGCCGGGCTGGCGTCAAACACGCCGTCTAACATGCCCTGCAGACGCCCGATGGCGGCCGTCAGGGGCGAGCGCAGCTCGTGCGCCATCGCAACGTGCGAGGCGCGGAGCTCTTTTTCATAGCGGGCGAGCTGTCCCGTCATGGAGTTAAAGTCGGTCGCAAAGCTGACCATTTCAGCCGGCGCATCCTTGATAAGTTCCGCCTGGCGGCCAAACTGCCCGTCGGCGACATCCTTTGCCGCATCGCGAAGGCGGCTGAACTGCAGCGCCAGCGGCCGGGCGTGTTTGAGCCCCATCACCACGATAAACGGGATCATCACCAGCACCAGCAGGGCCACCGTGGCCCAGTCGGCTGAGGCGATAGACGGCGTGGAATAGCTCAGGCCCCACCAGGTGTCCACAATCGAGTGGAAGCGGGCCGGATTGGCCTGCGGGTTCTGGCTGAGCGTCAGAAACTCCTGCCGGACCGCCGCTGGCATTTTGCCCATTATCCAGTAGTTCTGTACCGCATAGCGCAGCCACATGCAGGTGGCAATGACGATCACGCTGCCGATAGCCAGCGCTAAGATGCGCGCGCAAATCCAGCGCCACAGAGAGGAGTGCTGATTTTTAATCATGGCTGTCTGAACCTGTAACCCACGCCGCGAACGTTGATCAGCACGCCGGAGATCCCCGCCGCTTCCAGTTTTTTACGCAGGTTATAAATATGGGTGTCCACCACGCGCTCCAGCGCCTCGCTTTCCGGCAAACAGTGCTCCAGTAAATACTGGCGGGAGAACGGGTGCGCCGGAGAACGCAGCAGCGTTGCCAGAAGCGAGAATTCCGTTGGCGTAAGATCGAGCATCACGGGCGCGTCGCCGCCGTTATCCACGCTCGCCACAATGGCGGCAACGTCCACCTCGAGCGTTTGCCAACGAAGGATCGCTTCATCCGTCTCTTTTTTACTGCTGCGCCGCAGCACCGCCTGCACCCGAGCCACCACTTCGCCCGGATGATAAGGCTTCACAACGTAATCATCCGCACCGTACCGCAGGGCACCAATGCGGTCCGGGGTATCCCCCATGGCCGTGACCATGATCACCGGCACATCGCTTTTACGACGCAGGCCAGCCAGCACCTCGGTGCCGTTAAGCCCCGGCAGCATCACGTCCAGCAGGATGAGGTCGGGCTTCCACCGCTGCGCCATATCCAGCCCGGAATGACCGTCTCCGGTAATGGTCACGTCGTAATTTTCCCGCCGTAAATAGGCTTCGAGCACGCCGGCCGCATCGGCGTCATCTTCAATAATCAGCACTCTTCTGGACAACATCCGTTCACCTTGACCATTTCTTAACACTATCCCGACGATTCATTGATTCAGCCAAATCATACTGCGCCAACGTTGTGTGGCCGCCCCCGTATCAGGAGGCGCCAGCGTCCGTATGGAGAGTATTATGATAGCGATAAAAAAAGTCCTGTATATGTCCGTCCCGCTTCTGATGGCCGTGAGTTCTGGCGCGCAGGCGGATGATGGCTCCGCGTCCGATTCCTTAACCGTCGGGCTGGGGGGACAGTATGCCCCACGTTACTCAGGCTCAGACAAGCAGGTGTGGCAGGTGGTTCCGGTGCTGCAGGGTCGTAAAGGCGCTTTCTTTATTGATGCGCAAAAAGGGGTGGGATATGACCTGCAAAACGACAGCGGCTGGTATTTCGAACACACGCTGGGCTACGACTTCGGAAGGGATGATAAAAATTCTGGCTGGCGTGAGGGCGCAAACAATCTGAAAGGGATGGGAGACATTGATGCCACCCTGAATACCGGCCTTGCCGTCGGCTGGCAGGCCGCGCCATGGCTGAGTATGGAAGGCAAAGCGACGCTGCCGTTAACGGACAGCCAGGGGGCAAGCTATCAGGCTTCCGTTACGCTAATTCCGGTACAAAATAATCAGGACACGGTCGCCTTTCAGTCTGCGGCCCTGTTTGGCGACAGCCGTTATCTGAATACCTGGTATGGGGTCAGCGAGCAGCAGAGCCGCCGCACCGGCTATCGCCGCTATGCTGCGCCGGGTGGATTCTATGGCGTCGACACCAGCCTGAGCTGGAGCCATCAGTTCGATGCCCACTGGGGAACGGTTCTGAGCGCGGACTATACCTGGCTTGGCGATCGTGCGAATAACAGCCCGATCGTGATGCGGCGCAATGAGGGGGCTGCAACCGCCGCTATCACCTGGACATTTTAACGAGGGAAAGGGTCAGGCAAAGAGTCCCTTAATAAGCATCCAGAAAAGTGAGAGCACGCAGAGGAGTTGTACCGTTCGCAATGACCACAGCTGAAAACGCCATTGATATCGCTCCCGGGCATCGGCTTCTGCAATCGGGCCAGCGGCATCAGCAGCGTTTTTCCCTGGGCGGCGCAGAAAATCATGGCACAGCCAGACCAGAAGTATGAGGCAAAGTATTTTCGTGAAAAGTAAACCGTAGGAGGTATAAAACATATCCCAGTAGCAGCGGAGGGTGTCCATGGCCTTTATCCTTTCCTGAGCCGCCCATACGGCAGGTATGGGCGGTGAAAGATTATTTCTTCTTATCCATCATCGCTTTTAAATCGGCAAACGGGTTAAACGTGGCGACGCCCACGTCTTTTTGCGCGTCTTCCCCGGCCACCACGGTGGTGCCGTACTGATCCGCTTCGGTGTATTTCGAATGCTCGTGATCGTGGCAAAACAGGCACAACAGCTCCCAGTTGCTGCCATCTTCCGGGTTGTTGGTATGGTCGTGATCGATATGGTGCACCGTGAGTTCGCGCAGATTGGAATAGACAAACTCGCGCGAGCAGCGTCCACACACCCATGGATAGATTTTTAATGCTTTTTCGCGATAGCCGCTTTCCAGCCGCGCGTAGTTTTTGGGGATCAAAGCCATTGCCGGTTTTACCTGTGATAAAAATAGTGTGCCAATATAGCCCATCGGGTGCCGTAAAGGTAAACGCCATTGCTCCGTTAGAGTGAAAATGCGCCTTCAAGCGTAATCACACATTTTCCCCCTACGCGAACCACCGCCTTTCCTGACGAGGCATCGTATCCCGCGAACAGCACGCTTGCTCGCCCCATATCAACGCCCTGACTGACGTTAAGGTTAAGCGTCGTTTTATTGCGGTGCAACGCCAGCAGCGCCGTTGTAGCGGCGGTCGCGCTACCTGTTGCAGGATCTTCTGTCATGCGGGGAGTAAACATGCGGGCCTGCACATCGTGAGGTTCATCGGGATCCGTATCCAGGGTATAGGCATAGAGGGAAACCGCGCCATCCAGCGGTAACGTTGCGCGAAAACCCTGTAAATTCGGCACGCACCGACGAAGCGCCTCGCGAGAAGTCAGCTCGGCTATCAGGAAGGGCAGACCTACCGACGCGACAACAGGCATATGTACCGCGGTACGGATATCTTCTGCGTTCAGGGATAAGCAGGCAGCCACGCTTTCCGGGCTTACTTCAGAGCGGCAGGAGAGTGCCTCAGGCACCAGGAGTTCTGCGCCAGTCACGGTATCGTTGTCACGCAGCAGGCGTACTGGCACCAGACCGGCTATTTCCTCGAAGTGCAGCGTTTCAGGCAGGGGCTGATGATTCATCGCGGCGTGATAGGCCAGCACGTACGCAGTTCCAACATTCGGGTGCCCGGCGAAGGGGATCTCGCGCGAGGGCGTAAAAATTCGCACGCGTGCCGTACTGGAGGGATTGTCTGGCGGCAGAACGAACGTGGTTTCGCTGTAGCCAAATTCAACGGCGACCTGCTGCATTTGTGCTTTGCTCATACCCTCCGCATCGAGTACGACGGCGACAGGGTTACCCTGAAACGGGGTGTCAGTAAAAACATCCGCAACAACATAGCGTCTCTTCATTTTCTGTCCGGTGTAAAAATCCTGACATAGAGTAGTAACGTTAAATCAAACCGATAACCAGCCGTTTTTTACCTGACGGACCTGAAAAAAATTCAATCAATTTATTTGAATTATTCCGTTAAATAAACGGCATTTATTCTTACCGGGTAATGCGTAAAGTGTATAGAACGCAAAGCATTCTCAGGACACATGGTTATGAAAAAGATCGGGTTTTTATCCTTTGGTCACTGGACGCCTTCGCCGCAGTCCGGCACGCGCTCGGCGGCAGACACGCTGCTGCAGTCCATTGATTTAGCCGTGGCGGCTGAAGAGCTGGGGGCAGACGGCGCCTATTTCCGCGTGCACCATTTCGCCCGACAGCTGAGCTCGCCGTTTCCTCTGCTGGCGGCCATTGGCGCAAAAACGAAAACCATCGAAATCGGTACCGGCGTAATTGATATGCGCTATGAAAATCCGATGTACATGGCCGAAGACGCGGGCGCGGCGGATCTGATTTCCGGCGGTCGTTTGCAGCTTGGCATCAGCCGCGGCTCGCCGGAGCAGGTCATTGATGGCTGGCGTCATTTCGGCTATGTCCCGCAGGAAGGGGAAGACGAATCGGATATGGCGCGCCGTCATACCGAGGTGCTGCTTGAGGTGCTGCGCGGTGAAGGGTTTGCCAAACCCAATCCGCAGCCTATGTTCCCGAATCCGCCGGGGCTGCTGCGCCTGGAGCCGTATTCTGAAGGGCTGCGCGAGCGTATCTGGTGGGGCGCCGGTTCGAATGCGACGGCCGTATGGGCCGCAAAGCTGGGAATGAACCTGCAAAGTTCAACCCTGAAGGACGATGAAACCGGCGAGCCGTTCCATATTCAGCAGGCAAAACAGATCCGCGCGTACCGTCAGGCCTGGAAAGAGGCAGGGCATACGCGCCAGCCGCGGGTGTCGGTCAGCCGCAGCATTTTTGCGCTAATGGACGACCGCGACCGGATGTATTTCGGTGCCAGCCGCAACGACAGCGATAGCGTGGGCTACCTTGATGAGAAAACGCGCGCCATCTTCGGGCGCAGCTATGCGGCGGAGCCGGACAAGCTGATTGAACAGCTGAAAAAGGACGACGCGATTGCCGAAGCCGATACGTTATTACTGACCGTGCCGAACCAGCTGGGTGTGGATTACAATGCGCACGTGATTGAATCCATTCTCAAACACGTCGCACCGGCAATGGGCTGGCGCGAGTAGTTGGCACACAGGGATAGCGCGTGGCGTGATTCTCAATCTGTAACTATCCGGGCGCTTATCGCGAAGACAGGAGGGGCAATACGTCCCTCCTGTCAGCGCTATTTATGGCTCATATCGCTCAGCAGCACGGCGATAGTTTGCCCGCCCGCCGTCTGTTCCAGACCAATCTTGACGATAATGGTCAGCGGGACTGAGAGCAGCATCCCAACGGGCCCGAGAAGCCAGCCCCAGAAAATCAGGGACAAAAAGACCACCAGCGTGGAGAGTCCCAGCCCCCGACCCATCATGCGTGGCTCAAGAATATTACCGAACACCAGGTTGATGACCAGATAGCCGGCCAGCAGGATCAGCGCGTCATAAAGCCCGCTGAAAACCAGCACCTGGAGGATAGGGGGGATCGCCGCCAGCACGGAGCCGATGTTGGGAATGTAGTTAAGCGCAAACGCCAGTAACCCCCAGACAAACGCAAAGCGAACGTCCAGCGCAAGAAGCATTCCCCAGACAACACCGCCCGTGACCAGGCTAATCGCCGTTTTCAGCACCAGATAGCGGGAGACGCTGTCCAGCGCGCGTTGAATCGCTCCCATTCCTTCAACCGGACGGACCATCATCTGCTGCAGCTTTGCCGGCAGCTGCGGCACCTCCAGCAGCATGAACACCACCGTTAAAAACAGCAGGAAAATGGAGGTCATGGCATTGGAAAGCTGCGCCAGCAGGCTGGTGACGATCGTCATGGCCGCATTGGGGTCGATATATTTCAGGAGTTCCTCAACCGAGACTTCGATGCCCGCGCGCTGCAGCCAGGGTTCCAGCTGCAGCAGCGGTATCGCCAGCGAAGAGCGGTACTTCGGCAGCGTTCGCGCCAGTTCATTGAGCGAGGTCCCCAGATACGCCACCAGCAAGACCATCGCCACAATGATGATGCTGATAAGCAGCGTAATCGCCAGCACGCGCGGGATGCGTAGCCGCGTCATGCGCTGCACCAGCGGGTTAAGGATCACCGCAACAAACAGGGCCAGAATAAAAGGCACAATAATGTCGGCGGCAAAACGAACGCCCGTCAGTATGATCACCAGCATGCCCAGCATGATGACAATTTTTAACCCGTTCAGGGTAATAATGGGTTTAGCCATGGTGACTCCGAATTTTTCTTTATATTTATAATAAAGGTGAAAGGCGTTGCAATAAACTAACCAAAATCAAACGGTATGGGTAAAGAATTGCAAAGACTTTGAGTAAAATCCTGGCTTATGGTACAAATCTGGTGTGTTTAACTACCGAGGACAATTTTCATCCGCAAAGACGAGAAGCAACAACGCGGATAATTGTAATTTTATGGACAATATGTTCAGGACGTACTCTTCAAACAATACCGCTGTCTACTCCACTTCTTTCTGCCTGCTTTCTGGTGAGCAACACTGGCGCACCGCACTATAGTCACGTCTTCTGCCTGAGCTGGCGTTAAGCGCTTAGCTATCTGATTTCAATTCGTATTTTTTTGGTTTGCTGCACGCAGCGAGCCACGATGGATTATATTCTCAAGCAGGAGAAAAACATGTTTTACTGGATCCTATTAGCGCTGGCTATCATCGCTGAAATTACCGGCACGCTGTCTATGAAATGGGCAAGCGTCAGCGATGGCAACACCGGTTTTATTTTGATGCTGGTGATGATTTCACTTTCTTATATTTTCCTCTCGTTTGCGGTGAAAAAAATTGCGCTGGGCGTCGCGTATGCACTGTGGGAAGGGATCGGTATTTTGTTGATTACGCTGTTCAGCGTGCTGATATTTGACGAAACATTAACAACAATGAAGGTCGCCGGATTAACGACGCTGGTTGCGGGTATTGTGCTGATTAAATCGGGTACCCGTAAGCCTGGCAAACAGCAGAAGGAGCAGAACCATGCAACAGTTTGAGTGGGTTCATGCGGCATGGCTGGGGCTCGCCATCGTGCTGGAGATCCTGGCGAACGTTCTGCTGAAATTCTCGGATGGTTTTCGCCGTAAACTCTACGGCCTGATGTCGATTGCCGCGGTTCTGGGGGCGTTCAGCGCGCTGTCCCAGGCGGTAAAAGGGATCGATCTTTCGGTGGCCTATGCGCTGTGGGGCGGTTTTGGTATCGCCGCTACCCTGGCCGCTGGCTGGGTACTCTTCGGCCAGCGCTTAAACAACAAGGGCTGGATGGGGCTCATCTTGCTGCTTGCCGGCATGATCATGATAAAACTCGCCTGACAGACCTCTCGCCATGATTTACAGGCAGCGAAATTCGCTGCCTGTATTACGCTTAGAAAAGCAAAACATGAAGAGGATGGCTGATGTATCGCACATTAAGCTGGCGCAATATTCCCAATGCGAGAACGTTGTTTGCCCTGGTCTTCATGGCGGGCATCGGCTTAATCATCTCCATCGTCGCACTGCTCTATCTATCCCTGCATCTTATCAGCACCAAAACCAACGAAATTGATGAACACCGCACGGCGCTTTCCGTGCAGGGGTCTATTCAGACATCGGTTAACCGCGTCTCCTCTCTGGTGCTTGATAACGCCGTCTGGGACGATGCGGTGCGGGAGGCCTACCGTCCCACGCTCGATACCGACTGGTTGTACAACACCTGGGGTACTGGCTTTAAAATCAATAACCTCTATGACGGCACCTTCGTGCTGGATGAGCATTTCAACGTCCTCTGGGGATCGTTTCAAAGCCGGCCCTTTAACGAAAAAAACCTCGACTTCTTTGGTAAAGGCCTCAAAGCGCTTATCGACCAGCACGGGCGCGAGCTTGCGGGCGAAAAAAATATCTATGCGGGGATCAGCCAGACGCGCAACGGCGTGGCCTTTGTCGGCATTGGACTGATTCGCCCGATGGTCGGCAGCTTACAGGTCCACGACGGAACGCGCCGCTATCTGGTGATTACCCGCCATCTGAACGCCAGAATATTATCCGACCTGGGCGGCACCTTTCAGATCGATAACCTCCATTTTACCCCGGGCAAAATCAACGATCGCAGTATGCCGCTGCACAGTGCGGCAGGGGAGTTAGTCGGATATCTGAACTGGCAGGCGCGGCTCCCGGGCGCACAGGCCGCCCGGGCGGCATCGTCTGATATCAGGCAGATTGTGGTGCTGGTGTCGGGGCTGATTCTGCTCTTCATTCTGGTGAGCAGCGTGGGGCTGTACAAACTCGCGCGCGGCGAAAGCCAGGCGCGTCTGGTCGCAAGAACGGACTGGCTAAGCCATCTGCCGAACCGGCGCGCGCTTATAGAAACGCTTGATCGGGTGCGTTTACGCGGCGATACCGACGTCAAAAGCGTGGTGTTTATCGATCTGGACGGTTTTAAAGATGTGAATGACATCTACGGCCACAGCGTGGGTGACGACCTCATCGTGGCGATAGCAAAAACGCTGAATGAACGCGTGCCGCCGGGCGGGATGCTGGCGCGCATGGGCGGGGATGAGTTTGCCATGACCATCGGTGGAGATGATGCAGAGGCGCAGGCTACCGCCTTTGCCGTTTCCGTGCTGGATTTTCTCACCACCCCGGTTCAGCTGGGGGAACGCACCATCCATATCGGTGCCAGCATCGGTATCGCCAGCGGAACCCTGACGGAATGCAACAGTTCCGAACTGTTTCGCCGTGCCGATATTGCCATGTATCACGCCAAAATGAGCGGGAAAGGGCGTATTACCCACTACGACGCGGAGCTGAACAGCGTCCGGGAACGCAAGCTGGCGATTGAAAATCAGATCCGCAGCGGTCTGGAGCGCGATGAGTTTGAGGTCTGGTATCAGCCGATCGTTGACGCCCGCAGTCAGACAATGAGCAGCGTCGAAGCGCTGGTCCGCTGGCCACGTCGCCCGGAGGGGCTGCTGGGTCCGGACACCTTTATCGCCATTGCGGAGACCAGCGGTCTGATTTACAAGCTGGGTCAGTTCGTATTGCAGCGAGCCTGTGAGGATCTGCAGCCGTACGGTGAATTAAAGCTCTCCGTGAATATCTCCCCCGCGCAATTTCGCGATCCTGCCTTCGAAGAAAAAGTGGCCAGCGTGCTGGAGAGCACCCGTTTCCCGGCCAACCGGCTGCAGCTTGAGGTTACGGAGTCGTATGTACTGGAAAATCCGGAGCGTGCCCGCATGGCGATAGCGAATCTTAAAGCGCTGGGTACGGCGGTGGCGCTGGATGACTTTGGCACCGGCTATTCCAGCATTGGCTATTTGCGGCGCTTTAACTTCGACACCATCAAAATCGATAAATCCCTGGCCGGGCTGGTGGATAACGATGAACAGGCGGCCGCGCTGGTGAGCGGTACGGTGCGGATCGCCAATGCGCTGGGCATGGCGGTGGTGGCAGAAGGGGTGGAAACCGAGAAGCAAATGAAACTGCTGCGGCTGGCTGGCTGCGATCAACTGCAGGGTTTTTGGTTCAGCCAGCCGATGCCAATTGAGTCAATCAAAGCGTTACGTAAGGTCAGACGCTGCTGATTTACTGCTGCGCCAGCGCTTCCAGCTGGTCGCGGAAACCGGTAACGGACAAGGCGCGGTTATCGGCGCGCCACCGGTCTTTTGCCGCCGGCGCAGAGCTCTGGACACCAATCAACTGCCAGCCATTGTCGGTTTTCAGCATCAGCGGCGAACCACTGTCACCCGGCAACGTATCGCACTGATGCGAGAGTACGCTGGTTTGCGCCCAGCCCGTCACAATACAGTCGCTGTGCGTATAAAGCGTATCCAGATGATCGACAGGATAGCCTGACTGCGTCACCTTTCGGTCGGCGGCTTTCAGCGCGGCGGTGAGTGCGGCCTTGTCGCCGTCAAATAAGGGTAGCGGCGTAATGCCCGAAGGCGGGTAGTGTAAAACGATCAGGCCAAAATCCCATGAGGCGGCCGCCGGTGGCACGATCCAGCCGTCGCCATCCGGCTTCAGGCGTTTGCCGAGAGACGGATCGACCCGTCCTTCAATGCCGTGGATTTCATAGCGCCAGGTCCCTTTTTGCGACACAAACCGCAAGGCAACCGCTTTATCCGGCTTGCCGTTTGGCGGCGTTAACAGGCAGTGACCTGCCGTCAGGGCAAGCTGCGGGGTGATCAGCGTCGCGGTGCATAAGTTACCGCTGGCGGTTTCCAGTTGACCTATAGCATCCCAGGGGGCCTGGGTGGGATCGGCGACGCGCGTACGATCGTCATGACCGAAAAAAAGCGTCTTTAGCTCTTTCGCGCTAATGGTGTCATCACCGCCATCATCCGCATGTGAGAATCCAGAAAAAACACCAAACGTTCCCAGTAACAACACAACAGATTTACGCATATCACACTCTGGTGGGGGTAATTATGATTATTAAAAGTGAACCCTATGAAAATACTATAGACGGGACAGCGCTAAAGTGGGAGTAAAATCAGCGTGCTACAATCAGGAAAGATAAAAATGGCTGGCGATGAGCGCGCATAAAATAAGCAGGATAAGAATCAGCTCAAACCGATAGCGTCGCAGCATACGCCCTCCGGAAATAAAAAAACGGCGCGGAACCTGTTCCGGTTCAGCGCCGGTTTACCAACGTGCCCCGAAGGGCACGGTTAAGCTTGTACTCTTACGCAGCTGGCTGTGCAGCTGGTTTAGCAGCTTCGTGTTTTACTGCTTTTTTGTGATGCTTTTTAGCAGCCTGAGCTTTCTGTTCTACAGCCGGTTTGGTCGCTTTTTTGTGATGCTTTTTAGCAGCCTGAGCTTTCTGTTCTACAGCCGGTTTGGTCGCTTTTTTGTGATGCTTTTTAGCAGCCTGCGCTTTCTGTTCTACAGCCGGTTTGGTCGCTTTTTTGTGGTGCTTTTTAGCAGCCTGCGCTTTCTGCTCTACAGCCGGTTTAGCGGCTTTCTTGTGGTGCTTTTTAGCAGCCTGAGCTTTCTGCTCGGTTGGTGCTGCGGTTGCTGGCGCAGCGGCTTCTTTTTTCACTGCAGCTTTGTGATGTTTCTTATGGTGAACCGCTTTTGCTGGCGCAGCGGTGGTGGTTGCAGCAGGCGCGGCAGCCGGTGCAGCAGTTGCGGTAGTGTCAGCAGCAAATGCAGCAGAAGACAGACCCATAGCAGCGGCAACAACCAGAGCTAATACTTTATTCATTCTCATACCCTCGAATTTGGTTTTTCATTTAACCCCACTGCGGGGCCGTTGAAATAACTATATCCCTGTAAATTCGAGGTTTCCGTGAGTGATTGGTATCGGCGTGTAACGGAATGTACAGAGGGGAGGAAAGTGTACGAACAGGCCAAACGCCGCTGCTCGTACGGGCCTCTGTTATTTGTTCAGTGTGGCCAGAATAGCCGCCGGAGACTGACTGCCTATAATCGACCGTGATTCAGGCTCGATCACCACCATTACCGGGGTGATGCTAATGCCCAGTCGTTCTGCCAGTGCAGATTGCCGCGCGATCAGATCGGAACAGGCTGTGGTGGTGTCGTTATCCGGTAAAAATCCCGCCATCGCTTGTTGCAGGCTTTTGACCTTATCGGTTGAACACCAGACGCGCCCCATATCTTCAATTACCGAGTCGCGAATGGCGTTGGGCGCAACGGTCAGAAACGACATCGTCAAACCGGCATCCGTATATTGCTTAACGCTTTTCACTACGTTGCTGCAGTAAATGCACTGATTATCAATAAACACCAGCAGCTTATATTTTTCAGCAGGAGCCTGAAACGTGATGGGCTGGAGGTCTGCAAGAGAACGGGTAATATCGTTGAACGCGTCTTGCGGGGTAGTATCCGTGGCTGCGAAAGTACTTAAACTTGTCGCACACAGAATGGCTAACATCGTTTCATTATACCTTTCATCTTTTACAAACTCCCCCGATCGCTGACAAGCGTCTCTATGCTGCCCCATGCCTGGATCTAACGAGATGCATAGCGTGTGAAAGGCAGGGCTACCCGGAAACCCGATCCGAAATCCATCATGTTGAGGCAATATCAGATATTCAAACTTACATGATAGTTTTAACCGATCGATTTATATTGAATAGATCGGCATAAGTGTATATTATTTTCGATGAACCTGTAATAAAAATACTCGGCACAGAAAAAATAAGATAAACCAATAAGAAAGCGAGCTAAAATTGGATTTCAAAAGTTTGTATAAACAATATACATTCTAGCCATTCTATTACCTAAATATAGTATGGCAGTATGAAAGAGTTTAGTTTGATTTTTTTAGCGTTATTTTCATTATCAGCTCATGCTCAAGATGCTTTGCCGGGAGAGGAGCTGAAATCATGTACTTCCTCACCTGTGTCAGTCTCGTTATCTGGTACAGCGCATTTTCAGCGTGATTCTCCGGTAGGAACGGAAAGCGAATATCTAACCCCGGATATTGAACAAAGTGTGACCTGCGGATTAATCAGCGATAAGGACGGTATAACTGATAGAGATGTATATTATCAATTTTCTGCCAGTGGTGAGAGTGAAAGTGGGATGCCGGGGGTGTTTAAAACGAATGTAGAGGGCGTTGGGATAAGATTTTACTATGGTGTTAAGGAATTTTATGGTTTTACCTACTGCCGCAGGGAAAATAGTGAAGAATATATAAGAACGAACGGGTCGTATATAGGTCTGATATGCCACTGGCTTGATGATACGCCTTCTGAGAGAGTTACAAGCCTTATCAGCGCGAAGTTAGTAAAAACAAGTCCCTCAATAACATCTGGTACAGTTACGTCTACGCCAGCTATGATAAATACACGAATAGTTTATAATAGCACTGTATTTATATATCCGTTAGATGGTATAAATATTTCATCTTCGATCAATATCCTCTCTGATAAATGTACAATAAACAATAATAACATGTCATTTGACATTGGGAATGTCAGCATAACCGATTTCGACGAACAAAGCGGATACGCGCCTGCTAAAACGTCTGTGCAGAATTTAAACTTGAGTTGTGACAATAATGCTAATATCAACATCACGCTCGCTGGAAATCAACATCCTGATTGTTCAGAGCAAAGTGTGTTAGCACTAAGTAATCAGGGGCAACCGGGCGTTGCACAAGGCGTCGGTGTACAATTGCTTTATAATAATATACCCATTAAATTAAATGAAATGCTGAACCTTAAACGCTCCACCGGAGGTCAGGAGATATTCCCGATAGAAGCTCGTTACTATCAGACAAAAGATAAAGACCAGATTAGACCCGGCAAGGCAAATGCAACAGCAACGTTAAACCTCACCTACCAGTAGAATTGAGGAACAAAAAAGCCGCAAATGGAACGGCAAAATGTGAGTGACAAAGAAAGGATTAATATTTCAGTTTGTTGTAGGCACAGAAGAACAGGGCACTAACTCCCTGGTGAAGAGAAATTACCCTCTAAGCTTAAATAAATCCGCCCCTGAGGGCAGGGAATAAAACAGAGGGTATAACGTTGGTTGCCTGACTATCGAATATTTAACCTTTTGTAATCATATCTTTATTTTTTAAATCCTGACCTGTAGCAGTTTAATTGTGACTTAAGGACACGCATTCATACACCCGACACATTCATGACAACATGTGCTAAATCATATTCTTATTGAAAAGGGTGAGAAGAATGCCGGAGCAGGCTCCGGCAGAGGGATTAAAGATAACGGGAGGTCAGATGTTCGCGGAAGTAACGGATATTCAGATCTTCGCCCGTCGCCTGGGTGATTAATTGCGACGTGCTGAAACGGCTGCCGTGCTGCCAGATGTTCTGACGCAGCCACTCAAAGAGTGCGGAAAAATCGCCTTCAGCGATGGAGGCCTGCAGACCAGGCAGTGCGGTTCGGGCGGCATGGAACAGCTGCGCGGCGTACATAGCGCCAAGCGTGTATGACGGGAAGTAACCAAAACCGCCGTCGGTCCAGTGGATGTCCTGCATACAGCCGTTGCGGTAGTTGTCTTTGGTGGATAATCCGAGCCAGGCCTGCATTTTCTCGTCCCACAGGGCGGGAATATCGTCCACCTCGATCTCGCCGTTGATCAGCGCACGCTCAATCTCATAGCGCAGCACCACGTGTGCCGGGTAGCTCACTTCGTCCGCATCGACGCGGATGTAGCCTGGTTTTACGCGCTGGTTCCAGGCAATAAAGTTCTCTTCGCTGAACGCCGCCTGGCTGCCAAAGCGGGCGTGTACCGCAGGGAGAAGATGCCTGAGGAAGGCTTCACTGCGCCCCAGCTGCATTTCAAAGAACAGGCTCTGTGACTCATGGATCGCGGTTGAGCGCGCCAGGGCAATCGGCTGTCCTGCCCACGCGCGCGGCAGGTTTTGTTCGTAGCGGGCGTGTCCGGTTTCGTGGATCACGCCAAACAGCGCGCTGAGCAGCTCATCTTCGTCATAGCGCGTGGTGATGCGCACGTCTTCCGGGACGCCGCCGCAGAACGGGTGCGCGCTCACGTCCAGGCGACCGCCGTTAAAATCGAAGCCGAGCATCTTCATGGCTTCCAGGCCCAGTTCACGCTGTGTTGCCGTCGGGAAGGGGCCTTGCGGCGGAATAAACGACCGTTGAGCCTGTTTTTCGACCACGTTTGCGAGCAGGTCCGGGAGCCAGGACTTCATATCGCCGAACAGAACGTCCAGACGCGCGCTGGTCATGTCGGGTTCAAAAATGTCCAGCAGCGCGTCGTACGGCGTACAGCCTTTGGCTTCGGCCCGCAGGCGAGCCTCTTCGCGGCTGAGTTTGACCACCTCTTTCAGGTTGGCGGAAAAACCCTGCCAGTCGTTAGCGGGGCGCTGAGTACGCCAGGCGTGTTCACACTTGCTGCCCGCCAGGGATTTGGCTTCCACCAGCGATTCCGGCAGCAGAGTGGCCTGCTGGTAGTGGCGCGTCATTTCGCGCAGGTTGGCTTGTTCGACATCATTCAGATCTTCACCTGCCGCCGCCGCTAACAGGTCGCCGACTTTTTTATCGGTCAGGATCTGATGTTGCAGGACGCTCATCTCCGCGAGTGCTTCACCGCGCGCGGCGCTGCCCCCCGGCGGCATCATCGTGAACATGTCCCAACTGGCGATGGAGGAGAGGTGGGAGAAGCGGGAGAGACGCTGGAATACTTTTACAAGTTGTTGGTATTGCGGGGTTTTTTCCATTCTACATCGTCCTTCTAAGTGGGAGTGTTCTAAGGAGCATTCGTGAATAGTAACAAACAATCTGCACAATCCCTGCACATTTCCTTCACTGAAAGAGATGGGTATGTATGGAGGAAAAGACACTCTAAACAGATGCAGTGGGTACCGGATTCAGTTCGATATCACATACTCAGTCATGCGCACACCACCACGTCAGATCGTGTGTATAAGACCAGACAGCCGTTGAAACAGATGCTTCTGGCGTTAAATAAGGCCACAGTGATGTCTAGACAAGTCCAGTAAGGAAGGAGGGGGGCGAAACTCCCCCCGCTGTGCTTTAGTTATCTCTCGTAATTATATTTTTTCAAAACAGTTGCCTCTGTCATGCCTGTGTATTCAGACATCGTTATATAGTTAGGCTTCACTATTGGTTTCAAACAGTTTAAAAATGCTTGTTGCTTATTGTGATAGGTAGGAAGGTGTCCCCACTCTTTGATTTTACTCAGTTCAATGTTGCTCTCAGCAATCTTCGGAAACTCCAAGAGAAATTGATGTAATTCATCAAGGACATAATCAGTTAAAGAAATTGCTGATTCTGTTATATCTACAAATCCACCGCAGAGTTCATCACCAAGCATTTTTCGTACTAAATTCACGTCCCTGTATTCCAAGATACCAACCTGAGACATAACCTCTTTAACCCTTTCATTGATATGGTTTCTTTTACGCAGAAGCTCCATAACTTGATTGTAGTTTTCAAACATCGCGCCAATCTTGACAACATTTCTCCAGGATTTACGCAACTCATCTATTGAAGGTTGCTTAATTTTTCTTCTTAAAATGCGATGAAGGAATGTCCATTTTATCTTTTGCCAAAGACTCTTATTTGCTGTGGGTCTAGTCCTAATGAAAAAAAGCTCATGAGCATTGAATTTAACATCTTCGAGCTTGGTGACTATTGTGGGGAATTCTCCCGCCCTTACCAGCGGGACGTCTGATGAGATGTGCTCGTAATTTGACTTGATTGCTACCAGCTTTGCCAGACATCCATGTGCTAATACAAAAACTTGGTTTGCTGCTACAAAATTGTCTCTGGCAATGTTTTTTAACTCTTGACGTTTGCTTATGCGAACAGCGGAAAGACCACCCAGTAGTGCACCAAAAAGAGCAATCACAAAAGGAAGAACATAGTCCTTAAGATAATCGGGTTTTGGTTGAAGTGCTGATATAGCCTTGGCAATAAGCTCTGCATCATGACTCATCACTTTGATTCCTCATTCTGCATACGTTTCATCCATTCAGCATGGCATGTCATGAGTTGTTGATAAGCTGATGTTTTTTCCATTCTTGTTCTTCCTTATCGTTTTGGGAGTATTGAGGGAGTGTATCGTGAATTATGGAGGATTAGTGCACTTTTGATGCAAGGGGCGCGAAGCCCCTTATTAGTCAGTCGTAGAGCCACTTTCCTGCTTTTGCCGACTCTGCAAACATTCTTACGGTCAACGGTATGCGGGTTGCTTCAACTTCTTCCCGCTTCAGCTTAAACCAGCGATCTAACAATGGGGTGTTCTGCCAGGGAAAATAATGAGACCAGTCCACACCCGATAAATCGACGTTAAACTCTTTCTCGTAACGGGTTAATGCATCATGAAGGTCATCGCCCGGTGAATCGAATAAATCAGAATCCAGTTCCAGAGGGACTTCTTTCCACTGGTTATCCAGATAGCCAGGAATTTCATCCCGAAACATACATAACACGTCGTCTACGATGCTCATCAGAAAGATGTCCACGCTATGCGGTCTTTTGGTCGTGCAATCAAATTGTATTTTTCTTGCGTACGCGTTGAAACTCGATGAAGAGTCAGTGCAAGTGAGGCCCACCCCAGCCAGGGGATATAACGACCAATTACCGCTGCGAGTTTGTTAGTTGGCTGCATCCTGACGCCTACGGGAGTGGGAATTTTAATCCCGAAGGGGAGACGTGCGTCCCGTAAAATTATTCGCGCGTACTTTGAAACAACGCTTGTTCCCAGGGTAGCGCCTTCAGGTTTTGCCCGAGTCCTTAGCCACGGTTGTCCGCCCAAAATAGCCGCGCCTGAAACGGCATCTATCCCCAACTCCATACAAAACTCCTCAAGAAAAATGATCTCAAGTAACTCGCCCGGAGTGACGTTTGAATGACCTCTGTAGAAGTAGGTTCCGTTAATTTCTTCCGTAGTATCCATACCAGTACCCCAGTTACGCTGTCGCCCGTTCATTCCATGCGTCAGAGAAAATGATATTGCCGTCGTTATGTTTCCACGTAATTTTCTCATAGCGCAATTCAACCGTTTCGAGGTGGTTGTTATTGGTGTCGCCCGGCGAGGCCATTGCAGGTGATACTGAAACAATCCGCACGCCTTCCAGAAGAATATTGAAATACTCCGCTTCAAGACCTGCGTCATTAATCTTGTAGAACTTGAGTTCGGCTTTTTGCAGGGCCTGACCAGTAGCGACCGCTTTATAGAGATAGGGTGATGAGTAATCGAATTCCTTTACGATCATCATTGGGGAGTGGATGCGTTTACCCGTAGGTTTACCCGTCAGGTTATCGGTCGGAGTCGAAAGATTGTGGTGAAATCCTTTGAACTCAATGCTGTATTCCCTGTGCTGCACATCACAACCGCCTTTGATAAGCGCACCACCGTCATCGAACAACCACATATTGCCTGGAATGGCCATTTTAAAATCCCTCTTTTCATACGATGAAGTCGATGAGCTTACAGAGAGAGGGAAGAGAGCTGAATGCACAAAATGGTTATAATGAATTCGTTTTACTTAATACTGAATTAAATTTTGCTAACATGAGAAACGCTCCCCCGTACATTAGCTGATATGCGGGGGATAGCGTTTGTTTATTTCAAACGCTGATGCAGGCTTCTCCCCACCAGCAGCGCCGCGCACAGCATCAGTGCGATAAACCCGCCCACGCCGTTCCAGCCGTAGTTATGCCAGAACACGCCGCCGAGGGTCCCGGCGATGCTGGAGCCCAGGTAATAGCTGAACAGATACAGCGATGATGCCTGGCCTTTGGCGCGACGCGCGCGCGGGCCAATCCAGCTGCTGGCGACCGAGTGGGCGGCGAAAAACCCGGCGGAGAAGAGCAGCATCCCGGCAAAGATGAACCACAGCGAGGATAATAGCGTCAGCAGCAGGCCGAGTAACATCACGCCCGTGAAGACCAGCAGTACCGGCCCGCGTCCATAGCGTGCGGTCATCGCCCCGGCTTTCGGCGAGCTCCACGTGCCGGTGAGATAGGCCACAGAAAGCAAACCGACAACGGCCTGATTCAGATGCCACGGCGAGAGCATCAGGCGGTAGCCAATATAGTTAAACAGCGTGACGAAGGCGCCCATCAGCAGGAAGCCGATCAGAAACAGGCGCGGGAGCCCTTTGTCGCGCCAGTGCAGGCGGAAGTTGATAAACAGCGTTTTCGGGCGCAGCGATGTCGGCCGGAAATGACGCGATTCCGGCAGGATTTTCCAGAACATCAGCGCTGATGCCAGCGCAAAACATCCGATTACCGCCAGCGCAATACGCCAGTTAAAGAAGTCCGTAAACACCCCGCTCAGCAGGCGGCCGCTCATTCCGCCAATCGAGTTCCCGCTGATGTAAAGCCCCATAGAGAAAGCAACAAAGCTCGGGTGGATCTCCTCGCTGAGGTAGGTCATCCCGACCGCCGCCACGCCGCTGAGCGAGAGCCCAATCAGCGCGCGCATCACCAGAATACCGTGCCAGCTGGTCATCATGGTCGAGAGTAACGTACAGACCGACGCCAGCATCAGCGCGGTTACCATCACCGGTTTACGGCCAATGGCGTCGGACAGCGGCCCGGTAAAGAGCAGGCCAATCGCCAGCATGCCGGTAGAAACAGAGAGCGAAACGCTGCTGCTGGCAGGCGATACGCCAAACTCATGAGAGAGAACGGGCAGGATCGGCTGAACGCAATAGAGCAGGGCGAAGGTCGCCAGACCGGCGGAAAAGAGCGCCAGCGTGACGCGCATAAATTGGGGGGTACCACGTTTAATGAACTGGACCGGCTGCGGTGCTGCGGGTAAATCATCGATATCTCTTGCCGGATCGATATCAATAGTCGTTGTACGGCTCACACAATTTCCTTGCTTAAACATCCCCGTGATTTCTGGTGACGGGTATGACCACCTGTTCAGGGTAGGAAAATGTAAATATTCTGTCTAATATATTAATAATCTCAAATGATACTTTAAAAATATGAATATCGAGCTGCGTCATCTTCGCTACTTTGTCGCCGTCGCCGAGGAGCTGCATTTTGGCCGCGCGGCGGCACGGCTGAATATCTCTCAGCCACCGTTAAGCCAGCAGATTCAGATCCTGGAGCAGCAGGTCGGGGCGCGCCTTCTGGCCCGCACCAACCGCAGCGTGAGCCTGACGGCGGCGGGTAAACAGTTCCTGATCGACAGCCGACAAATTCTGAGCATGGTCGATGACGCCGCCGCCCGTGCAGAACGGCTCTATCTCGGGGAAGCCGGAGAGCTTCGGATCGGGTTTACCTCGTCCGCGCCGTTTATCAGCGCCGTCTCGGAGACCCTATCGTCATTTCGTCGCCACTTTCCGGATGTTCACATTCAGACGCGCGAAATCAACACTCGCGAGCAGATTGCGCCGCTGAATGAGGGTTCGCTGGATCTGGGGCTGATGCGTAACACCCAGCTGCCGGACACGCTGGCGTGGGAGGTGATCCTGCGCGAACCGCTGATGGCTATGATCCCGCACGATCACCCGCTGGCGTCGCGTCCGGAGGTGTCGCTGGCAGAGCTGGCAAAAGAGCCCTTTGTCTTTTTTGACCCGCAGGTCGGGACGGGTCTGTATGACGATATCCTGGGGCTGATGCGCCGCTACGATCTTGCCCCGGTCATCACTCAGGAGGTAGGGGAAGCGATGACCATTATCGGCCTGGTCGCGGCCGGTCTGGGCGTGTCTATTCTTCCGGCCTCCTTTAAGCGGGTGCAGCTGCGCGAAATGCGCTGGGTGACCATCGCCGAAGAGGAT
This sequence comes from Enterobacter sp. 302C9, assembly GCF_034106085.1. Lineage (NCBI taxonomy): Bacteria > Pseudomonadati > Pseudomonadota > Gammaproteobacteria > Enterobacterales > Enterobacteriaceae > Enterobacter > Enterobacter sp. 302C9. Next base: position 45,036 of record NZ_JAWNBW010000007.1, read on the forward strand.
GCCGTTTCCGAAATGTGGCTGGTGTGGTCAAAACACCGTGAACAGAGCCACGCCGCACAGCGCTTCAAACAGCAGCTAATCAGCGCCTCTGCCGGGCGGCATTTTCACGCAAAAGAGGGTAAAAATGTGCGGTAAATCACATGGCTAAGTAAATATTTGACGACGGCCATGCAAGTGCTTCACCATAGCAAACAGTTTATTTCGAAGCTCGAAAATAAGGGAGTACGAGGTGGTTGCTGATAGTCAGCCAGGGCATATCGATCAGATTAAGCAGACCAACGCTGGCGCGGTGTATCGCCTGATTGATCAGCTTGGTCCGGTTTCGCGTATCGATCTTTCGCGCCTGGCACAACTGGCACCTGCCAGTATCACCAAGATTGTCCGCGAGATGCTGGAAGCGCACCTGGTTCAGGAGACGGAAATTCAGGAGCCGGGCAGCCGCGGTCGTCCTGCTGTCGGGCTGGTGGTTGAAACGGAAGCCTGGCACTACCTGTCACTGCGCATCAGCCGGGGGGAGATCTTCCTTGCGCTGCGCGACCTGAGCAGCAAGCTGGTGGTGGAAGACCGGCTTGAACTGCCGCTCAACGCGGAGGAACCGCTCCTCGACGCGATTGTCTCGCATATCGATCACTTCTTTATCCGCCATCAGCAGCGGCTTGAACGCTTAACGGCGATTGCCATCACCATGCCGGGCATTATTGATACCGAAAACGGTATTGTTCACCGCATGCCGTTTTACGACGATGTCAAAGAGATGCCGCTGGGCGAGGTGCTGAAAAACCATACCGGCGTACCGGTCTATATCCAGCATGACATCAGCGCCTGGACAATGGCGGAAGCGCTGTTTGGCGCGTCGCGCGGCGCGCGGGATGTGATTCAGGTGGTCATCGACCATAACGTTGGGGCGGGCGTGATTACCGACGGACGTCTTCTCCACGCCGGGAGCAGTAGCCTGGTGGAAATCGGTCATACCCAGGTCGACCCGTACGGCAAGCGCTGCTACTGCGGAAACCACGGCTGTCTGGAGACCATTGCCAGCGTGGAAAGCGTGCTGGAGCTGGCGCAGGTCAGGCTCAGCCAGTCCATGAGCTCTTCGCTGCACGGCCAACCCCTGACGGTGGATTCCCTCTGCGCCGCCGCGCGCCAGGGCGATCTGCTGGCTAAGGACATTATTACCGGCGTGGGGAATAACGTTGGCCGTATACTGGCCATTATGGTGAACCTCTTCAATCCGCAAAAAATCCTTATTGGCTCACCGCTGAGCCAGGCGGCGGAGATCCTCTTCCCGGCGATTTCGGCCTGCATCCATCAGCAGTCGCTTCCCGCCTACAGCAAAAATATTGCGGTAGAAAGCACCCAGTTTTCCAACCAGGGAACCATGGCCGGCGCGGCGCTGGTCAAAGATGCCATGTATAACGGCTCGCTGTTGATCCGCCTGCTGCAGGGTTAACTCTTTTCCGCAGATGTAAGAAAAATTGCGCTATCTCAAGCCGGGTAGCGCACGCATCCCGTAGACTTCCTCCACTGAATTATTTACCTGGTTTATATTTTCGAAGCATACCCAAGAGGTGGAGTGAGTCATGCTTAAGCGTTTCTTTGTTACTGGTACAGATACCTCTGTCGGCAAGACCGTCGTATCCCGCGCATTGCTGCAGGCGCTGGCAGCAAGCGGTAAACGCGTGGCAGGGTACAAACCGGTCGCAAAAGGGAGTAAAGAGACGCCAGAGGGATTGCGTAATAAAGACGCCCTGGTGCTGCAAAGCGTCTCGTCGCTGGAACTGCCTTATCACGCGGTCAATCCCATTGCGTTAAGCGAAGAGGAGAGCAGCGTAGCGCACAGCGGCCTGATTAATTATCCCCTGTTGTCCGACGGACTGGCGAACCTGAGCGAGAAGGTTGACCACGTGGTTGTGGAAGGGACGGGCGGCTGGCGCAGCCTGATGAATGATTTGCGCCCGCTGTCCGAATGGGTCGTACAGGAACAGCTTCCGGTGGTAATGGTGGTGGGTATCCAGGAAGGGTGCATCAACCACGCGCTGCTGACGGCGCAGGCGATCGCCAATGACGGCCTGCCGCTGATTGGCTGGGTAGCAAACCGCATCAACCCGGGCCTGGCGCACTACGCCGAGATCATCGACGTGCTGAGCAAAAAGCTGCCCGGGCCGCTGGTGGGTGAACTGCCTTATCTGCCCCGCGCCGAGCAGCGCGAGCTAGCGCAGTACATCGATCTCTCTGCCCTCGGTGGCGTGTTGACCGTAGACCGAGTCGTGGCGTAACGTCCGCGACAGCACGGACGCCACCACGCAGGCGACCAGCAGGCCGGGCAGTAAAAAATACTGCCCGGTCATTTCACAGACCATCAGCGCCGACATAATGGGCGCATGCGTGGTCGCGGCAAGTAGCGTTGCCATTCCCGCCAGCCCCAGCAAAATCGCCGTCTCAGAGCCCGGTAGCCACAGCGCGAAAAGCTGCGCGAACAGCATTCCTGTTGCCATACCGACAAACAGCGTGGGCGTAAACACCCCTCCGGGCGCGCCCGATCCGCTGCTCGCCAGTACCGCCAGCAGTTTACAAACAAACACCCCGGCAATGACCGTCAGCAGCGGCGGGGCGAGCAGAAAAGCCTGAACCACGCTGTAGCCATTCCCCCACACCTTCGGCGTGAGAAGAGACAGCAGCCCGACGATCGCACCGCCCAGCGCCAGCTGCCACGGCGGCGAAAGGTTGAGGCGCAGGAAAAGCCCGTGGCTGACGTCCATCAGCCACATCAGCAGCGGTCCGCAGAGGCCCGCCACCAGCCCCATCGCGACGAGAAGAGCATAATCGGCCGCGGTAAGGAGGCCGCTCAGATGGACCGCGTAAAGCGTACCCGCGCCCGGAGCCAGGAGCTGCGTCGTAAGAAGCGCCACCACCGCCGCAATCACCACGGGGCCGAGCGAGGCCAGCATCAGCGTGCCAAACAGAATTTCCGCGATGAACAGGCTTCCGGCTAAGGGCGCATGATAGGCGCTGGCCATCCCGGCGGCGGCACCGCAGGCTATCCATAATTTCCATTCGGATTTGGGCGTAAAGCGCCGGGCGAAAAGGGAGGCGGCGAGGGCGGCAAGCAGGATCATCGCCCCTTCACGCCCGATGGCGCTTCCGCTGGCCACGACCAGCAGCGAGGCAAGGGATTTCACAAGGCTGGCGCCGTAGTCAAACTGGCCGTCTCCGGTCTCCAGCGCTTCCATGTAATCGGTGGGAGCATGAGGCCGCTGCGCGGTCAGACGCTGCCAACCCCAGAGCAGCAGTCCGGCGGCCAGCCCACCCAGCGCGGGCGTTAATGCGCGCCGCCAGGGCGAGAGCGACGCGGCCGCATTCACCAGGCTGCCGCTGTCGTTGCTGAGAAGCAGCCACTCCAGCAGGTACATGCTGTGGCGGAATACCGCAACGGCCAGCGCGGCCAGCACGCCGGTGACGGTGGCAATCAGCAGACGACGAAACATCGCGCGGATGTCGGGGTAGGTATGAAGACGTTGCATGGGTCGCGTTTTAACGGGGACGATACGATATTGTGGCGGGAAATCGCGGGGTTAGCAAAAGGTCTGCGTGCGAAAAAGCCGGGCGATGCCCGGCCAGAAAGGTTAGCTGTCGCTATGAATATTCAGCGCCCGACGCGTACGCCCTGAACTCAGGTACTCGGCAATGTAATCCTGCGAAATCTCGCCGTTGTAGCGACCGTCCTCATCCACGATCGGCATCCAGCTGGTATTACTCTCATACAGACGTGAAAGCACCACGCGCAGGTTGTCTTCCGCCTTGCCGGTCATGCGGAACGGATGGAGAATGTCGGCGCAGGTACCGCTGGCGTTACGCGCTTCGCGACGCTTAACAAAGCCCAGCGGTTTGCCGTGCTCGTCGACCACCGTAACGGCACGAATGTCATTATCATCCATGGTCGCAAAGGCTTCGGGAAGTGGAGTAGAGCCCCGCACCGTAATGGTCGGCTGCTGGTCGGTGACGTCGCCCGCCGATACCAGCAGCAGACGCTTCAGCGTCCGGTCCTGACCGACAAACGAGCCGACAAACTCGTTCGCCGGTTTCGCCAGCAGCTCATCCGGGCTGGCGCACTGCACGATTTTCCCCTGACGGAACACCGCAATACGGTCGCCGAGCTTCAGGGCTTCGTCGATATCGTGGCTGACCAGCATGACGGTTTTTTTCAGCTTGCGCTGCATCTCCAGGAACTGGTTCTGGATCACCTCGCGGTTGATCGGGTCCACCGCGCCGAAGGGTTCATCCATCAGCAGTACCGGAGGATCCGCCGCCAGGGCGCGGATCACGCCGATACGCTGCTGCTGGCCGCCGGACATCTCGCGCGGGTAGCGGTTGAGGAACTTATGCGGATCCATCGCCACCATATCCATCAGCTCTTCGGCGCGGGTTTTGCAGCGCGCTTTATCCCAGCCCAGCATGCGCGGCACGACGGTGATGTTCTCTTCGATGGTCATGTTCGGGAACAGGCCAATCTGCTGGATAACGTAGCCAATGTTGCGGCGCAGGGTGACGGTGTCCATCCCGCTGGTGTCTTCACCGCTGATCAGGATTGTCCCGCTGCTTGGGGTAATGAGGCGGTTAATCATCTTGAGGGTGGTGGTCTTCCCGCAGCCGGAGGGGCCGAGCAGGACGCACATTTCCCCTTCGGGTACGGTCAGGTTAACGTTGTCGACGGCCTTAAAGGACTGGCCGTGCTTCTGTGAAAATTGTTTGGTGAGGTTTTCCAGTTTTATCATTATCGAATCCCCTTTGGAGTCAGAACCACCTGCAGACGGTGCAGCAGCCAGTCGAGCACAATTGCTAAAAGACAAATCATCAGCGCGCCCGCAATCAACATGCGAATATCGCTTCCGCCGATGCCGTTGAGCAGCAGCAGGCCCAGCCCGCCCGCGCCGATTACGGCGGCAATCGCCATCACGCCGATATTCATCACCACTGCGGTGCGGATCCCGCCGAAAATCACCGGCAGCGCCATCGGGATTTCAACCCAGCGCAGCCGCTGCCAGAAGGTCATGCCGATGCCGCGCCCGGCTTCGCGCAGGCCCGGCGGCAGGCTGTCGAGCGCCGTATGGGTATTACGCACAATCGGCAGCAGCGAGTAGAGAAACACCGCCGTAATTGCGGGCAGGGCGCCAATACCCTGACCGATCAGCGAAAACAGCGGGATCATCAGCCCAAACAGGGCGATGGACGGAATGGTCAGCACGATGGTAGCAATCCCCAGCACCGGCGTTGCCAGCCACTTATGGCGGACAATCAGAATGCCCAGCGGTACGCCGATGATGATGGCTAAACCTACGGCCAGCGCCACCAGCCACAGGTGCTGAAGGGTGAGGGTTAAGAGGTAATCCCAGTTGTCGAGAATGTAGTGAATCGTCTCCATAGCGCCTCCTACAGCAGCTGTTTGCTACGCAGGAAATCGCGGGCGACCTGCTGCGGTGACTGATGGTCGATATCCACCTTCTTGTTCAGCTCGGTGATAACGTCGTTGTTGAGCTGCGCCGAGAGGGTGTTGAGCGCCTGTTCCAGACCGGGGTTCGCCTCCAGCGTGTCCTTACGCACCACCGGCGTCACCGCGTAGCTCGGGAAGAAGCCTTTATCATCTTCCAGCACCTTGAGGTCGAAGCCTTTTACGCGCCCGTCGGTGGTGTAAATCAGACCGGCGTCAACGAAGCCGTCGCGCACCGCGTTATAGACCAGACCGGGGTCCATCTGACGGATTTGCGGGCGGTCCAGATCCATCTTGTAGGCCGCCTGCAGCGGCTTCATGCCGTCGCTGCGCCCGGCAAACTCCAGGTCTAATCCCAGCAGCCAGTTTTTGTCCGGGTTGGTTTTACGGATCTGCTCAATCTTCGCCACCATCTCTGACATGGTGTTGATGTGTTCCGCCTCGGCGCGCTTGCGCTGCATGGCGAAAGCGTAGGTGTTGTTCATGTCGGCGGGCTTGAGCCAGACCAGACCGTGCTTCGCGTCCAGGCGTTTCACCGTCTCATAAGACTCCTGCGGCGACATGCGCTTGTTGATGTGGTTAAAGATGATCAAGGACGTGCCGGTGTACTCCCAGGTCATGTCAATCTGCTTGTTGATCATCGCGTTGCGGGAGATCACCGTGGCAATGTTGGTTTGCGGCTGGACCTGAAAACCTTTCTTTTGCAGGTACTGCACGGTCATCGCCGAGAGAATATGCTGCTCGGTAAAGCTCTTGGTCGCCAGAATCAGCGGGGCCGCCATCGCCTGGCTGGTGAACAGCGCCGCGACACACAGCGCCGTCAGGCCGGAAAACAGTCTCATAAAAGCTCCTTGTTATAGTTATCGAGCGAGATGGGGACTCATCGCGCGACCCAGCGCCGCCAGCAGGGTATCGAGGATCAGGGCGAACAGGGCGGTGGCCGCCGCGCCGAGGATCAGGGTCGGGAAATCGTTCAGGTAGATACCGGGGAAAATCAGCTCGCCGTAGCTGCTGGCGCCAATCAGGAAAGCCAGCGGCGCGGTACCGACGTTAATGGCGGTGGCGATGCGGATCCCCGAGAGCATGACCGGCCAGGCGGCTGGCAGCTCAACCTGACGCAGACGCTGCCATTTGGTCATCCCGATGCCGTTTGCCGCTTCCAGCAGCGACGGCGGGACCGAGCACAGCCCGGCGTAGGTATTGCGCACGATCGGCAGCAGCGAGGCGAGGAACAGGGCGATGATGGCGGGCGTATCGCCGATGCCAATCACCACCATCGCCAGCGCCAGTACGGCCAGCGGCGGGAGCGTGTTGCCGACGTTGAAGATTTGCATCACATATTCGGCGATACCCCGCGCGACCGGGCGGCTCAGCAGAATACCGGCTGGAATACCCACCAGCAGGGCAAAAAACATCGACGAGAAAACCAGAATCATGTGCTGTTGCCCGAGATAGACCAGGTCAACCTGGCGCGCCTTTATCGTCTCCATCCCGATACCCCAGACGAGAAGGGCGAGGACCACGATAATGGCGCCGATAAACAGCAGCGAACGTTTGAGTAATGGGTGCATTGCGGTGTGTCTCCCTGTGCGCATGCGTTATAGCAACCACCGGTTGCCTGTTGTTATGCCATGTTTCGGCAGGGGTATTTCACCTATAGCAAGCGTTTGGGAAGGGTTCCAGCGAAGGGGTAAAATCAGTAATCCTATGAAAACAGTGACAACCTTGGGTTAAGCCTTATGGCATAAGGGCTGATTGAGGGTCAGGCAGAATAGTCCTAAAGCGAATTTTTAGATGTGACGGTGTCACATCTAAAGAGCTCATACGCCGGATATCAGACTTTATCTTCACAGAGAGGCACGAACCCGTCGAACCCGCGTCGAGACGGAGATAATTGAAACGATAGCGACCACGGCGAGCATCAACCCGAGCGCTAGCATGGCGTTAAACCCGATCCATCTGAACAGCAGCAGCCCCGCGATACCGCCCGAAATAAACGAGAAAAGGGTGGTTAAGTGGGTTTTCAGCTGGCTTTTTTGCGCCGCCGTATCTTTGGAGTAATCCCTGCGCAGCATCGCCACCAGTACCGAGGCCAGGGATATCCCCGCGTCCGTCAGCGTGCCGGTAATGTGCGTTGATCTCACCCGCCCGCCGGAAAGCTGCGTGGAGGTGGAGTTATGAATGCCCATTAGTCCGCACAGAAAAAGAATAATCACGCGGTTGCTGGTGAGGGCATGAAAATACATCTCGTAGAAGGAGACGCCGGTCAGTAATAACCCTTCGACAAACAGGATCTGGCAAAAAACCAGCCTGACGTTATGAATAATGCCCCATATCACAATCATGCGCGCAATAATGGCGCCTGCGACAAAAGAGAGAATAATCGAGCCGAAGAAAATCATATCGCTCAGATCGGTGGAAGAGACTTCGCTCGATAACTGTGAGGTGTTGCCGGTCATGTGTGAGGGGAAAAAACCAAATGCCCCGAGAGCGATGGCATTCAGCAAACCTGCCGAGGTCGCCAGCCAGAGAGCAAGCCGGCGATCCTCCTTATGCGTTCGTTCTTTCTTGAGTCTAATCAGCAAGAATACCTCCAGATTGAGCTTTGCCTGAATATTCAGGCTAGCAAAGCGGCGCAACGGGCTGTCCAGGATATGGCTTAATTATTATTCCCTCTGACGACTTTCAGGGTTTAGTAATTAATTAAAATATCCTTACTCAAAATGGGGTCGAGAATACTTTAAATCATGCCGTTATTTCCGTGACGCAAAAACGCCGGTCGCTGGTTAAGGCGTTCAAACCAGGCCTCAATCGCGGGCACGTCGGGCTTATCAAAGGGCGTCATTTTCCAGCGATTCACCGACAGCCCAAGCACCACGTCCGCAAGGGTAAACGTCTCGCCCGCCGCAAAGGCGCCGGTGCGCTGCAGCTGGATTTCCAGGATGGTGATGCAGTGGTTCCACTCTTTTATTCCCGCCGCAATACGTTCAGGATCGTTAAAGTCCGGGTTTTTACGCCCCAGCGCCGGGAAGACATAGCGCCAGGCGTTGTTAAATTCGGTCGCCTGCCAGTCCATCCAGCGCTCGACGTTGGCGCAGGCCTGCGGTTCTGCGGGCAGCAGATCGTGACGTCCGGCCTTGCGCGCCAGGTAACGGCAGATGGCGTTAGATTCCCACAGCACGAAATCGTCATCGATCAGCACCGGCACCATGGCGTTGGGATTCAGCGCGCGGAAGGCCTCCGTTTCCGTTGAGGCAAAACCGCTGCCGTAATCTTCCTGTAGATATTCGAGGCCTGCTTCTTCGCAGGTCCAGAGCACTTTACGAACGTTAATGGAGGTGGTTTTGCCGAGGATGGTGATCATTGCGCAGGTGTCCTTTAGAGGAATGAATTGTCTAAAAACAATACACCAGTTGCGCGGGGAAGGTTGGGGCAAAATTTAGTGGGATGTACTGTCTTGCCCAATCGACCCCTTCCGGCGGATGCCTATCTTTTTGCTGTCTCAGACAACTGCGCCGCGCTCGTACCGCAGGAGTTGTCGATGGTACAAAGCCAGCGATCATCGTTTTCCTGCCGAAAAAAATAAATTCCGCCCCAGGAATCCCCTGGAAAATAATTATCTGCAATTGACATCCTTTATTGGACACAAAACCACTCCAATATTGCAGCATGTTTATCTAATATTATCTATATTGACTTATATTTATAAATGATACGATGTTACAGCAAAAAATAACAGAAATTATACTTTATGAACCTCGGCCACTGTTTCGCAATGCGGCCAAAAACAGCATCCAGGCCGTCAATGGCTCTCTGTTAGTGATTGAACCAGACGCGCTAATAGAGGAGGTGCCCCCTTTTAATGATCAAACGTCTTTATTCGCTGCAGGCGTTAGTGGTGCCGGTGAAGAAATATATTCTCTATTGCGGATAATTCATCATCTGATAATGCAGGGAAAAGAAATTATCGTCTGGGTCGCAAAACGGGATGACCTGCTTATCAGACTGATGTACGAGCTTGGTGTACAGACGCTACTCTGCGAAAATTATTTGGAAGAAGAACTCGCTCAGCGTATGTTATCCAAAAATTTCAGTTCAGGATATTTGCCTTTACGCTCCCCGCTAATAAATAACATGAATAGAAAAAATAGGCTCACACACTCTGAACTGAATATTCTTATCGACTGCGCCCGAGGTCTGAGTGCCTATGAGATCGCCAGTCTGCGCCATATGGGATATAAAACGGTCTTCACCCATAAACAAAACATCCGGTTACGTCTGAGCCTGCAAAAGTCAGCCAGTTGGCTGGATCTGCTTAACCGTTTGGATCAGATTTATTCAGTCTGAACATCTGGAGAACTATGTTTACTTTTACTGTTTGTTCCCGTGTGGTTCATCCGACTCTACTGAACGGGTTTATATCCAGCCTGAAGGCTTTTCGCGAACAAAACCCTGACTGGAAATATGAACTTACACGGCATGATAACGCGCACCTGACTTTGCTTGATTTCACCGCATATGACACGCTTACTGATATCTCCGCCGCGGAGTACGAAAGTCTCTGCCGGTCAGGTGAAGGAACTGCTCTGGTTATGCTCTCTGCATGTCAGGAGAAGCTGGCGCATCAGCTCATGAGGTCATACCGGTGTTCACTGCTTTGTGTGGATGAACGTCTGCTGGAACTGCGTGAGCTAATAAAACACAGTATGAAAAAACAACGTTATATCAGTGCTCACTTCCTGCGACTGCAGGAGCAGGAGAATAATATAACCGACGGTATGATTTTTACCGATGCAGAAAAAAAAGTACTTATTGGCCTGAAAAGCGGTAAAACCGGGATTGAATTATCACGTGAAATGTTTCGAAGTCAGAAAACGATCAGTACCCATAAGCGAAAGATTATGTTTAAGCTGGGGGTCAAGAATGATCTGCAACTGCGCAAAGCGATACAAAAGCTCCAGCCGCCGCTGTGATGCGGCAGCTGTACTTACGTCAGGTAATTTATCCCCCGGTATTGTTTGTCAGATATAACGGACCTGTGTCAATTATCCGTTAAAAGCGCTTAATATTTTTCAGGCAATTTATTAATTTTTATCAGAATACCTCGATTGATCTCAATATAACCACCGATACGCAAATCGCCCAGTATTTTCATAACACGACTGCGTGAAAGTCGGGTTTTTTCGAGAATATAATCACTGACGTTGACATGACCACTCAGCGCTTCATCTTCATTCATCAGGGCAATCAAATTCAGTCGTATCAACTCATAGGTGGAGAGCCCGACGGATGAGTAGTGGGCGACCAGCAATTGCCGGACGGCATACATATAACAGTATGCGGCCTCTTTCCATAATCCCTTCGTACTGATGACGTCAAGCATCTCTTTTGTGGGCAGGATCTCATAGCTAACATTTCTGTAGGCCTTTATAAAAATGTCGGCGTTGGTGTCAATTAATTCGTTCATGCCAGTAATCATTGGGGCTTTGATGTATTTGATTAGAAGCCGATCGCTGCTTCGGTATATCGCAACGACTCCCTCATGCAGGATAAACGTTACTGGCTCGGTTTTCTTCTCCAGCGAAATGAGCTGGCGTGGCTTACCACTCTGGATCCGCCTGGTGTCAGAGGCTGCCTCGATCAGGGTATTGAAATGTGTTTCAGGTTTCATACTTATGGCTACCAAAAAAATTATAATTGTTAATGTATGATAGAAGAGTTTGTTGAAAAGATGATAAAAATTCCGAATCAGAACGTATCGATACAATCAGTCAGGAGGTTGATAAGGCTCTGAACAGAATATGGGGTTGGAGGATTAGCTTCATCTGGACATCCTTGTGAGAAAAAACAAACATGAAACCGCCTTCCGATAGCGGTTTTGCGTACGCAGCTCGTCCTCAGTTGTATGCAAATGACATGGTAATAACAGGACTGATTGTACCGGGTATGTTGCCAGAGGCCATACTCACAGTATGTGTATGAATTTTAAAGGTCGGCGTGCCAACTGCTGAGGCAGTATCGATAATCCCTGTTCTCCCGCCGCTGTAGGCCTCATAAGAAAGTCCTTCAAACCGCTCGCCTGTAACATGCCACTTGAGTTTATCGCTCTGTTTTTCAACGTGGGCATCTTTTAGCGCGTCAGGGCGATAGATGGGTTTGATACTGGTCGCGGCGGCAATCTGTAGCGTCTTATTTTCCTTAGACGCAAACGGAATCGCCTTGACGCGAAGCCTGTACATCGACTCTTTAACCTGGGAAAGCGTGCCTGCAATAACAAGGCGCTTTAGGTTCTCTTTACCGCCTTCCTGGTGACAGAAGGGAAGAATGATGAGGTGGGGGGATTTGTGCACGTCGTTGTTAAGATTTTTCACTACCGCCTCAATTAAATACGGTGCACTGAACGGGTTGCGCACGATTACTGAAACTTCTTTTTTTGCTGCTTTATCTAAAAAACGGGTGCCGCGGAAATCGACAGTGTCGGAGGTATTATGAATGAGGGCAATTGCAACGCAGCCAGTTAATATAGGTAATGTGGCTTTCAATCCTGACTCCACAATAATTAATTGAAACAAACTCCGTAATATTATTATCTGGAGCTCCTTGCAGATCTTAAAAGATGATACTGGCGAAGATAAAAAAAGTCTTTTTTGGTAAGTCCTTAAAAGGATTGTGTTCTAATTGTTACATCAGACAAAATTTCTTTATTTGTCCACTATTATCATAAAACCGTGTTTATGAACCAACCTGATGTATCTGCAGGCAGGGCTCTTTGGTTGCTGGATTGCAATGGGTTTCTGAGGTGAGGGCGGCAGGGGCGGGGGAGAAAGCTGACTGCGCAGAAACGCGTTACCTTTTGTGCCATGCTAAAGCCTTTGTAATATGAAGTTATCCTTGCAGGCTTTTCGTAAAAAAAACCGGGCATAACATTATGCCCGGTTTTCGCTCCTGCCATTAAATTACCAGGTGTAGCTGACACCGGCATTCAGCTGCCATGGAGACTCGTAGTGATCCTGACCTTTGGCATAGTTCGCCCCGGCCCATCCGCTCAGGTTTTTGCTGAGTTTCACATCCGCGCCCAGGCCAACGATGCCGCGTGAACCGTCGGTGCTGTCGTTGATTTTTTCGCCGTTGATGTCCATGGTGTTGCTGTTCTCGGTTTCACCCGCAACGGCCAGATGCACATACGGACGGACCTCGGTGCCATTGTTCAGCGCCATCGCCGTACCGACATTCACACCGCCTTCCAGACCCAGTGAGGTGCTGCCGTCATCTTTCGTGTGCAGGCCATTTTTCAGCTTGTAGTCGACGCTGTTATAGCGGGCATAAGAAATCTGGGCATAAGGTTCGATATACCAGGCATTAAACTGCTTGTGGTAGCCCGTTTTGAAAGCTCCGCCGAAGCCATTGTTGTTATAGTCGCCGGTGGTATGACCGCCGTCCAGAGACGTCACGCTGATGTCGTTTTTCAGGTGCGTGCCCTTGATGCTGGCATCAAAGAACAGACCGTTGTTCAGGCGCAGTGAGGTATACAGTGAGGCGCCGTAGCTGTCGACATCTGTACCTGCACTGCCGCCGTCATGCATGTTCACATCCGAATACCCGCGGGTGGCGGCAAAACCGAACAGCAGGTTGCCCGGCGCGATATCGACACGCTTGTCAGCACCTAACATAAAGCCGTTGTTGGTCTGATCGTAGGCAGAACTGGTCTGCTCGACCTGCTGACGGTGGTAGCCGCCGTAGTAGCTGCCCCAGGCGTTCACCGTGCCGTCGCTGCTGCCGGTGAGGCGCTCGTTATCCAGACGGCGGTTCAGCACATCCTGTTCGTCGCTCCAGATGCTCATCGCTGCCGCACGGGTATTCACCACAGCCTGCGCGGCGGTTGAGAGCATGCGTGAATCCGGGTTCGGATTCGGGCCAGGGGCCGGGTCTGGCGTCGGTTCTGGCGTAATGTTATCGAGGATCACGCTGGTTGACCCGTCTGCGTTAGCCACGCTGCGTGATTCGTAACGGTAAACCCCGACATCGCTCTGCATGGAGTTGAAGGTTGCACCGGAACCGTCCGTCACCTGCACAATGGTGTTGCCGGTCATATCGCCCGCCGCACCGCTGGAGCTGGAGGTGACGCCGGCATTAAAGCTGCCGGAGGCCTTGTCGGCCGTGAGCACGAAGGCTGAACCGGTTTCCGCGTTATACGTGGAGTAAATGGTGGACGCCGTCGGGCTGGCCGCCGCCAGCAGCGTGGTCGGTGCGCTGTCGGACAGGCTTGCGGTGTGGATATTCCCGCCGTCCATCACGATGCTGCTGGCACCGGTCAGGCTGATGGCATTGACATCCGTGGCCGCGTTGTTGATCCAGGTTGAGCCGTTGCTGATATTCAGCGCCAGCGCGCCGGTACCGGTTTTGCCGGCGCTACCGGTCCAGGCTGAGCTGTCGATGTTCACCGACTGGTCAGCGCCTGAAGAGGTGGTGATGGCGCCGGAAAGGGTAGAGCCGCTGAAACCGACCGTATCCACTGCGCTGGTACCGGAGATCTGCAGCAGATTGGTTTTGCCGGTCACCGTGGAATCTTTCACGTTGACGGTGCTGCCAGTGGTATCCCCTTTAAGGATAATGGCATTATCACCTTCGATGGTTGACTTAGCGCTGACGTTCAACGTGTAATCGCCTGTTAATGAAACAGCATTGCCGGCCGAAGAAAGTACCGTGGAACCATCAATATTGATGATATTATTTTCGCCGCCGCTATCTCCGAAGATTCCATTTTTACTGCCTTTCACTGTTGAGCCTTTAGACAGCGTTATGTTGGTATTTTTATTAGATGAACCAATCATAATACCAGTATCATCGGAAGTGATAGTGGAGTTAGCAATCTTGAAAGTACTGCCGTTATTTTGTGTCATTCTAATACCAGCCTCAACAGCAGTAAGGGTTGAGTCAGTTATATCAACTATGCCAGAGAAGTCACCGTTAGTCAGGATTGCACGGGCATCCGATGTAATCGAGCTATTACTAACGTGAACCTCGGTGCTACCACTCGAAATAAACAGAGCATTAGCCCCGGAAACACCCTTCTCAGTCTTAATCACAGAGTTGGAAATATCAACGGTACTGCCACCGCCGGTTGATTCCCAGACATAGATCGCAGATTTCCCCCCCGTTACGGTCGCGTTTTCGACCTTTAGCGTTGCATTCGACTTACCATCCACATTGTTTCGGAACATGATACCATGCAACTGCCCGTCAACTTGCGCATTATCCGTCACGTTAACCACACTCCCTTTAGAGGTGGCTACATCTATACCGATATTCCCGCCAGAAATCGTGGTGCCCTGTCCACTGACATTAAGCGTAGCCCCTTTTGTAGGATCGGAAGTAAGATCAATCGTTACACTATTTTTATCACTAGCATTGCTTATCTTGCTGCCGCCATTAATATTTACGGTGTCACCAGCATTGTTTATCAATACCCCATCAGTTACAGTCTGCCCTGTGAAATCCTTTGTTTCACCGATGGCTTGCGTAGAAAAAATACCTGATGAATAAAGCGCGCCAAGCACCAGAATATTCAATGGATTCGCCCTGACTTTAAAGCGACCTAACTGTTTTGTTATGTTTGACATATTGCACCAAAGAGATTTGAGACTATTTCGCCATAAAAATGGCACCGATGTATTGCGGTGAGCAATTTTATTAATTGCGCCCAACTAAAAAGTTCAGAAATTTTACGTTCAATTAAAAAGAAAAACTCCGAAAATATAGTCCTCTTTAGTACTTTCATCCCCAAAACATCAGGTGGATGTTGCAATCGACTGATAAATAGGTTTTTTATGAGGCGTTCTTACCCAGGCTTTTCCCTGATAACATGATTGCAATATAATGCTTAAATAATGTTAACTTTTATTTAATAAAACGAAAATAAAAAAAGTGCTGTTCAGAATAAACTGAACGGCATCTATTATTACGTAGCGCATTACAGGATCTCTTATTAACCCGGACAGGTGCGATAGAGCTGATTCGGCACCGAAGGCGCTAAACGCCGGGCGATCTCATTAAGCATTTGGACTCACGGTGCAAAGCTGACAGCAGCAGAAAAAAATTCTGCTTTGAACGAAAAGTTGACGTGTAAGCTGGCGTCCTGTCCTCACCGGCCATCCCGCTTTAGCGTGTTACAGGGCTGAGGCGAGGTTTCGGATCTTTTCTGCCTTTTCAAAATGATCGAGTTTCATTTCCATAATCCACCAGTGCGCAACTTCCATAAGCAGTTCTGGATCGTCATTTTTATTAGCAAAAAAAGCATAAAACGAGAGCCCAACGTGGCTTCCCTTAGAGGCAATTTTTGAATCACAGATCCTGATGATTTTCGCCTTCATTTCCTGGCGCACGTCATCTCCTTATTTATGTTCTGAATATGAAACAATGACATTGTTACCCTCAACCGGCAGTGGATCCCAACAGACAGCAAAAAAGCCGTAAGCAGTTATCTGCTTACGGCGCCGGGATCTGTAATGATTTTTCTGGCAATCAGGCCGCTTTCACGGCCCTGATTTTTTTCGTGTCAGCCGCATCGGATTCTGTTTTATCCGTTGCAGCTGGAGCATTGACATCGGGAAGCTTGCTGGTACGCAGAATATGCTGCACGGTCTCTTTCTGCTCGGCGAGATACAGGCCGAGATTTTCAGCCTGCGTTTCATCCATTTGCATTCCGCTTTGCAACAGCCAGTCGGTGAACGCGTCTGCCATATCGAGCAGCTTGTCGTGAGCGTCAGCCTCTTTCTTACTGGCAAATGTCATTTTCTCTTCACCTTTTCTTACGACAACAAATTTTGTTTCAACAGCCATCGTGCACCTCGCTATACTGTATTTATATACAGTATAACAGCTCCCGATAGAAGTTGCAGCAAGATATGCATTACTGGCAAAGCTGCTGCGATTCCGGGCCCACCATGCTCCGCCGCCACGCCCCGGGCGCCTGACCATACTGACGCTTAAAGCTGCGGTTGAAGGACTGCTGGGAGTCGAAGCCCAGCGCGATCGCCACGTTCAGAATCGGCTCATCGCTGCGGGTTAGGCGCTCAACCGATTTTTTCAGCTTTTGCGCGCGAATATACCCGGCGAGGGGATAGCCCGTATGCTCTTTGAACAGGCGCTGGAGGTGCCATTTCGAGTAGCCGGATCGCCTGGCGACGGACTCAATGTCCAGACGGCTATCCAGGTTGTTATCGATCCAGTCGAGTAAATCATGCATAAATGCGCCAGTGTTCATCTGGTTACCCCCACGCGGCCTGTAAAAAAGTATCTTTGTCTGTTGCATTAAAAGGTGGCGCGTTTTTGTAATAATTGCAAGTTTTATTGTTGCACTTAAAACCCTGACCGAAACGGGTCTTTTCACATCCGCTCAAATAGCACATAAAGTGCAACAATTATTCTTGCACTTAGTTAAACGCCTTCCTACAATCGCCGCGATAGTGTATTCGCAACTGTTACAGTTTTGTGGCGATGAACGACACAAATGGCCTTGAGACAGCCACCGGACAAAGGAAGTGGCGCAGTGCCTCCTGCTGCGTCTTGCCCGGCGGCGACAATTACCGGAATAAAAATAATGAGCCTGCAAAAAACCTGGGGTAACTTTCATCTGAACGCGCTGGGGGTCATGTTGCTCTCCGTGCTGCTCGTCGGATGCGACAACAGCGTCGCGCAAAACGCCGCGCCGCCTGCGCCCGCCGTCAGCGCTGCTGACGTGGTGGTGAAATCCATTAGCCAGTGGGATAGCTTTAACGGCCGGATTGAAGCGGTGGAGAGCGTTCAGCTCCGTCCGCGCGTGTCCGGCTACATTGATAAAGTGAATTACACCGACGGCCAGGAAGTGAAGAAGGGCGAGGTGCTGTTCACGATTGATGACCGAACCTATCGCGCGGCGCTGGAACAGGCGCAGGCGAACCTGGCGAGAGCTAAAACGCAGGCCAGCCTGGCGCAGAGTGAGGCTAACCGTACCGATAAGCTGGTCAATACCAACGTTGTCTCCCGTGAAGAGTGGGAGCAGCGTCGTTCGGCCGCCACTCAGGCGCAGGCCGATATCCGTGCCGCGCAGGCGGCAGTTGACGCGGCGCAGCTCAACCTGGACTTCACCAAAGTCACCGCGCCTATCGACGGTCGCGCCAGCCGGGCGCTGATCACCAGCGGCAACCTGGTGACCGCGGGCGACACCGCCAGCGTTCTTACCACGCTGGTCTCGCAGAAGACGGTTTACGTCTACTTTGACGTGGACGAGTCGACCTACCTTCACTACCAGAATCTGGCCCGCAGCGGGCAGGGGGCGTCCAGCAATCACACGGCGCTTCCGGTTGAGATTGGCCTGACGGGCGAGGAGGGTTATCCCCATCAGGGCAAGGTGGACTTCCTTGATAATCAGCTGACGCCAAGTACCGGCACCATCCGCATGCGCGCGCTGCTGGATAACGCCCAGCGTCAGTTCACGCCGGGACTTTTTGCCCGCGTCCGCCTGCCGGGCAGCGCGGAGTTCAAAGCCACGCTTATCGACGACAAAGCGGTGCTGACCGATCAGGATCGTAAGTACGTTTATATCGTCGATAAAGAGGGGAAAGCGCAGCGCCGTGACATTACGCCGGGCCGTCTGGCAGAGGGTTTACGCATCGTGCGGCAGGGGCTGAACCCTGGCGATAAAGTCATCGTCGAGGGTTTACAGAAAGTGTTTATGCCGGGGATGCCGGTTAACGCGAAAACCGTTGCCATGACCGCCACCAGCGCCCTCAACTGATCCCTTGACCTGAGAATCCTATCCATGGACTTTTCCCGCTTTTTCATCGACAGGCCGATTTTTGCCGCGGTGCTGTCGATTCTGATTTTTATCACAGGGTTAATCGCCATCCCGCTGCTGCCGGTGAGCGAATATCCTGACGTCGTGCCGCCAAGCGTGCAGGTGCGCGCGGAGTACCCGGGCGCCAACCCGAAAGTGATTGCCGAGACGGTGGCGACGCCGCTGGAAGAGGCGATCAACGGCGTTGAGAACATGATGTACATGAAGTCCGTTGCGGGCTCCGACGGCGTGCTGGTCACCACCGTCACCTTCCGTCCGGGAACCGACCCGGATCAGGCGCAGGTGCAGGTGCAAAACCGCGTCGCGCAGGCCGAAGCGCGTCTGCCGGAAGACGTGCGGCGTTTGGGCATTACCACCCAGAAACAGTCCCCGACGCTGACGCTGGTGGTGCATCTGTTTTCGCCCAACGGCAAGTACGACTCACTGTATATGCGTAACTACGCCACGCTGAAGGTGAAGGACGAGCTGGCGCGCCTGCCCGGCGTCGGCCAGATCCAGATTTTCGGCTCGGGTGAATACGCGATGCGCGTCTGGCTGGATCCCAACAAGGTGGCGGCCCGCGGGCTGACCGCGTCGGACGTGGTGACGGCGATGCAGGAGCAGAACGTGCAGGTATCCGCCGGGCAGCTTGGCGCCGAGCCGCTGCCGAAAGAGAGCGATTTCCTGATCTCCATTAACGCCCAGGGGCGTCTGCATACCGAAGAAGAGTTCGGCAATATTGTCCTGAAAACGACGCAGGACGGTACGGTGGTCCGCCTGCGCGACGTGGCGCGTATCGAAATGGGGTCCGGCAGCTATGCGCTGCGTTCCCAGCTGAACAATAAAGACGCGGTCGGGATTGGTATCTTCCAGTCGCCTGGGGCGAACGCCATTGATTTGTCTAACGCGGTGCGCGCGAAAATGGACGAACTGTCCACGCGCTTCCCGGCTGACATGAAGTGGGCGGCACCTTACGATCCGACCGTATTCGTGCGCGACTCCATCCGTGCGGTGGTGCAAACGCTGCTGGAAGCGGTGGTGCTGGTAGTGCTGGTGGTGATCCTGTTCCTGCAAACCTGGCGCGCGTCGATCATTCCGCTGATCGCGGTGCCGGTTTCGGTGGTGGGTACCTTCAGCATTCTCTACCTGCTCGGCTTCTCGCTGAACACCCTGAGTTTGTTCGGGCTGGTGCTGGCCATCGGCATCGTGGTGGACGACGCCATCGTGGTGGTGGAAAACGTCGAGCGAAACATAGAAGAGGGGCTTGCGCCGCTTGCGGCGGCGCATCAGGCGATGCGCGAAGTGTCCGGGCCGATCATCGCGATTGCGCTGGTGCTGTGCGCGGTGTTTGTGCCGATGGCGTTTCTCTCGGGCGTTACCGGTCAGTTCTACAAGCAGTTTGCGGTGACGATCGCGATTTCCACGGTCATCTCCGCCATTAACTCGCTGACGCTCTCTCCGGCGCTGGCGGCACTGCTGTTAAAACCGCACGGCGCGCCGAAAGATTTCCCGACCCGGCTTATCGATCGTCTGTTCGGCTGGATTTTCCGTCCGTTTAACCGCTTTTTCCACCGCAGCTCGAACGGCTATCAGGGGCTGGTGGGCAAAACGCTGGGACGACGCGGCTCGGTATTTGTGGTGTATCTGCTGCTGCTCTGTGCCGCTGGCGTCATGTTTAAAGCGGTGCCCGGCGGGTTTATTCCGACGCAGGATAAGCTGTACCTGATTGGCGGCGTGAAGATGCCGGAAGGTTCGTCGCTGGCGCGCACCGACGCGGTGATCCGCAAAATGAGCGAAATCGGGATGAATACCGAAGGCGTGGACTACGCGGTGGCGTTCCCGGGGCTGAACGCGCTGCAGTTCACCAATACGCCGAATACCGGGACGGTCTTCTTTGGCCTGAAGCCGTTCGACCAGCGCAAACATACTGCGGCGGAAATAAACGCGGAGATTAACGCGAAAATCGCGCAAATTCAGGAAGGCTTTGGCTTCTCCATTCTGCCGCCGCCGATTTTAGGGCTGGGTCAGGGGTCGGGCTATTCTCTGTACATCCAGGATCGCGGCGGTCTGGGGTATGGCGCGCTGCAAAACGCGGTGAACACCATGTCCGGTGCGATTATGCAGACCCCTGGAATGCACTTCCCGATCTCAACCTACCAGGCTAACGTTCCGCAGCTGGACGTGCAGGTCGACCGTGACAAGGCGAAAGCGCAGGGCGTGTCGCTGACCGATCTTTTCGGAACGCTGCAAACCTATCTGGGCTCGTCGTACGTGAATGACTTCAACCAGTTCGGCCGTACCTGGCGCGTGATGGCGCAGGCCGACGGGCAGTTCCGCGACAGCGTTGAAGATATTGCGAATTTACGCACCCGTAATAGTCAGGGCGAAATGGTGCCGATTGGCAGCATGGTGAAAATCACGACCACCTACGGGCCGGATCCGGTGATCCGCTACAATGGCTACCCGGCGGCGGATCTGATTGGCGATGCCGACCCGCGCGTGCTCTCGTCTTCACAGGCGATGACGCAGCTGGACGCCATGTCTAAGCAGATCCTGCCAAACGGGATGAACATTGAATGGACGGATCTGAGCTTCCAGCAGGCGACGCAGGGCAACACGGCGCTGATCGTCTTCCCGGTCGCGGTGCTACTGGCGTTCCTGGTCCTGGCGGCGCTGTATGAAAGCTGGACGCTGCCGCTGGCGGTGATCCTCATCGTGCCGATGACCATGCTCTCCGCGCTGTTTGGCGTCTGGCTGACCGGTGGCGATAACAACGTCTTCGTGCAGGTGGGGCTGGTGGTGCTGATGGGGCTGGCGTGTAAAAACGCGATTCTTATCGTGGAGTTTGCCCGCGAGCTGGAAATTCAGGGCAAAGGCATTATGGAAGCCGCGCTGGAGGCGTGCCGCCTGCGTTTACGTCCGATTGTGATGACCTCCATCGCCTTTATTGCCGGGACTATTCCGCTGATCCTCGGCCACGGGGCGGGCGCAGAAGTGCGCGGCGTCACCGGGATCACGGTCTTCTCCGGGATGCTGGGCGTGACGCTGTTTGGTCTGTTCCTGACGCCGGTGTTTTACGTGACGCTGCGTAAGTTCGTGACGCGCGGGAAAAAAGAGGAAAGGGACGTTCTGCCCGCGTAGGAACGCTGCAGATAATAAAAAACCGCCTTCATTGTGAAGGCGGTTTTTTTACATCTGAATGTAGGCCGGGTTAGCGCAGCGCCACCCGGCGAGATCGCTAAGACGTTTTTTGATACTGGGCAATAAGGTCCGGGAGGGGATCCCATCCGCTGCTATCGGCGTTTTTAACCGCTTCCAGGGCGCTTGCCACGGTATGGCGGGCCAGTACCGCTAACGAAGCCTCCTCGGCTTCTTCGGATATCGATTTGAAGTACCAGCAGGCGTTAGCGCTGACCACGCAGCGGGCCGGCACGTCAGGGCGCGAGGCCCACAGCTTTTTATCTTCGATGACCGAAAGGTAGATGTCGCGCAGGGTGATTTCTTCCGGCGGGCGACCAAGATGAATTGAGCCGTTACGGCCAAGCGTTGAGACGATAATGCCGTCACGCGTCAGCGGAACCATCAATTTGCGGATGAAGCTCGGGTTCGCTTCCAGACCGTAGGCCAGAATCGCACTCGTGGAACGTTCACCCAATTGCTCCGCCATCGCTACGCTGAGAACCATCTGCAAAGCTGTCGGGAAGCGGTAATCTAACATTTTTCTGTCCTGGGTTGCGGTGAATCTTGTTCTTTTTGGCACCGCAGAGGTGAATAAGCAATAAACAACAATATAACAAATACGGTAATTATTTTGAAGCAATCTGCGGCATTTGCGATCGAACCCCCTGTTCTGATTTAGCAAAACGTGCGGTTCGGGAAGTCAACCGTCACCATCAGGCCACCTTCAGCGGAAGTACTCAGGTTTACGCTGCTGTTGTGTTGCTGCGCCACCGCTTTGACGATGGCAAGCCCCAGCCCGCTCCCGCTTTGCACCTGATTGGGGTCGCGGAAAAACCGGTCGAACACGCGCTCGCGCAGTTCAACCGGAATACCGGGCCCTGCATCTGAAACGCGAAGCCGCGCGAAGCCATCTGCTATGCAGACATCGACCTGAATCCGCCCGCCCTCGGGACTGTACTTCACGGCGTTCTCAATGAGGTTATCAATAAGCGATACCAGGCGTTCCCTGACGCCGGGGATCCAGATGTCATCCTCGGCGAAGAACTCCAGCTCAATCCTGCGCGCAGACGCCAGCGGTTCCAGCTCGGCCATTCGCTCCTGAATGAGCGTCGTCAGCGGCACGGTCTCCATTTCCGTATCAATCCGCGCTTCGCTGTGCATCATCAGCAGCAGCTGGTTGACGAGACGCGCTGCCCGACTGTTGCTGCGAATCACCCCCGCAAGCAGTTCCTGCTGGCTCTCGCTAATGACCCAGGACTGCAGCGCTTCCACGTTGATGCGCATCGCCGCGAGGGGCGTACGCAGCTCGTGCGCGGCATCCGCAATGAAAACCCGTTCCCTTTCCGCGCTTTCACGCACCCTGGCAAGGAAGTCATTGATCGCATCCACCATCTGGCGCAGCTCCCTGTGTCCGGGAACGGCTTTTAAAGGGGAGAGATCGTCAGGCGTGCGTAGCGTAATTTCATTGACCACCTTGTTCCAGGGGCGCATCGCAATGCGGATTGACAGCCATGCGGGAAACAGAAGAAAAGGGAAGCAGACCAGCAGCGGCATGATGTAGTAGCCGCGCGAGTTCAGGTAGATAAAGAAGTTCCAGCCGCCGGCCGGGGTGAAAAGGGTAACCTCCACGTCGGAATGAGCGGATTTAAGGGTTCGGCTGGTCCAGGTACGACCATCGCTCTGAACACGCTGCATTTCCCCAAACCGGGTGTTGGTTACCCCCGTTGGCGCATCAGGCGATGAAAAAATAATCGCGTTATTTTTGCGCACGATGAAGTTGATTGACAGCGCGGGATCTTCGCCGCCGCCATAGCCCTCACGCAGCGCTTTGCTAAAGGCTTCCAGCACCGCGGTGCGATCCTGCGGGTGTTCGTCCATCCGCTCGACCAGGGTAAAAAGGGTGTCGTAGGTATGACTGCCCGTAAGGATGGGAGGACTGCGCAGGTCCTCCCACAGAATGAAGGTTAAAAATAGACACCACAGCAGGGTAAGCAGCAGCAGCTGGGCGATAATAATTCGCCGTACCAGCGTTGGGCGTCTCAGGTGGTACCAGACGTTTTGCATTACCCTGTTACCTTCTGGACTGAAACGGTATCAATGACATACCCGACGCCCCGCACCGTTCGCACATAGCCGTCGCCGATTTTTCGCCGCAAATTTCCCATATGCACGTCGAGCGCATTGCTGAGGTTCTCTTTGTTACCGAATATCCGTTCTTCCAGAAACCGTCGCGTAATCACGCGGTCAGCGCGCAGCATCAGCGTTTCCAGCAGCGCATATTCACTCGCCGTCAGGTCTACGTGGCGCGCGCTCACCGTCACGCGGCGCGTTGGAACATGAAGCGATAAGCCCCGAATTTCTATCGCCTCATTTTCGAAACCGTAGCTGCGCCGCGCCAGGGCTCTCACCCGCGCCAGCAGCTCGGCGAGAATAAATGGCTTGACGAGATAGTCGTCCGCACCGGCATCCAGCCCGCACAGCCGGTCCTGCAGCGTACCTCGCGCCGTCAGAATGATGACCGGGATCCCCTTAAGCTGCTGACGCAAACGCGCCATCAGGCTCATGCCATCACCGTCGGGCAGCCCCAGGTCGAGCAAAATAAGTTCCGGCACGCAGACGTCCAGCTGATGCAGCGCATCCTCTTTGCGGCGAACCCATATGACGTCAAACCCTTGATCGGAGAGGGCGATACGTACGCCGTTGCCGAGATCCAGGTCGTCTTCGATTAGTAGAATTTTCACACTGGTAACTGTATCAACCGTGAATGAAGAACTTCTTAAGAAAAAAACGGTATCAGGAAACCTGCCCGGTTTACAGCGTCGGCTCGCGCTTCAGTGTTTCTTCATGTTCGGCTCATAAGAACCTTAGGGTCGGTATTCAAAATGGGCGTTCTGGCGGTTAACCGCATGCATCGTCATCATTTGAATCCAGAAGGGCTTCTTTAATGAGAAACATCGAACTGCGTCATACGTTTCCCCATTTACTTCCGGGCCGCAGCCTGAAAAACCTCGTGCCGGGCGTCGTTCTGGCGTTACTGGCTACGCCCGTACTGGCGGCAGAACAGAGCCAGGGTAACGTCTTAACCCTGGGGGGCGGCGTGGACGTCGCGCCGCGCTACTCGGGTTCAGATAAAACCCGCGTTTCCGCAGCTCAGGTGGTGGAGTACGCCATGGCAAACGGCTTCTTTATCGGCACCACGCGAGGGATCGGTTACGGCAACAACGTTGGCAATCTTGATTACAGCGCCGCGCTGAGCTATCGAGTTGGGCGTAAAGATAAAGACGTGAGCAGCGATTCCATCAGCTCCGGCAGCGACGAGCTGCGGGGAATGGGCGAGATAAAAGGCTCGGCAATCGTTGTGCCCGGGCTTGAGTACAGGGTGACCGACTGGCTTCACCTGCAGCTGCAGGCAGAGGTTCCGGTTTCTGAGAGGGACAACGGTGAAGCGGTGCATTTCGGCATTTCCAGCCCGTTCTATACCTCACCAAAAAATGAGGTGACGCTGGCGCTGACCGGCAGCTGGGGATCCGACAAGTACATGCAGACCTACTACGGGGTCAGCGCCGCTCAGTCGAGCGCATCGGGCTTTGCCCCACATGACGCCGGGGCGGGAATTTATGGCTACTCGATGAATCTTGACTGGACCCACAGGCTCACCTCGCGCTGGAGCGTCCTTGCCTCAGCGGGCGTTACGCAGCTGACGGGGGATGCGGGTGATAGCCCCATTGTGCAACGCAAAACATCGCCCACGGGAAGTTTGAAGGTGACGTACAGTTTTTGATTGTGGGCTGCGGTGGCTTAACGTTTTGAGCACGCTTTTGCGGTAATTAAAGCCGCTCCGGTTGAGATGGCGGGGCGGTTCCCTTTGCAGACAGTTACAGCACTGCACACGAGGTTGACGGATTTATCTAAAGCTCCATTGTGCCGTAATGACAAACACGGAAGGTATGATAATACCCACATCCATTCCAAAAAAAGACGTAAAATTATACTGGAACCCATGATATATATAGGGCGAAAATCCTATCCCCGTTGCTTTTTTAAAATCATGGTATGAACCATGGTCACCACAATCATCGAAAGTATCAAAGAAAAATTCACCTACATATCCATAGATTCCTTTAAAAACCCAACCGTTATCCCATCCAGCCCAGTCTCTTCTTACGCCGGCAGCGAGGCATCTGTCATTAAAGCTGTTTTTCATTGTCCCTAGCACAAGACTGTATTTCGACGTATCCGAGAATTTCCTCTCCACGGATATGAACTTATTTTCAAAGTTCTCCGTGTATTGTCCTCGATTATGGGTCAGATGATAAACGTATGAGCCGGTGTTTATTGAATACAGATTTATTTCATTTGCAGAGCAATGCAACGTAAAAAGATAAAAACTTCCGCACCACAGCCATGTGGGGCATCTTTTCCGAACTGTCTGCTTATGTGGAATATTATCCATATTCGCTCACTTTGGCTAACGTACTGAAATTATAAGGACTGTTTTCGGTCTTCAGCTGGATAAATTTTAGCATACATACCAAAACTCGAGATATTCACGTCACGGATAGGGGGCTGAAATTACGATAGGACATGTTCTGAGAACCCTTACCCCACGCGCTTACAGGAGTGAAAATCAGCCTTTTGCCGCCGCTAAAATCATAGCCTCTGAGGTATAATCGCTGTTCAGAAAACGGCAAAGAGGATGTGACAAGATGCTGACTTATATCACTATAGGTACAAAGGATCTTCAGCGCGCCGCGGCGTTTTATGACGCGATTTTTAACGTGCTTGGCTATTCACGTTTGCCTGCCTGGACCGAGGACTGGGCAATGTGGGGAGATGAAAATAATCCAGATGAGGGGTTTAGCTTCTGTATTTGTCCTCCATTTGACCGACAACCCGCAACGGCGGGAAACGGGACAATGTTCGCATTCCGTGCAGCTAACGCGGAGCTAGTCAGACGTTTCCATGCAGCAGGCCTTCTTGCGGGAGGGAGGAGTGAAGGCATGCCAGGGACACGAACCGCATACGGCCCCGATTTTTATGTTGCCTATCTGCGCGATCCTGACGGGCATAAGCTGGCATGCGTTTTTCAGCATTATTCTCCTGAAGCCGATACGTTCCCGGACGAAGAATAGTCACAAGCGGTCGTTTTTGAACTATGTTTAACACCAGTCAGAATAATAAATAGTTCAACTGTTATTAGATTCTGAACAGTGGCGCCTTAATCCGGAGCATTTGAAAACCAGAACCTCACTGAGAAGTGTGCCAGCATGACGTGGCTAATATCCTTATCCGGAGAACAACGTGTTCGGAAAACAATTGCTAAACTTCATGCCAGGTTTACAAACTTTGTTAGCCTACGATAAAAGCTGGCTAAAACATGATATTAAAGCCGGGTTATCCGTTGCGGCTGTCGCGCTACCCGTGGCTATTGCTTATGCTGAATTGGCGGGTGTTGGGGCAATAGTGGGGCTCTATTCCTGCGTTTTACCGATGATAGCGTATGCACTCTTTGGTTCTTCACGTCAGCTTATTGTGGGCCCTGATGCCACGACCTGCGCGGTGATCGCGGCCGTCGTGTTTCCTCTTTCTGCAGGTAATTCCGAACTGCACTGGCAGCTGACCATTATCATGACGTTGATGATGGGCGGGTGGTGCCTGCTTGCCAGTAAATTTCGTCTGGGCGCACTTGCCGATTTACTTTCTCATCCCATCCTTACGGGTTTGCTTAATGGCGTTGCCGTGACGATTATTGTCGGGCAATTAGGCAAGGTGTTGGGGATAAAACTCGACGAAGCGCAGGTTATTGAGAAAATAATGGCCTTGCCAGGCCGTCTTTCAGAAAGCCATTTATTAACCGTTGGCATATCGCTTTTAACGTTAATTATTTTAATGGCGATCAAAACGTATCGCAGCCACTGGCCAGCACCGTTGATTGCCATTGTGATGACAACGCTACTGGTATGGGCGACATCTGCGCAACAGTACGGTATTGCCACTATTGGGGGTGAAGGCTTCCAGCCTGGTTTACCCGTCGTTAACTGGGGCGCGTTCCAGCCCGGTCCGATGCGTGATTTAGTGATCCCGGCACTGAACCTGGCGTTGGTCAGTTTTGTCAGCCTGATGCTGACCGCCCGCAGTTTCGCCGCGAAAAATGGCTATGAAATTAATGCTGATGCAGAGTTCCGGGCGCTGGGTATTGCGAACATTATGTCTGGGTTATCTCAGGGGTTTGCTATCAGTGGAGCCGATTCCCGGACAGCGGTTAATGATTCAGTGGGTGGGAAAAGCCAGCTGGTTTCCATCGTCGCAGCCTTACTCATCGGTATCGTAGTGGTGTTTTTCACTCAGCCATTACAATTTATTCCGGTATCTGCATTAGGAATTGTTCTGATGTACGCATCCTGGTCATTAATTGATCTTCGCGGTTTATGGAATCTGAGGCGAAGAAATAAACAGGCATTTCGCCTGGCCTTTTTCACGTTTGGCTGTGTGTTAATTATCGGCGTCATCCAGGGGATCGGCCTTGCGGTGTTGCTTGGCCTGTTACAGTTCCTGCGTACGGTGTTTCGTCCCTCCGAGCATTTACTGGGAACTGACGAAAATGGAATGATTCACTCATTAGGGAATACAACCGATATTAAAATGGTCCCGGGCGTGCTGATGTATCGATTTAACTCTCCGCTGACCTATTTTAACGTGGCTTATTTTAAACGCCGGGTATTGAACCTGGTTGATGGTGCAGCAGTACAGCCTAAATGGGTGGTCATTGATGCCGTTGCTTGCTTCACCTATTCAGATATCAGCGTTCTGGCAACCATAAATGAGTTAAAGCGCGATCTGAAAGGTCGAGAGATTACGTTAATCCTTGCGGGCAGAAAAACGGAATTAACGCGCTGGTTTAAAGATAGCCGGCCAACGATGAATGATGATGACATGATTCTGGCGCCAGACCTCTATCTGGCACTTCGGTTCATTCAAAGCAAAGAGAGTGCGAGTGAATCAGGTGGCGAGGTATAAGCTAAAGGCTTGCCCGCCAACCGCGAGCAAGCCACACCCTTAGCGATACAGCGTCTTTTCCGTAACCGGAATAAGCAGACCGGATCGCCAGTCCGCGAGCGTCAGCTGCGCAAGCCTGCCCAGCGCGGCATAAAACGGATGCCCGGCGTTGTCGACAAACACCGACAGGAAGCGGGTGCTCCACGGCAGCAGGTGCCACGCCAGAAGCTGATTGCACTCCGGCTCGCGGCCATTCTCGGCCAGCCACGCCGCCAGCAGCAGCAACGTACCGAAATGATCTTCCGGCTCATTCTGCTGCATCTCAAACGCGATATTGTTCTCCCGCATCCACTGGCGCAGCGCGAGGGTCGAGTCGCCAAACAATACGGATTCACGGTCCAGCCAGACGGAACCCCACGGCGGAGCGGGCAGGGCATACGGACCAATAAACAGCCGTTGCCAGGCGTCCGCCAGCGACTCATCGGAAGATGAAGCAAACGTATCGGCAACGGGCTGCAGCGTTTCCGAAGGCAGGGGCCAGTCCTGAACCCATTCGCCAGCGGTGAGCGCTTTCACCAGCGGCGCGGCCTGCTCGCTGTCGGGAGCGAAATAAAACAGCGCGCCCAGCACCCGGGCGCTGAACGCGAACGATTCATGATGTGAGACGTCTTTCATTAGACTTTCCTTGCTCGCGCGGATGACGCCCGCGCGACTGTGTTAACCGATAATAGTGACCACAGAATAAACCAGGGTCTCGCGTTTCACCCTCTACACCTTCTCAATCTGCACCAGATTGGTGTGCTGCGGGTTGCCTTTTGCCAGCGGAGAAGGTCGATGGGTCGTCAGCGTGTTGATGCATGAGCCGTGATCGATACGATCGCCATTCATATTGGCATCATGCCACGCTCCCTGGCCCATGGCGCTCACGCCGGGCATGATGCGTGGCGTGACTTTCGCTTCAATTCGCACCTCGCCGCGATCGTTAAATACGCGCACCGTATCGCCGTTCTTGATGCCGCGTTTTGCAGCATCGACAGGATTAAGCCACACCTCCTGGCGACAGGCCGCTTTCAGCACGTCGACGTTACCGTAGCTCGAGTGGGTACGGGCCTTGAAGTGGAAGCCGAACAGCTGCAGCGGGAACTGCGCGCGCTCGGGCGCATCCCAGCCGTCAAAGGTCGACGCGTAGACGGGCAGAGGGCTGATGGTCTCATCTTTTGCCAGCTCCCAGGTAGCCGCAATCTCCGCCAGCTTGCTGGAGTAAATCTCAATCTTGCCTGATGGCGTTTTCAGCGGATGGGCTTCCGGGTTCTCGCGGAATTTTTTATAGGCCACAAAGTGTCCGTTCGGATCGTTGCGCTTATAAATGCCCATTTTTTTCAGCTCGTCATAGGACGGAAGCTTAGGGTCTTTCTCGAGCATTTTGGCATACAGGAACTGCAACCACTGTTCCTGCGTGCGTCCTTCGGTGAATTTCTGAAGGATATCCGGCCCGAGGCGTTTCGCCACTTCGCTCATCATCCAGTAGATCGGCTTACGCTCGAACTTCGGTGCGGTCACGGGCTGGAGGAAAATCAGATAGCCCATGTTCCCGGCGTAATCGTTAGGAATAATGTCTTCCTGCTCGACGGTCATCAGGTCCGGCAACACGATATCGGCGTACTTCGCTGACGAGGTCATGAAGTTGTCGATGACGACGATCGTTTCGCATCTACTTTCGTCCTGCAGGATCTCGTGAGTTTTATTGATATCAGAGTGCTGGTTGATGATGGTGTTGCCCGCATAGTTCCAGATGAACTTAATCGGCACGTCCAGCTTATCCTTACCGCGCACGCCGTCGCGCAGGGCGGTCATCTCCGGTCCGCGGGCGATGGCGTCCGTCCAGCTGAAGCAGGAGATTTGCGTTTTGACCGGGTTATCCGGTATCGGCATACGTTCGATGGTAATGGTGTAGGTCGACTCGCGCGCGCCGCTGTTACCGCCGTTGATGCCGACGTTTCCGGTGAGGATCGGCAGCATGGCGATGGCGCGGGACGTCAGCTCGCCGTTCGCCTGGCGCTGTGGTCCCCAGCCCTGGCAGATATAGGCCGGTTTCGTGGAGCCGATTTCACGAGCAAGTTTGATGATGCGATCCGCGGGAATGCCGGTGATGCGTGAGGCCCACTCCGGCGTTTTCGCCGTGTTGTCATCGCCCTGGCCGAGAATGTACGCTTTGTAGTGGCCGTTAGCGGGCGCGCCTTCCGGCAGCGTTTTTTCGTCGTAGCCCACGCAGTATTTATCCAGAAACGGCTGGTCGACCAGGTTTTCGTCGATCAATACCCACGCGATTCCCGCCACCAGCGCGGCATCGGTACCCGGACGGATCGGGATCCATTCATCTTCGCGTCCGGCTGCCGTATCGGTATAGCGCGGGTCGATAACGATCATGCGCGCATTGGATCGCTCGCGGGCCTGCTCCAGATAATAGGTAATCCCGCCGCCGCTCATGCGGGTTTCCGCCGGGTTATTGCCGAACATCACCACCAGTTTGCTGTTTTCAATATCCGAGGTGCTGTTGCCATCGTTGCTGCCGTAGGTGTAGGGCATCGCGCAGGCGATTTGCGCCGTGCTGTAGGTGCCGTAGTGGCTCAGGAAACCGCCGTAGCAGTTCATCAGGCGCGCCACCAGCGAAGCGTAAGGGGAGGAGCGGGTGATATTGCCGCCGACGATGCCGGAAGAGTAGTTGATGTAAACTGCTTCGTTGCCGTATTTGCTGACCACCTCTTTCAGGCTGGCGGTGATGGCGTCCAGCGCTTCATCCCATGTGATGCGCACGAACTTGCCTTCACCGCGTTTGCCCACGCGTTTCATCGGGTAGTTGAGACGGTCAGGGTGATTGATCCGACGGCGAATAGAACGTCCGCGCAGGCAGGCGCGCACCTGATGGTTACCGTAAATATCCTCGCCGGTGTTATCGGTTTCGACCCAGTACACTTCGTCGTCGCGGACGTGCAGACGCAGCGCGCAGCGGCTGCCGCAGTTGACCGAGCAGGCGCCCCACACCACTTTATCTTCAGCAGGCTGGACGGCGTTCTTCACCGCCGCGGCGGCGCTTTTTAAGCCGAAAGGAAGCGAGATCCCGCCGGCGGCCAGCGCCAGAGAACCTATTGCCGTGGATTTCATGAGAGTTCGACGGCTAATTCCGCCGTGATGTTCAGTATCGGACATGGCTCACCCCATCATTATAATTACGTATTATTTTTCCCGAAATGATAACCGGGCTAATGATGGGGTGAGTGTTACTGATTTGGGGGTATTAAATCTTAATCCTCATCAAATCAAAGGGGATTGAGGGTAAATTACTGCGCTTCAGCAGCCCCGCTGCCTGTACGGGTGTACAAAATTTTAAAGGTGTCGTTGGCGCAGTGGCCTACCACCTGAGTGCCCGCCTGGTCAGCCTGATCGTTCGGCACAATGCTCAGCGTAAAACCTGATTCAGGCACGCCGTTGTTGATAATTTTCTGCTGAATGTCGCTTTTCACGCGCTCGCAGGAATCCGGTGCCGCCAGCGCGGCCGTTGAGGCACTCATTAACAGCAGGGCGGTAATCCAGGGTAACCGTTTCATCTGTAGCTCCTTTTCTCTGTGTAGAGATTAATTTTAGCAGGCTTCGTGTAAACAACTGTATTTGCTAATATGATTGGGAATAATCTCCCTGTACGGTAATAAATGTGAAGAAATACGCAGCGATAACGCTACTGGCAGCAACACTGGTGGGGTGCGACAAC
The DNA here is from genome assembly GCF_034106085.1 of Enterobacter sp. 302C9. Taxonomy (NCBI): domain Bacteria; kingdom Pseudomonadati; phylum Pseudomonadota; class Gammaproteobacteria; order Enterobacterales; family Enterobacteriaceae; genus Enterobacter; species Enterobacter sp. 302C9. The sequence continues at coordinate 77,277 of NZ_JAWNBW010000007.1, forward strand.
AGCTCCGCGCCGCTGTCGTTTACGCCCGAGATGGCGAGTTTCTCGAACGAATTTGATTTTGATCCGCTGCGCGGCCCGGTGAAAGACTTCACCCAGACGCTGCTCAACGAGAAGGGCGAAGTGTCCAAACGGGTGACCGGCACCGTGTCGGCGGAAGGGTGTTTCGATACCCTGGAACTGCACGACCTGGAGGCCAATACCGGCGTGGCGCTGGTGCTGGATGCCAATTACTACCTTGATGCGGAAACCCAGCAGCGAAAGGTGAAGCTGCAGGGAAAATGCCAGCTGGCCGAACTGCCGTCAGCCGGGATAACGTGGGATACCGACGACAACGGTTTTGTGGTGGCGGCGCACGGCAAAGAGATGGAAGTGAAGTATCGTTACGATGCGGATGGCTACCCGCTGGGCAAAACCACCGTCTCGGGGGATCAGCACCTGTCCGTCCAGTCGACGCCGTCTAAAGACGTTCGCAAAAGAATGGATTACTCGGCAGTGAGCATGTTGAATGACAAGCCGCTGGGCAACGTGAAGCAGAGCTGCGACTACGATCGACACAATAATCCGGTGAGCTGCGACCTGACGATCACGGACGATAGCGTCAAACCTGCCGTTGAGCACAAATACACCATCAAAAACACGATTGAATACTACTGAGAATAAAACCGCGCAGGTTACTGCGCGGTCGGTTTCAGCAGGCTGGCGCCTGACGGCTTGTGTCCGGCAAGATGCTGATGCTGGAAGATGCACATGCGAATGGTATTGCGGTATTCGCCGTTGATAAAGAATTCGTGAATCAGCTCGCCTTCCACCATAAAGCCCAGCTTGCGGTAGATATGGATCGCTTTCTCGTTCTCTTTATCCACAATCAGGTAAAGCTTGTAGAGATTCAGAACGTTGAATCCGTAATCCATCGCCAGCTTCGCTGCCCGTGAGGCAAGGCCTTTTCCCTGATGCTCAGGGGAAATAATGATCTGAAACTCCGCCCGACGGTGAACATGGTTGATTTCAACCAGCTCCACAAGACCGGCTTTTTCGCCTTCACACTCCACCACAAAACGACGTTCACTCTGATCGTGAATGTGCTTATCGTAGAGATCGGACAGCTCAACAAAAGCCTCGTACGGCTCTTCGAACCAGTAGCGCATTACGCTGGCGTTATTGTCCAGCTGGTGGACGAAGCGCAGGTCTTCGCGCTCCAGCGGGCGAAGCTTAACGTCGCAGGGCGCCGACATTACGGGGCTACCGTACGGCCAGTGCGGCGATCAAGACAGCGCAGGGTGTTTGGCTCCCAGTAGGCGTTGACGTTTGCACTTTGCTGACACTTATCGCGCGCGTCAAAAGCGACATCTTCTTTGTCCCACTCTTTTTCAGCACGTTTGTTGACCTTGTGACGAAGGCTGCGGGTGTCATTCCATTGTTCTTTGTCCATGGCGGCGTTCTGGCGGCTTTGCGCGCTGTCACCAGACTCAATAATGAGCTTGCTGGTTTCCGCTGTCGCAGAGGCGGCAAAGGCGAACGATGACAGCGCCAGCAGGGCTGTCAGACAAAGGCGTTTGCTTAATGTGGTCATAGCGTTTCCTTTTAAACGGGTGCAGATAATCAAGTTACCCCGAACAGATTCTACACCAAAGCGAAAAGACGGCATACCCGCGGTGCAAGTATGGGAAAGTAAAGGATATCATCAGGTATGATGTCTAAATAAATCCTCACCTGACGTGAAATATGCTCAAAACGACGCTGCTTTTTTTTGCCACCGCGCTATGCGAAATCATCGGCTGCTTCCTGCCCTGGCTCTGGTTGAAGAAGGGGGGATCCGTATTGCTTCTCATCCCGGCAAGCGTCGCGCTGGCCCTGTTTGTCTGGCTGTTAACGCTGCATCCGGCCGCGAGCGGCCGCGTCTACGCCGCTTACGGTGGTGTCTATGTCTGTACCGCGCTGCTGTGGCTACGCGTGGTGGACGGCGTCAAGCTCAGCGCGTACGACTGGGCCGGCGCGCTGATTGCCCTGTGCGGAATGCTGATTATTGTGGCGGGATGGGGGCGGGCCTGAGGCCCCGGTTTTGTGATCGTTAGCGGATTTTATGATCATTATACTTGTATGGTAGTCTGGTTGGTGGGTAAGTTTCCAGCATCACAACGAATGATGTAAGGAAAGGAATTATGAAGATTGTCGCGGCTGACGTGTTTGTTACCTGCCCGGGGCGGAACTTTGTCACCCTTAAAATCACCACCGATGAGGGGATTGTCGGCCTCGGTGACGCTACGCTAAACGGGCGTGAACTCTCCGTGGCTTCCTACCTGAAAGACCATCTCTGCCCGCAGCTGATTGGCCGCGATGCGCACCGCATCGAAGACATCTGGCAGTTCTTCTATAAAGGCGCCTACTGGCGTCGCGGCCCGGTCACCATGTCGGCCATCTCCGCCGTGGACATGGCGCTGTGGGACATCAAAGCCAAAGCGGCCAATATGCCGCTCTACCAGCTGCTGGGCGGCGCATCCCGCGAAGGCGTGATGGTTTACTGCCACACGACCGGTCACACGATTGACGACGTGCTGGAAGATTACGCCCGCCATAAAGAGATGGGCTTCAAGGCGATCCGCGTGCAGTGCGGGGTGCCAGGTATGAAAACCACCTACGGCATGGCCAAAGGGAAGGGGCTGGCCTACGAGCCTGCGACCAAAGGCGACTGGCCGGAAGAGCAGCTCTGGTCCACCGAAAAATACCTCGATTTCACACCAAAGCTGTTCGACGCGGTGCGCAGTAAATTCGGCTTCAATGAGCATCTTCTGCATGACATGCACCACCGCCTGACGCCAATCGAAGCGGCGCGCTTCGGCAAGAGCATCGAGGAATTCCGCATGTTCTGGATGGAAGATCCAACGCCTGCGGAAAACCAGGCCTGCTTCCGCCTCATTCGCCAGCACACCGTCACGCCAATTGCCGTGGGCGAAGTATTCAACAGCATCTGGGACTGCAAGCAGCTCATCGAAGAGCAGCTCATCGACTATATTCGCACCACCATTACCCACGCGGGCGGGATCACCGGGATGCGTCGCATCGCGGACTTCGCCTCGCTCTATCAGGTGCGAACCGGCTCGCACGGCCCGTCGGATCTCTCGCCTGTATGCCACGCCGCCGCGCTGCATTTCGACCTGTGGGTGCCAAACTTTGGCGTCCAGGAATATATGGGCTATTCCGAACAGATGCTGGAAGTCTTCCCGCACAGCTGGCGCTTTGATAACGGCTATATGCATCCGGGCGACAAGCCGGGGCTGGGTATCGAGTTTGATGAAAAACTGGCGGCGAAATACCCCTACGATCCGGCCTATCTGCCGGTGGCCCGTCTTGAAGACGGCACGCTGTGGAACTGGTAAACGAGGAGCGAACGATGAAAAGCGTAGTGATTCAACAGCCGAACGAACTGGTGATTGAAGAGCGGCCACTCCCGGCGCCAGGTGCAGGTGAAGTTCGCGTCAAAATCACGCTGGCGGGGATCTGCGGCTCGGACAGCCACATCTATCGCGGCCATAACCCGTTTGCGAAGTATCCACGCACGATCGGGCACGAGTTTTTTGGCGTGATTGACGCCGTGGGCGAGGGGGTCGACAGTGCCCGTCTGGGCCAGCGCGTCTCGGTCGATCCGGTGATCAGCTGCGGACATTGCTATCCGTGTTCCGTCGGAAAACCGAACGTCTGCACCTCGCTGGTGGTGCTGGGCGTACACCGCGACGGGGGCTTCAGTGAATACGCGGCGGTACCCGCTAAAAATGCCTGGCCTATTCCGGATGACATTCCTGATAAACACGCCGTCATGGTGGAGCCTTTCACCATCGCCGCCAACGTGACGGGGCAGGCCAACCCCATCGAGCAGGACGTCGCGCTGGTTTACGGCGCAGGGCCGATGGGGCTGGTCACCGTGCAGGCGCTGAAGGGCGTCTATAAGGTGAAGCAGGTTATCGTGGTTGATCGCATCGACGAACGCCTGAAAATGGCCCAGCGCAGCGGCGCGGACTGGGTGTTGAATAACGGCGAGCAGTCGCTGCAGGCCGCGCTTGACGAACGGGGCATCAAACCGACGTTAATCATTGATGCCGCCTGTCATCCGGCGATTTTGCAGGAAGCGATAGCTCTGGCCTCTCCGGCGGCGCGCATCGTGCTGATGGGCTTCTCCAGCGAGCCGAGCCAGATTGTCCAGCAGGGCATCACCGGCAAAGAGCTGGCGATCTTCTCCTCGCGCCTCAATGCCAACAAATTCCCGGTCGTCATCGACTGGCTGAAAAAAGGGCTGATCGACCCGGAAAAACTGATCACTCATGCCTTTGACTATCACCATGTAACAGACGCCATTGAACTGTTTGAGAAAGACCAGCGGCAGTGCTGCAAAGTCTTGCTCACGTTCGGGCAATAATCCTTTACGCGGTTAAGAGCCTGCGCAGACAGGCTCTATGTGGTACGCATCTTACCCTTCAGAGATAGCCATTATGACGCAAGCACAACCTCAAAGAACCACTTCCGATCTGGTGAAAGCCGCCGTTTCCGGCTGGCTGGGCACCGCCCTGGAGTTTATGGACTTTCAGCTTTACTCGCTGGGGGCTGCCCTGGTCTTTCACGAGATCTTCTTCCCGGAACAGTCAGCCGCGATGGCGCTGATCCTCGCGATGGGGACCTACGGCGCAGGCTATATCGCACGCATTGTCGGCGCCTTTATTTTTGGAAGGATGGGCGACAGCATTGGTCGTAAGAAGGTGCTGTTTATCACCATCACCATGATGGGGATCTGCACCACGCTGATTGGCGTCCTGCCGACCTACGCGCAGATCGGGATTTTTGCTCCCGTTCTGCTGGTGACGCTGCGTATCATCCAGGGCCTGGGGGCCGGGGCTGAGATTTCCGGGGCCGGGACCATGCTGGCGGAGTACGCGCCGAAAGGGAAACGCGGCATTATCTCCTCGCTGGTGGCGATGGGCACTAACTGCGGAACGCTGAGCGCAACGGCGATCTGGGCGGTGATGTTCTTTGCCCTCGACCGTGAAGAGCTGATTGCCTGGGGCTGGCGCGTGCCGTTCCTCGCCAGCGTCGTGGTGATGATTTTCGCCATCTGGCTGCGAATGAACCTGAAAGAGAGCCCGGTCTTTGAGAAAGTGAACGATGCACAAGCCGTACAGCCGGACACCTCGCTGGGTTCAATGGTGAAAAGTAAATCCTTCTGGCTGGCGACCGGCCTGCGTTTCGGTCAGGCGGGCAACTCGGGTCTGATCCAGACGTTCCTCGCCGGGTATCTGGTCCAGACGCTGCTGTTCGATAAAGCCATCCCGACCGATGCGCTGATGGTAAGCTCCATTCTCGGGTTTATCTCCATTCCGCTGCTGGGCTGGCTTTCCGATAAAGTAGGGCGCCGTCTGCCGTACATTATCCTCAATTTCTCCGCCATTCTTCTCGCCTACCCAATGCTGTCGATCATCGTCGATAAGAGCTATGCGCCGGGGACAATTATGCTTTCCATCATCGTTATCCATAACTTCGCCGTGCTGGGGCTGTTTGCGCTGGAAAATATCACCATGGCTGAGATGTTTGGCTCGCGAAATCGCTTTACCCGCATGGCTATCTCGAAAGAGGCGGGCGGTCTGGTGGCGGTGGGCTTTGGTCCGGTACTGGCGGGGATCTTCTGCAACATGACCGGCTCCTGGTGGCCGATTGTCGCCATGCTGGTGGCCTATTCCGTGATTGGGCTGGTCTCGGCATTCCTGATGCCGGAAGTGCGCGACCGTGATTTGAGCGCGGCGCAAGACGCAGCGGAGTCCGCGCCAGAAGAGAGCGTGGGTTACGGCGCGGTCTCCTCGCGACGCTAATGGTTTATAACTTACGTGACCTGTCACATAACTTTATCTTTATGTCACACCACATGAGCAAAAGTTAATATAAATCAAAATATCAAACGGCAGTATCAGTATGGTTGATGGCAGTTATTTTTTTACCCCAACTGCCATTCTAGTTGGTGTAGTCAGCAGGCGCTGCCGCTTCAGAGGAGCGGCAGCGGTCCACGACTTTCTAATTAACGAGTCTTAATCATGGAAAACACCTTATTACAGGCCAACGCGACGCTGCCTCAGTACGATCGCGACAGCCTTCAACCACGCATTGTTCATCTGGGTTTTGGCGCCTTTCACCGGGCGCATCAGGCGGTGTACGCCGACATTCTCGCGGCTGAGCACGGCAGCGACTGGGGCTACTGTGAGGTTAACCTGATTGGCGGCGAGCAGCAGATTGCCGATCTGAAGGCGCAGGATAACCTCTACACCGTGGCGGAGATGTCTGCCGACGCATGGACATCCCGCGTAGTTGGCGTGGTTAAAAAAGCGCTGCATGCGCAGGTTGACGGGCTGGAAAGCGTTCTGGCGGCGATGTGCGAACCGCAGGTGGCGATTGTCTCGCTGACCATCACCGAGAAAGGGTACTGCCATTCACCGGCGACAGGACAACTGATGCTCGATCACCCGTTTATCGTCGCCGACCTGCAAAACCCGCACCAGCCGAAATCCGCGCCGGGCGTGGTGGTGGAGGCGCTGGCGCGTCGCAAAGCGGCGGGTCTGCCCGCGTTTAGCGTGATGTCCTGCGACAACATGCCGGAGAACGGCCACGTGATGCGCAATGTGACCTGCGCGTACGCCCGGGCGGTAGACGGCGAGCTGGCGGACTGGATCGAGGCTAACGTCACCTTCCCGTCAACCATGGTGGATCGCATCGTGCCGGCGGTCACGCCCGATACGCTGGATAAAATCGAACAGCTGACCGGCGTGCGTGACCCGGCGGCAGTCGCCTGTGAACCGTTCCGCCAGTGGGTGATCGAGGATAACTTTGTGGCAGGACGTCCCGAGTTGGAAAAAGCCGGAGCCGAGCTGGTGTCAGACGTGATCCCGTTTGAAGAGATGAAGCTGCGCATGCTCAACGGCAGCCACTCCTTCCTGGCGTACCTGGGCTATCTGGCCGGTTACCCGCATATCAACGACTGTATGGAAGATGAGAACTACCGCTTCGCCGCGCGTGCGCTGATGCTTAACGAGCAGGCGCCCACGCTGAAAGTGAAGGGCGTTGATTTAGGTCGCTATGCCGATCTCCTGATAGCTCGCTACAGCAACCCGGCCCTGCGCCACAGGACATGGCAAATCGCGATGGACGGCAGCCAGAAGCTCCCGCAGCGTATGCTGGACTCCGTGCGCTGGCACCTGGTGCACCAGACGCCTTTCCCGCTGCTGGCGCTGGGGGTGGCTGGCTGGATGCGTTATGTCGGCGGCATTGACGAGCAGGGTAACGCCATCGACGTGAGCGATCCGCAGCTGGCGGTGATTCAGGCGGCGGTGAACGGAAGTGCGGAAGGCGAAAGCCGGGTCAATGCGCTTCTCGGCATTGAGGCCATCTTTGGTAACGAGTTACCGCAGGAGCCGCGCTTTGTGGCTGCGGTGATGGCCGCGTACCGGTCGTTGCTGCAAAAAGGCGCGAAAGCGACCGTCGCGCAGTACGCGTCTCAACGGTAGTTCAGCACATGCCGCCGTGCGCGGCGGCATGGCTGCGCACAGTTTAGTGCATTCCCAGGCGAATCAGCTCAATCGGCTCGAACTTACCTTCGCATCCTTCCACTTCAACCGTTTTGCTGCGGCGCACCTGCGCGGCATCCAGCCCGTCGCTGTGGATCGCTTTAATCACGCCAGTTTTGCCCGTGCCGCTAATCATGACGCGGCTGCCGGTGGTGATTGCATTGCGGTTACGGTCGTATGTCATCATGGTATTTTCTCCTCTCTAACCTGTTCGTTACGGTGCTATTTCGGGTTATGCCGTTCACGGGGCATATAAATACGCCTGTCCGCGCTTCATGTTTTTGTTTTTGATCAAACTCACACTTTTTTCTTTATTTCGTCGAGCGCTGACGGTTCAGGACGGTAATTTACAAAGTGGACCGTTATTTTCATTAATTGATAGTTTCGACAGGGAAGCGTTGAGGGTTGGTTTATATTCCGGATGTCATCCTGTGTGCAGGAAATAACCCTTTCATTGGAATAAGGAGTCAGGCTTATGTATAAGAACATTTTGATGCCTGTAGACGTTTTTGAAATGGATTTGAGCGACAAAGCGGTTCGCCACGCGGCAAGCCTTGCGAAGGCTGAGGGCGCGTCGATCACCCTGGTCAATATTCTGCCTGCCAGCAGCCGGTCTCTGCTGCGCGGTTTCAACGCCGATATTAAAAAGTTTGAAGAGTATATGACCGCAGAGTCCGGGAAGAAAATGAACGAGTTAAAAAGACTGTTCGATATTGCCCCTGAGAATATTCACAGCATGGTGCGTTTTGGCAACGTCCGGGATGAAATTATCAAGCTGAGCAAGGAGGGGAAATATGATGCGATTGTCATCGGGTCGAAAAATCCGAGCATCTCCACGCATCTGCTGGGTTCAAATGCGGAATCTATTCTGCGCTACGCCACGATCCCGGTGTTAGTCGTTCGCTAATCACCTCGCCGCACCCGAAAGGGGCGGCGCATATTACTCTTCGCTAAACCACTCGCTATTTTCCTGACGAATAAGCTGCACGGATTCGCTAATTTCCTGCAGATGCAGCGTCATCGCTTTTTCCACACCGTCCGGGTCGCGTTTTTCCAGCGCGCTGAAAATATCATGATGCTGTCGGAGCAGCATTTCCGGCGGGGAGACGTGATCGAGGCTCATATAGCGCACGCGGTCAATGGTGGCCTTGATGTTCTCGATGGTGTCCCAGGCCAGCTGACATTCCGCGATCTGCGCCAGCTTCTGGTGGAATTCATCATCAAGCTGGAAGAAATCATTGAGCTGCTTACGGTCAATCGCAATACGCTGCTGGTGCAGGTTCTGCTCCAGCTGGTAACACTGGTTGTCGTTGATAAGCGTTGCGGCGCGGCGCGCCACCGCGCATTCAATGGCCTGGCGAACGAAACAGCCGTTGCGTACCTGAGAGAGTGAAATTTTGTTCACGTAGCTGCCGCGCTGCGGGCGGATCTGAATCAGTCCGTTCTCAGCAAGCTTAATAAACGCTTCACGTACCGGCTGACGGGAAACGTCAAAACGCACGGACACCTCTTTTTCAGAAAGCGGCGTTCCCGGTGGGATCAGGCAATGGACAATATCACGTCGCAAAATGCGATAGATTTGCTGGTTAACGGGCTGGGTGGGATTGAGTTGCGATTCAGCGGCCATGAGTTGTCATTTCTCAGAGAGTTAGCCTGAACATACTACCATTCTTTTATAACCCGAAACAGACCCGGCCCGCAGGCCGGGAAGGGCAGAGTTAGCCACGATGGACGCTAAGTCCGGCAAAACTCTGGCTGACGGGCATCATTTCCACGGTATTGATGTTGACGTGTTTTGGCAGCGTTGCCACCCACCAGACCGTTTCGGTCACATCTTCCGGCGTCAGCGCGTTAGCATTTTCGTAGGTTTTATCCGCTTTCGCGTCATCGCCTTTGAAACGCACGTTGGAAAACTCGGTGCCGCCCACCAGGCCCGGCTCGATATCGGTAACGCGAATGGCGGTGCCGTGCAGGTCGGTACGCAGGTTAAGGCTGAACTGGCGCACAAACGCCTTCGTTGCGCCATAGACGTTGCCGCCCGCGTAAGGCCAGCTTCCGGCGGTGGAGCCAATGTTGATAATGTGGCCGCGGTTGCGCTCGACCATGCCAGGCAGCACCGCGCGGGTCATATAGACCAGCCCTTTGTTGTTGGTGTCGATCATGTTTTCCCAGTCTTCAACGCTGGCTTTGTGGGCGGGCTCCATGCCCAGCGCCAGACCGGCATTGTTGACCAGAACGTCGATGGCGCGCCACTCGGCGGGCAGGTTGGCAATCATCTCTTCAATGGCCGCGCGGTTACGCACGTCCAGCTGCGCGGTCAGGATGCTGTCGCCTAATTCGTCCTTCAGCTCCTGCAGGCGCTCCTGACGACGGCCCGTGGCAATAACCTTGTGCCCGTTGGCGACGAAGCGACGCGTGATGCTTTCACCAAAACCTGCCGTTGCCCCGGTAACTAAAATAATCATCTCACTGTTCCTCAACGCTTTTTGTGTTGTACTAACATAGCACGGCCGCAGAGGGTGCGTTAAGGCAACATTTGTATGACGGCGTTGCTGGGGATGGCGGCCTGGCCTACTCTGGGAGGATACCCGTACTCAGGAGCGAAAGATGACGGCCACGAATCCCTTTTTTGACATCAGCCTGCTGCCTTACCAGGCCCCCCATTTTGATGAAATCACCGACGATCACTATCGCCCGGCCTTTGATGAAGCGCTTCGCCAGAAGCGGGCGGACGTAGACGCCATTGTGTCCCAAACCGCTGCGCCGGACTTCACCAACACCGTGCTGGCGCTGGAGAAAAGCGGCGCTTTGCTCTCGCGCGTCAGCAGCGTGTTCTTCGCTATGACCTCCGCACACACCAATGCGTATCTGCAGGAGCTTGAGGAGCAGTTCTCCACCGAGCTTGCCGCGCTGGCAAACGACATCTGGCTGAATGACACCCTTTTCGCCCGCGTGGAGAGCGTCTGGCAGGACCGTGCCGCGCTGGACGCCGAATCCCGTCGGCTGGTCGAGGAGACGTATCAGCAGTTTATTCTGGCCGGCGCGCGTCTCAATGAAACGGAAAAAGCCGAGCTGAAGGCGCTGAATACCGAGGCGGCGACCCTGACCAGCCAGTTCAATCAGCGTCTGCTGGCTGCCGATAAGACGGGTGGGCTGGTGGTGGATTACGCGCACCAGCTTGACGGGCTCAGCGCCAGCGAGATCGCCGACGCGGCGCAGGCTGCCGCGGATCGAGGGTTAAACGACCGCTGGCTGATCCCGCTTCTGAACACGACTCAGCAGCCCGCGCTTTCCGCACTGCGCAATCGTCAGACCCGCGAAAACCTGTTCAACGCAGGCTGGACGCGCACCCAGAAAGGGGATGAAAACGACACTCGCGAGCTGATCCTCCGCCTTACGGCGCTGCGCGCCCGGCAGGCCCGCCTGCTGGGATTTGACGATTACGCCAGCTGGAGTATCGCCGACCAGATGGCGAAAACCCCGGACGCCGCGCTGGAATTTATGCGCGGCATTGTGCCCGCCGCCCGCGCCCGGGCAGAGCGCGAGCAGGCCGATATTCAGAAAGTGATTGATGACGAGCAGGGCGGTTTCACCGCGCAGGCCTGGGACTGGGCCTTTTATGCCGAGCGCGTGCGTCAGGCAAAATATGCCCTCGATGAATCGCAAATCAAACCCTATTTTGCGCTCAATACCGTTTTGCACGACGGCGTATTCTGGGCCGCAAGCCAGCTGTTTGGCATCCGCTTTGTGGAGCGTTTCGATATTCCGGTGTATCACCCGGACGTCCGCGTCTGGGAAATTTTCGACCACACCGGTGAGGGCATGGCGCTATTTTACGGCGACTTCTTTGCCCGCGATTCCAAGCAGGGCGGGGCCTGGATGGGGAATTTCGTCGAGCAATCCTTCGAGCTTGCTGCCCGTCCGGTGATCTACAACGTCTGTAATTACCAAAAACCGGCTAACGGCGGCGTTGCGCTTCTCTCCTGGGATGACGTGATCACCCTGTTCCACGAGTTTGGCCATACGCTGCACGGTCTGTTTGCCAGCCAGCGTTTCGCCACGCTCTCCGGGACCAATACGCCGCGCGATTTCGTTGAATTCCCGTCGCAGATCAACGAACACTGGGCCAGCCATCCACAGGTATTTACCCACTACGCCCGCCATTACGAAACCGGTGAACCGATGCCGGACGCGCTGCGGGAAAGCATGCTCAACGCGACCCATTTCAACAAGGGTTATGACATGACGGAGCTGCTGGCTGCCGCGCTGCTGGACATGAACTGGCACGGGATTAGCGAAGCCGTTTCGAGCGTAGACGCGTTTGAAGCGGCAGCACTGAAAAAAGAGGGGCTGGATCTGCCCGCCGTACCGCCGCGCTATCGCAGCAGCTATTTTGCCCATATTTTCGGCGGCGGCTACGCGGCGGGATATTACGCCTACCTGTGGACGCAAATGCTGGCGGACGATGGCTATCAGTGGTTTGTCGAACAGGGCGGCCTGACTCGTGAAAACGGACAAAAATTCCGCGAGGCGATTTTGTCCCGTGGTAACAGCACGGATCTGGCTGAACTGTATCGCAACTGGCGCGGGCACGATCCGAAGATTGAACCGATGCTGGAAAATCGCGGGTTGAGCGAATAGAGCGAGTCTCGTCAGAAAAAAGAACCGGGCTTTACGCCCGGTTTTTTTATAGGCTCCAACGTGCTTGTAACGTCTTCTGCAAAAACAGTTTTAATATGTTTTCTTTATAAATAAAACAGGTGAGATTAAAACTTACTTCGAACAGTATATTTAATTAGCCAAGATTAGGCTTTAAATGGATTAATGGTTAATAGTTTGTTCTGGATTGTAAAAATAAAAACCTTTAGCTTCGGATTTTTAGCTATAAATTTTTGTTATTTTGTGCCGATAAATGAAAGTGGCATAAAAATCGACGCAGTAGCAGTTAAGAAGGCGAAAGATGACCCTACCTCTGAACAATCCGGGCTTCACGGATACCGAGCCTTCTAAAGGCCTGATAAATAAAACCTTTACCTATATTGTAACGTTGTTGATAAGTATTTTTATTGCGGCAATAATTTCCCTGCTAATAATAAAAGATAATGTGAATGAAATCAGCGACACGCACGATGAATTTTTGTTAAGGAAAGCCCTGGAGACCCGCCAGGAGAGCATGCGAAGTCATTTGAAAGATAATGCCGAGTGGGGGGATGCCTACAAACATCTTCATCTGAACAATGACGTTCACTGGGCATGGGATAAGCAGAACCTGGGTAAGTCCCTGTATGACAACTTTGGCTACGAAGGGGTGTTTGTTCTCTCTCCGGAAGGGAGTACGCGATACAGCGTGGTTGACGGGAAGCTGAAGCTTCAGGAGCTGGAGCGCTGGTTAGACAAATCAACCAAAGACCGTTTACTCCATGAGTTGAGTATAAAAAAGGGAGTGCCGGTTTCTGTGCTAGCGCTTATCGATTCCGTGCCGGCCATTGTTTCTGCGCAATGGATAACGACGGGCGATGATGCGAGCGTGCAAACCATGCCCGGAAAACCGTCGACAATGGTGTTTATAGACAAGTTAACGGCTAAAAAACTCCTCACGATTGGTCAGGATGACGGCATCCAGAACGTTCGGACTTCATCTGATCCAGCCACTTCTCAAATAAAGAATCAGACGGAATTTACATTAAGCACCCAAAATGGGGATGTGCAAATTATCTGGGACGGTGAAAATCCCGGCCAGGCGTTAATAATTTATTTTTTGCCATTGCTCATTCTTTCCGTCGTTCTGACGGTATCGATGACGGTGATATTAATGCGCCATATTATGCACAAGGCGAGAATGCTTGACGAAAATACGTTTCTCCTTGAGCAGGCGCGGTTGAATCTTATTACGAGTGAAAAAAGATTCCGGGACGTCAGTGAAACAACCAGCGACTGGTTCTGGGAAACAGATTTATCGTTAAGGATAACGTGGCTATCGGGTCGTTTTTCTACAATAACGGGATATGAAAATAGCAAATGGATAGGCCGCAGGTTGGATGAACTCTTTCCGGCGACAGGCGGATTATCACATGACTGCGCCGGGCAGCGGGACTTAACCGAACGCTTTGAATTTAAAAACTGTCCTTATACTCACGCGCAACAAACCACGTCATATTGCACGCTTCTGGCAAAGTTTTCTGCTCAGCCTGATGGAACGGTGGTGTTGCGAGGCGCGGCAACCGACGTCTCTCAGGAAGTTGAAGCAACAAAACGCGTGGAGTTCCTGTCACGCCATGATGAATTAACCGGTCTGCCGAACCGGTATCATATTAAGGAATTTCTGGCTGGCCAGTTGGCGAAAGAAGACCTTAACCGTTATCCGTTTGCCATGATTTGCCTTGATTTAGACAAGTTTAAACCCGTCAATGATATTTTCGGGCACTCCACCGGCGATGCCCTGCTTGGCGAGGTCGCTTCACGTCTTAAAAATTGCGTTCGTCGGGGTGATTTTGTCGCACGGCAGGGAGGGGATGAATTTATGCTTCTCCTCGGCAACACCAGCCAGCAAGACCAGATTGAGGAGGTGTGTCGTCGTATCGTGCAAGAACTTAACCGTCCTTTCGCCATTGAGGGCAATGATGTGGCGATAGGCGTAAGCATGGGCATTGCGCTGGCTCCCCGGGATAGCAGCAGCGCAAACGATCTTCTGCGCTACGCGGATATTGCGCTGTATCAGGCGAAACAATCCGGCAGAAACCGATGGGTCTATTATCGCCCGGATATGTCGGAAAAGTTGACCGAACGCAGGAAACTGGAATTAGAACTCAAGACCGCGATTCGCGAAGAACAGCTCTACCTGGTTTACCAGCCGCGTTATAACCTCCGGTATTCTAAAATTGAGGCCGTCGAAGCGCTGGTACGCTGGCAGCACCCGGCTCGGGGGACCATAATGCCCGATCAGTTTATCCCGCTGGCAGAAGAAACCGGGCTGATTATTAGCCTGAGCAACTGGGTCATACGCAAAGCCTGTACGGAGACGAAAGACAAATTGCCGGGATTATCGGTCTCCGTCAATATTTCTGCTATCGAATTCCAGGCAAGCGATCTTGCCGAAAGAATAAAAGAGATCCTTCACGAAACGGGGCTTGAACCCAACCGGCTGGAAATTGAAGTCACTGAAAACGTTACGCTTTCCGACCCGGAAAAAACCTTGCAGACCATGAAGTCTCTCAAAAGAATGGGCGTCCGCATTCTGATTGACGATTTCGGTACCGGCTATGCCTCCCTGAGCTATCTGCGGAAGTTTCAGTTTGACGGGCTTAAGCTCGACAAGAGCTTTATTTTTACCCTCGGTGACTCGCCGCAGAACCAGTCAGTCGTGGAGAAAATTATCGACCTGGGGAAAGCCTATTCCATGGCGGTAACCGCAGAAGGGGTGGAGACCGTCGAACAGCTGTCTTTTCTGAAAAAAAATAAATGTGATGAAGTTCAGGGCTACCTGCTTGGAAAACCGGCCGCCATTACGGACTTAAATTTAAACGCCAACAGAGTAAATCTCTAAATCGCGCTTTCACTCAGGAAAGCGTAAATGAAAAACCGGGCTTCTCGCCCGGTTTTTGTTATCCGCTCTCCGTTCGTATCCACGATCGTAAACGCCGCTTTCTATCTTACGACCAGGACAGGGCATTTCGCATGCCGAACCACTGCCGCAGCGTTCGAACCCAACAGATACGTCGATATGTCAGGTTTGTGGGAAGCGATGATAATCAGGTCGGCATCGATCGTGTCAGCGAGCTTAAGGATTTGATCTTTTGGAGAGCCCGTCACGGCGTGAGTCTGTATCTTGTCTGGAGGAATTTTGAATTGCTTAACGATTTCATCCAGCTTCGCTAAGGCCGCGTGCTGGAACTCTTTCAGCTTCGGCATTTCAACCGAATAGGCCAAACCTAATGATGAATAATACGGAAGCGATGGAATGACGGTAAGAAAGTGAACTTTAGCTGTGTTAAGTGCTGTATGTGCCTGAACGAAGGGGATAACCATGTGCGTCAGGCTATCCTCCGAAATGTCAATTGGAACCAAAATTGAGTTATACATTTGTCCCTCCTGAGTGTTTTTCACACAATTCAGGGTAGACCGTTAATTTCAGGAAAACAGAGAGCAAGCTGTCATAACGGGGACAAATTTCGGTTATGTGATAGGCGTACAGTCGAACCTGCCCGTGATCTCGTCAACGTGGCGTGACAACGAACAGGGGCATTCGGGGATGAATCTCTCCGCGTCACGGTCCGTTTCTGCAAAACGCCAAAGCCTCAACCGGGCGCAATGCCCGGTACCTTGTTCATATTGCGTGACAGCTGACGGACGCGATAATTTTATTCCCGCCCATATTCCCCATAATCAGATCGAGTAATTTTCGGTATTCCTCCCGGGTCATCACTTCCGCCCGAATTTCGGTTTTACCTTCTGCTTGCGCCGTAGCGGAATAAATCGCTTTCAGACTTAACGTCAACTCTTTCGCCATATTTACGACGCTCTGCCGCACCGCATCTTCATGCTCATCATTGCAGATGATTTTAAGTACATAGCATTTTTCGCCTTCATGGAGCACGGGCAGTTGATTAATTCGCTGCGCGGCTTCGCGAAGCAATATGTTAGCGCAGAGAATAATTAGGCTGGCCATGGCGGCATTCCAGAACTGGCCTAATCCGCACAGTACGCCAATTCCGGCCGAGCACCACAGCGTTGCGGCGGTGTTCAAACCACGAATATTCATTCCTTCACGCATAATGACGCCTGCGCCAAGAAAGCCGATACCGGAGACGATCTGCGCTGCGATACGCCCCGGGCTATCAGGAGAAGTCGATACCGAACTTAAAATGAACACTGCCGCACCCGTGGCAACCAGTGCATTAGTACGAAGTCCGGCCATACGCTGGCGCCACTGTCTTTCCGCGCCAATAATTGCGCCCAGCAGCATCGCTGCGAGCAGATGAGAGATATAAGGGAACATCAGCCTGTCGCCTGTTAACGTTATTAAATAATAAGCGTCAGTGCTTTGCTAAGCACATCATAACGCCGTTTAAATGCTAAACGTGTCAGGACGACGGTGGCGGAAAGAGTGAATGTGTAAACATGAACATGCGATGCCCCACAAATTGAGTGGTTTTACTATTTCGGGATACAATCGCTTAAAGAGGATTGCTGCCCACCGTTTCAGGTAAGCAGCGAGGAAATCGCGCTAGCTTACCTTCGTATCAACAATAAAATAACTTTCCAACGAAGGACTCCTGTGAAAATTTATTGCCAGTATAGTCAGGGTCGATAATGAGTAAAGCGAAAAAACAGCCTCCGTTATGAATTGTTTAAGTTCGCAAGGCATATTTTTTAAGACGTCATCTGATTTTAAAAAATACCCGCTATACTACATTTCCTTTTTTACAGGCGATAACAGACAAAGGCAGGAAGTATGTCTCTTCGTTCGCTGCGGGCATTATGCCTGACAAGTTTTTTCATCGCGGATGTCCGCGATGGCCTCGGTCCTTTTCTCGGTATTTTTCTGACCGAACGCCACTGGGCTCCCGATGATATCGGCATCCTGATGACGGCCGGTGGGCTGGCGGGACTACTGGCCACGCTGCCGGCGGGATTCATCACCGACACCTCACGCAGCAAGCGGACCGTGCTGGCGCTGGTGTGCCTGCTCATCACCCTTAGCACGCTCCTGCTCTGGTTTAGCCAGCAGAGCGCTGTTGTCGCCGTTTCGCAAATTGTCTCCGGCATCTGCGCGGCGTTTGTTGGGCCGCTGATCGCCGGGATTACCCTGGGGCTGACCGGCCAGAGCGGGTTCAGCGCGCAGATGGGCAAAAATGAGGCGTTCAATCACGGCGGCAACTTTGTTACCGCACTGATTGCAGGGGGCATTGCGTGGTACTGGGGCGTCGGCGGAATTTTCCTGCTGATGACCTGTACCACGCTGTTAACGCTCTGTGCGCTGCTTGCCATTCGCAACGGGGATATCGATAACGACGCGGCGAGGGGGCTCTCTTCTTCAGCGAGCCTGCCGGTTCCCGGCTTTGCCGTGCTGATTAAAAACCGGGCGCTGTTCGTGACCGGACTGACGCTGCTGCTGTTTCACCTGGCGAACGCCGCGCTGTTGCCGATGCTGAGCATGAGGGTGGCCTCCGCGCCCGCCTCGATCAACCCCGGTTTGTACGCGGCGGGCACCGTTATCATCTCTCAGGCCGTGATGATCCCCGTCGCCATCTGGGTCGCCCACCGAATAGACCGCTACGGCTACTGGCGCTTAATTATGCTGGCGCTGCTGGTGATGCCGGTGCGCGCAGCGCTGGCGGCGTCTACGGACGCGCCGCTCATGATGATCCCGGTACAAATTCTCGACGGGCTCGCCGCAGGGATCCTGGGCGTCGCGGTACCGTCGTTTATCGTGGTGCTGTTGCGCGGGAGCGGGCACGTCAATGCGGGGCAGAGTGTGGTGATGCTGATGCAGGGGGTTGGGGCATCCATGAGCCCGGCGTTAACCGGCACGATTGCCGGCCATTACTCATTTGCCACGGCATTCAGTGTCCTGAGCGCGATTGCGCTGGTGGCCGTTCTGCTGTGGTGGTGCTTTGCGCACCGGACCTGGGAAACAGACAGTACGCCGGGTGGGGCATAGCCGCCACCCGGCGTCACGCTTACGCCAGTTCGTTAGGGCACGCTTCGCCCTTTTCTAACTGCTGTAGGTTACCCAGCGTGGTTTCTGAAATGCTGATCAGCGCTTCGGCAGTCAGAAACGCCTGGTGTCCGGTAAACAGCACGTTATGACAGGCTGACAGGCGGCGGAACACGTCGTCCTGGATCACATCATTCGACTTGTCTTCAAAGAACAGATCGCGTTCGTTCTCGTACACGTCCATTCCCAGCGCGCCAATTTTCTGGGTTTTCAGCGCTTCGATAGCGGCCTGAGAGTCAACGAGCCCGCCGCGGCTGGTGTTGATGATCATCACGCCATCTTTCATCTGGTCAAACGCCGCCTGGTTAAGCAGGTGGTAGTTCTCCGGCGTCAGCGGGCAGTGCAGGGAGATCACGTCAGACTGGGAGAACAGGGTCGGCAGGTCGACGTATTCCACGCCCAGCTCCAGCGCAGCGGCGCTCGGGTATGGATCGAACGCCAGCAGACGCATGCCGAAGCCTTTCAGAATGCGCAGGGCGGCGACGCCGATTTTACCGGTGCCGATCACGCCCGCGGTTTTGCCGTACATGGTAAAGCCGGTCAGCCCTTCCAGAGAGAAGTTGGCATCACGGGTACGCTGATAAGCGCGGTGAATACGACGGTTGAGCGACATCATCATGCCAATTGCATGTTCCGCGACCGCTTCCGGGGAGTACGCCGGGACGCGCACCACCCTCAGACCCAGCTCTTTCGCCGCGTCGAGGTCCACGTTATTAAAGCCCGCGCAGCGCAGGGCGATATACTTCACGCCCTGTTTTTTCAACTCTTCCAGCACCGGACGACTGCCGTCGTCGTTAACAAAAATGCAGACGCCTTCACAGCCGTGCGCCGTTTTGGCGGTTTTTTCGGACAGCAGAAAGTCGAAAAATTCAAGCTCAAACCCGTAAGCCTCGTTAACATGTTGCAGATACTTTTTGTCGTACTGCTTTGTGCTATATACCGCGAGTTTCATAAGACTTTCTCCAGTGATTTTGCATTCACGTTAGCATGATTAAAATTATCTTACAATTTATAAAATATTATTGAATTCAATAAGTTCTATCAATTATTCTAGAGCATATGTGCACCCTAACTCCATGATATTCATATCCACCGATTTCTTAAGCGGGACTGACACCAGCGACATGTCTGCTTGTTTTACTCTAAGGGGGCTATGGGGGAGACTAAAGTCACAACAAGTGCGTATGTTTTGGTAAGTGGTTTCCCAATGCTTGAAAATATGACTACCTTTAGCTGTTAAAATGACGTAGCTCTTTGAATGTCCTAACATTGAAGGTAGTATTATTACTATCATATTAAAATGACAGGGAGACCGAATGTACAACCATAATCGGGACAAAAGTCATTTCGAAGAGAAAGTCTTAGAGATTGAAAATCTTGCGCAGCGAATTGCCACAAAGCATTTGCTTTATAGTACCGCTGGTATGTTTTTTGAAACTCAACAACTTGTTGCTCACCTGAGAAGGGAGATCGAGTCGCATTGCTTGACCTGGTCAGGCGGGATTCAATTACTTGATGAACAGATACATCATCTTAAGGAACAGGATGATTTACTCACCTTCAATAGAGCTAAGTTATTTATTGTTGTTGAAAAAAACCGGACAACAACGACGACTTTAGCGCTTAAACAGATCGGTTTCGTTGCCGGTGGTGCGCAAGTGTATGGGGGCGCTAGTTTATGCGTCGGTTCGCTGGGTCTGGCCTGTGCTGCGTATGGTGCACCTATGATTACTCATGGGCTAAACAACATGTATGAAAATGGATACTATCTTCTTTATCGTGAAGATCGGTCTGGCACGCTAAGAGATGCTTATCGTTACGCAGCAGCGAAACTCGGCTATGGGAATAATGAAGCTGATATTGTCTATGGAGTAGTTGATATCTCTTTATCAGCCTATGGCGCGGGCAGGAGAGTACTGGCTCCCAGAGAAAAATCCTGGAGTCTGTTTCGCAACATCGAATCTGATTATATCAGAGGATGGCAAGAGGCTTCTAAAACAGCGATGGCTCTGGATATAACCAGTGGAAGCGTCACAGGTTGGCAGATGTACCAGATAGCTAAAGAGAATTAATTATGTCGGAACAATTCGAGTTGTCATTAACCCCACCGATTCTACCTGCCGTATGCTATTTTATTGTATCTATTGTCATTTTTTTCTTGTTGTATCTCGGGAAACTCAAGGTCAACAGGCTTCATAAATATCCTCTGTTCATTGCCTATACGCTATTTGTGATAGCCATCGCAGCCATTCAAATTAACGTTTTTGCCAACGGCTATGAGTTTGTTAGCGGTTTTTTACATATTGATTTTGATCCCTGGCGGTACGACTCGGTGTATTGGGGGTCATTGATATTCGCCATGCTTTACCTTCTGGCGATGCCTCGGAACAGGCCCTAGTTTCGCAACTTAACGTTACAGCATCTATCCTTAAACCTGGCTTTGACTTCAACTGACCAGCTAAACATGCGACAATGATCGGCACTGCCGGCTTAATTCTTTCGCTAAATCAGGATATTAACTGCCCATGAAGGGTAAATACAAAGCCGCTCTTGCGCTTTTACTGCTGTTCATATTGTTGCCGCTGACGCTGCTGATGACGCTCGCCCAGTGGGTACCGACGCTCGCCGGGATCTGGCTGCCCGTCGGGACGCGCATCGCTTTCGAAGAGAGTCCGAAACTTACCCGCCACGCGCTGGTGATCCCCGATCTTCGCTATCTGGTTGAAGACTGCGAAATTGCCCGCATCGATAACGTGACGCTGTCACACCCGAGCCGCTGGAAGCTGGATATCGGCGCGCTGGATCTTAACTCCGTCTGTCTGAGCAAAATTCCCCAGTCTGCGCCCTCAACGGTCGCCCCCAAAACGCTGGCACAGTGGCAGGCGGTATTACCGAATACCTGGATCACGGTTCACCGTCTGACGCTGTCGCCCTGGCAGCAGTGGCAGGGCGAGCTGCATGCGTCGCTGACGCCGTCCATTCAGGAGATCGCCTATAAAGGCGAGCAGGTCAGCATTAAAGGCACGCTTCGCGGTCAGACGCTCTCGGTCAGCCAGTTCGATGTCCAGCTCCCGGACCAGCCGCAGCCGATTAAGCTGGTGGGCGAGTTTACCTTGCCGCTGGTACCGGATGGCGTGCCGGTGAAGGGCCACGCGGTCGCGACCTTTAACGTGCCACAGTTGACGTCTCTGGTCGATGCCGATCTGGACTGGGAAGACAATCAGGGTCAGCTGGTGGTGATGGCGCGGGATAATCCCGATCCGCTGCTCGACCTGCCGTGGCAGATCACCGCGCAGCAGCTGAACATCAGCGACGGGCGCTGGAACTGGGATCTCTCGGGTATGCCGCTGAGCGGGCGGGTATCCCTTCGCGCCGACAACTGGCAGCAGGGGCTGGATAACACCACCCTGACCGGACGGCTGAATGTGCTTACCCAAGGTGACGCGGGGAAAGGCAACGCGGTACTGAACATTGGGCCCGGCAGACTCAGCATGGAAAACAGCGACATGCCCCTGCATCTGAGCGGTGAAGCGAAGCAAAACGATCTCATTCTTTACGCAAAATTGCCCGCCACGCTGACCGGCAGCCTGTATGAACCGCAGCTGGCCTTTGAGCCGGGCGCGCTGCTCCGCTCGCGCGGGCGCATCATCGACTCACTCGATATCGATGAAATCCGCTGGCCGCTGGCGGGCGTGAAGCTGACGCAGAAGGGCGTGGACGGTCGTTTACAGGCGATTCTGCGCGCTCATGAAAACGAGATGGGCGATTTTGAACTCCATCTGGACGGCCAGGCCAACGACTTTTTACCTGATAACGGCCTGTGGCAGTGGCGCTACTGGGGGAAAGGCGGTTTCACGCCGATGCATGCCCGCTGGGATGTCGCCGGGAAAGGCGAGTGGCGCGACAATCTTATTGAGCTGACGGCGCTCTCCACCGGTTTTGACAAACTCCAGTACGGTACGATGGAGGTCAGCAAGCCGCGTCTCGTGCTGGATCAACCGGTGCGTTGGCTGCGTGACCCCGAAAAACCGGCCTTCAGCGGCGCGCTGTCGCTCAACGCCGGGCAAACCCGTTTCTCCGGCGGCAGCGCGTTGCCGCCCTCGGTCCTGACCTTCAGCGTCGACGGCACCGACCCGACCATTTTTCAGTTCAGGGGCGACCTCCATGCGGACAAAATCGGCCCGGTACAGGTGAACGGACGCTGGGATGGCGTGCGCCTTCGCGGGCAGGCCTGGTGGCCAAAACAGTCGCTCACCGTCTTCCAGCCGCTGATCCCGCCGGACTGGAAAATGACGCTGCGCGACGGGGAGCTTTACGCGCAGGTCGCCTTCTCGGCGGCGGCCGATCAGGGCTTTGAAGCGGGCGGGCACGGCGTGCTGAAATCCGGCAGCGCCTGGATGCCGGATAACCAGATTAACGGCGTCGATTTTGTGCTGCCGTTCCGCTTCAGCGAGGGAACCTGGTCTCTCGGCACGCGTGGTCCGGTCACCTTGCGCATAGGCGAAGTGGAAAACCTGGTGACCGCGCGCAACATTACCGCCGATCTACAGGGGGATTATCCGTGGACGGAGGACAATCCGCTGCTCCTCACCAACGTGAAGGTGGAAACCCTCGGCGGGAAAATCACCATGCAGCAGCTGCGGATGCCGCAGCACGATCCGGCCCTGCTGCGCGTGGACAATATCTCTTCGAGCGAGCTGATCAGCGCCGTTAATCCGAAACAGTTTGCCATGTCAGGGCCGGTGAGCGGGGCGCTGCCGTTCTGGCTGGACAATGAAAAATGGATCATTAAAGATGGCTGGCTGACCAACCCGGGGCCAATGACGCTGCGCATCGACAAAGATACGGCAGACGCCATCGTGAAAGATAATATGGTGGCGGGCGCCGCGATTAACTGGCTCCGCTATATGGAAATTTCGCGTTCGTGGACGAGAATCAATTTAGATAATCTGGGTGAATTAACCATGCAGGCGACCATCAAGGGGACCAGCCGGGTGGATGGCAAAAGCAGCTCCGTCAACCTGAACTATACCCATGACGAGAATGTCTTTACCCTCTGGCGCAGCCTGCGCTTTGGGGACAATCTGCAAACCTGGTTTGAGCAACATGCGGCGATACCTGCTCCCCGCAGTTTGACTGGCAAGGAAAGTGAGGAACAACAATGAAAAAGATGGCTGGTGTGCTCACCGTTGCCGTTGCCGCGCTACTGACCGGCTGTACGCCGCGCATTGAAGTCGCTGCGCCAAAGGAGCCGATTACCATCAATATGAATGTCAAAATCGAACATGAGATCCACATTAAGGTCGATAAAGACGTTGAAACCCTGCTGAAATCGCGCAGCGATCTGTTCTGAGGATGCCATGAAACGATTAGCTCTCATTTTACTGGCGCTGGGGATGAACGTGCAGGCGGCTGCGCTGACCTTAAACGATGCCCGGGCGCAGGGGCGCGTGGGGGAAACCCTCAGCGGCTATCTTGCCCCGATTCAACAGGACGCGGAAACGCTGGCGCTGGTCAATCGTATCAATGCGGCGCGCACGGAAAACTACCAGAAGCTGGCTGACAGCAATAATTTGCCGGTCGATGAAGTGGCTAAAATGGCCGGTCAGAAACTGGTTGCCCGCGCGCAGCCGGGCGAATACGTGAAGGGCATTAACGGAAAATGGCTCAAAAAGTAGTTAGCGGTAGCGCCTGCGGTATTCACCCGGCGAGACGCCAAAACGCTGCTTAAACGCCGTAGAAAAATGGCTATGGTCGGTAAAGCCCCAGCTGTAGCCAATGCCCGCCAGCTTTTCATCATCACCGGTAGATTGCAGTGCCTGCGCGCAGAGATCCAGACGACGGTTTTTGATGTACTGCGCCACCACCAGCCCCTTCTCGGCAAACATGCGGTAAAGGCTGCGCACGGACATGCCGCTCTCGGCGGCAATCCATTCCGGGCGCAGCGATTCAGACTGAATATGGTCGTCAATCAGCGCCACCACATGCTGGAACTGGCGCTCCTTGCGCGGCTGAATGATTTCACGCTGCTGGAACGCGGGGCGCAGCAGGCAGATCATCGCTTCGAGCGCCGCTTCGCTCTCCCGGTCACTCAGGTCGGCATTGCTCATGCTCTCCATCAGCAGGCGATGGCTCAGCTGTACAGTCGGCAAGGTGCGGGAAAGGGCGGTCGCGCAGCTTATCTCCTGGAAACGACACTGCTGCTCAATAATCTGACGGGGAACCAGCAGCGAAATCTGGCGGGATTTTTCCCGCCAGTTGATCGAGCAGGGACGTGACGCGTCAATCAGCGTGATATCACCGGTTCTGAGCAGCGCGCGACGGTCATCCTGCTCAATTTCCGCGCTGCCTTCGAGCTGGAACACGGTATAGAACCAGGCATCATTACTCTGAGCGATCTCCTGACGGGAGCGGAACAGGTTGACGCCGCCTGCGGTCACGGTGCTGAGCTTCAGGCTGCGCGCGTAGCTAGTCTCCAGCTCGCCGAAGAATTTCCCCCCGGTGGGCTGCGCGTTAAAACGCCCGCAAACCTGGTTAATTTGCGCCAGCCATTGCTGATACTGTTCCTGCTCGCTTGCACACGCCATCGTTTCTCTCACTGCACCGTCAACGTTTTTGCATTGTTGCATTTGTGTTGCATTTTGTCAGAGCTATGAGGCTGACTATAGGAAAGAACACTCACCGGTAACAGCGATATAAGCGGCAATTATCGCGATTTGCGGAGCCTGTCACAGGTGGCAAAGCGAATGTCACAGAGACAAAAGCGCGAACGCAAAACCCCACTTAGACTGGATGGACACCCTGCGAAGAATAACGAAGGAGTATCCTATGTCTGAATCACTGGTGGCCATTCAGCCTGCCGTACAACAATTTTTAGACCGACAGCATGGCCTGTGGATTGAAGGGCGTCAGGCCGCGTCGGACAGTGAAAAGCGGCTGAACGTCTTCAACCCGGCCACGGGCGAGGTCATTGCCTCGACTGCCGATGCCAGCGTCGATGACGTTGACCGTGCCGTCATGTCCGGCTGGCGCGCGTTTGTCGCCCGCAGCTGGGCCGGAAAACTGCCGGCGGAGCGCGAGCGGATCCTGCTTCATTTCGCCGATCTGGTCGAACAGCACAGCGAGGAGCTGGCCCAGCTTGAAACGCTGGAGCAGGGCAAATCCATCAACATTTCCCGCATGTTTGAAGTCGGCTGCACCCTGAACTGGATGCGCTATACCGCCGGGCTGACCACCAAAATTTCGGGTAAGACCCTCGACCTTTCCATTCCGCTGCCGCAGGGCGCCCGCTATCAGGCGTGGACGCGTAAGGAGCCGGTTGGCGTGGTGGCCGGGATTGTGCCCTGGAACTTCCCGCTGATGATCGGGATGTGGAAAGTGATGCCTGCGCTGGCCGCGGGCTGCTCTATTGTCATCAAGCCGTCAGAGACCACGCCGCTGACCATGCTGCGCGTGGCGGAACTGGCAAGCGAAGCGGGCATTCCGGACGGAGTGTTCAACGTGGTGACCGGGAGTGGCGCGGTGTGCGGCGCAGCGCTGACCTCGCATCCGCATATTGCAAAGGTGAGCTTTACCGGCTCAACGGCGACGGGTAAGCAAATTGCCCGCGCGGCGGCGGACACGCTAACCGGGGTGACTCTGGAGCTGGGCGGGAAAAACCCGGCCATCGTACTAAAAGACGCAGACCCGGCGTGGGTGATCGAAGGCCTGATGACCGGCAGCTTCCTGAACCAGGGGCAGGTGTGCGCGGCGAGCTCGCGCATCTATATTGAAGCGCCGCTGTTTGACACGCTGGTCAGCGGGTTTGAGCAGGCGGTGAAATCCCTGAGCGTCGGGCCGGGCATGTCGCCGGAGGCGTTTATCAACCCGCTGGTGTCGCGCGCGCACTGCGACAAGGTGCAGACCTTCCTTGATGAAGCGAAGTCGCGCAACGCGGAGCTGATCGTCGGTAACCGGGGGCCTGAAGGCAAAGGCTATTACGTTTCGCCTACGCTGGTGGTGAACCCGGATGCCTCACTGCGCCTGACCCGTGAAGAGGTGTTTGGCCCGGTGGTAAACCTCTTACGCGTCGCCGACGGGGAAGAGGCGCTCCAGCTGGCAAACGACAGCGAGTATGGCCTGACGGCCAGCGTCTGGACGCAGAATATCAGCAAGGCGCTGGAATATACCGACCGGCTGCAGGCGGGCACCGTCTGGGTGAACAGCCATACGCTGATTGACGCCAACCTGCCGTTCGGCGGCATGAAGCAGTCCGGCACCGGGCGTGACTTTGGTCCGGACTGGCTGGACGGCTGGTGTGAAACCAAATCGGTGTGCGTGCGCTACTAGTAAAAGCAAAAGGCAACCTGGAGGTTGCCTTTTTTGTGTTTGTTCCCTCTCCCGTGGGAGAGGGTCAGGGTGAGGGCATCAGGCTGCACCGGGCGAATTTTGTAGGTCGGGTAAGGCGTAGCCGCCACCCGACATGTTTACAGCGACCACCGATCCCGCCCGGCCTCTTTCGCCCGATACAGCGCCGCATCGGCGCGGGCGATGATCTCGGTGCCTGCTAACCCCTCCGCCATGCTCGCAATCCCCATGCTCACGGTGACACGATCGCTAACGGTTGACGCACTGTGCGGTATAGCTTCTGTACGCAGGCCGTCCTGAATGCGTAAGGCCACCTTTTCCGCGATGTTTTCCGGACAGTTAAACAGGATCACCACGAACTCCTCGCCGCCGTAGCGTGACACCACATCGTCAGGCGTGCGCACCGACTGCTTTAGCACCCGCGCCACGCGGGTCAGGCAGTCGTCACCCGCCTGGTGCCCGTAGGTGTCGTTGTAGCGTTTGAAATAGTCGATATCCAGCATAATCACCGAGAAGGTTTTTTTCTGCTCAACCGCGTTCTCCAGCACCACTTCCATTTTCCGGCGATTGGCGGTTTTGGTTAATGGATCCTGATGCGCCAGCGCATCCAGCCTGGAGATCAATAGCTGATTTTGCTGGTTACGTCGCCAGGCCTCGTCAAACCAGCTCAGCAGGATGAAACGTCCGCAAATCAGGATCAGCGTAAAGACGCTCCAGATAACAATGAAGTGAAGGTTGAGGCCATCGTTCCGTATCCAGCTTGCTACCGGCAGGGTGATCCAGAGCGGGAGCACAAAGGCGAGTAGCCCTTCAGGATAAAAATAGAGCGCCGTTAAGCCGGCGAGTAATAAAATGACGCACAGCGGCCAGACGTGCGGGAGCAGCAGCTGGGTGATAAACCAGAAGCAGGAGACCGACCAGATGGCGCTGCAGATAAACAATACCACGCTGATGCCGGCGATGCGCCGCCAGGCCATCAGGATCAGCGCGGCGGAGAGGATGATAATGCCGAGCATGGAGGCATCAACTATTCTCGTCAGCTGCGGCGAATGGGGATAAAGGGGATCGCTGGTATTAAGCAAAACGTGTCGCAGCAGAATCATCACCGCGAAGCTGATATTCACGAAGGCCAGCCACGGCAGGTTCATCGCCAGCCCGTGCATGACCATAGCATGGCGCGTTGGCCAGGTTGCCCGTTCAAGTGTCGGTTTTTTTCTTTTTTCCATAAAGCCCTTTCCCGTCCGGGGGATAAATCATGCAGGTGAGATATCAGTAACTATAAGCAAGCCAGGACGATCCTCAAATGCAGAGGCAAAAAAAACCGGGCATTGCGCCCGGTGCGTTATTTATTTCAGTTCGTCTTTCTTTTTCCCGAGCGTTGGCGTCTCGTCGAAGAAGTTCCACGGTTTAAGCAGAGTATGCACCCATTCCGTCGGCATAATCGGCCACTCTTCCGCGCGGGCGACGTGGGTGGTGCCGGTGGTCATCCAGACCACGTCATCCCGATCGTTGAGCGACTCGTTATCCTTGCTGTACTGTCCCAGGCCCGTGTCGTGAATGGAGCGGTTCGGGAATTTCCCTTCAGGGTAGAGTTCATCCGGATGGTAACGGGTAACCCACAGCTGTTTGTCCATAAAGCTCAGGCGATGATAAATCCACTCGTCCGGGGCAAATTTCGCGCCGGTCGCCACCGGGTGCGTACCGCCCGCGTAAGGGATAATCTGGTACGAGACCGGGTTGCCCATGCGGTTCTCTTTACTGGTGTTGCTCAGCAGCCGAATGGTGCCCGGGTCGAATTTCTGCGCCGCCTGCTGCTCGGTATCAATATCATACTGATTGATCTGCATGGTGCTGGTGCGCGGGCCCCCGGCGGTATTCGGCTTCACTTCTGGATCCATCGCCACCAGCTTGTTGTTGATGCCGTCCACGTCCATATCGAGACGGAAGTTGTAGATGTGCTGGTGCGTGGTGCCCACGATGTTATGGTCGATCAGCGTGCCGTATTTGGTGTCGTCTTTGGCGGTGGCGTCGTGCATGGTTTTCGCCTGAACGCCTTTCACCGCTTCGATACCCGTCGCGCCAGCATCAATGCCGATGGTGCCATTTTCATGGAACACCCAGTCGAAGATGTAATCGTAGTTGCCCACGGTACTCACCCAGCGCACCACCAGCTCGCGACGCTCGGTGCTGACGTTCGGCTGGCCCATCTCCTGATGTTTGTATTCTGGCCCCGCGTAGCGTTCGAAAATGGCGATCGCGCGCGGGATCTCCATCGGCGCGCCGGTGTAATCCGGGATAGTTTCATTGAGCATCACGGCGTTGGACGGCACGTCTTTACCGCGCACCAGCGGTGAGGTCAGGGTGCCCATACCGTAGTCGCCGGAGTCGAGATAGGCTTTAAAGTACCAGCCCACGTCCGGATCGCCATAAGGGACGATCATGCCGCCGAGCGACCCCTGATACATCACCTGGCGTTTTTTGCCGTTGTCGTTATAGGTGACGGTTGAAATTATTGGGCCGACGCGGGAATCCAGGCTCAGGTGGAAATCCCAGTTCTGCCAGTGCACCATATCCCCGGTGATGGTGTAGTTCTTGCCTTCCGGCTCAGTGATGTTGAGCGGTTTTTTCGGCGTCTCCATGCGGTCGCGGCCATCATAGGGACGCGGGGTCATGGGAACCGGAACAACGGCGCCTTCTTCAATCTTCTGGATCTTTTTCTGCTCAAGATCGACCACGGCCACCAGGTTTTCAATCGGGTGCGCCCAGTAGTTGCCGTCGCCCACGTCCAGATAGCTCACTACCTTCAGCAGGCGATCTTCCTGCTTCAGGCCGTCTTTACCGTCGAAATAGCCGACGGTCAGCGGCGTGGTAATCACTTTTTTCGGGTCGGTGATGCCGTGTTTTTTAAGCACCTCGGCGAACTCGGTACTTTCGTTGATGATCTGCTGAACCGCGGTGAAATCATCCAGCAGCACCATGCCGTGCGCGTCTTTTACCGGTTCCCAGCGCAGAATTTTTTTATCCTTCAGGTCCACCACGCTTTCGATAACGTGCTTGCCGTCGAGCATGACGATCTTCGCCTTACGAGGGGCATCCACTGCCGTACCGTTGAGCACAAAGTCCCACACTTTGGCTTTCTCGGGCTCAGCCAGGGCGATCTGGGTAAAGCGGGTATTCGGCTTAAAGTCCGCCGAGGCTTTCACAATCTCAACGGCCTGCTTAATTTCGTCCGCCGTTAGCGCGTTTAACGGGTGAGGGCGTTTTTCTACCTGGAAGGTCTGGTCAAGGCCGGACTGGAAAACGTCGTTGATGAAGGTTTCGGAAATAAAGGCTTTCTTGCCTTTCATCACCACCGGCACCTCAAGCCTGAGGGTTTTACCGTTGACGATGGCGGTTTTTGCGCCCGGTTTGACCTTCACAAAGGCACCGTCTTTCGCAACGGTGAACATCTGTGCGTAATCATCCCACTGAACGTCCGCGCCAAAGTCCTGCAGCGTTTTGTCCATCGGGACCATATGCGCCTCACTGCCGTGGGCGAAAACAGGGGATTGCCAGGCGCAACACAGCGCAACGGCCATAGCCAGCGCCGTTCTACGGGCAGAAAAAGAAGAATTGCTTCCCATCGTAGACCTCATCTTGTTGTGTTTATACCCGTCATACTTCAAGTTGCAGGTGCGTTGGCTGCACTCACTCACCCCAGTCACGTACTTATGTACGCTCCCGGGGATTCGTTCCCTTGCCGCCTTCCTGCAACTCGAATTATTTAGGGGATATTGTGTTGTGACAGCCTTATCCTGACAGGCGCCTGAGAAAAGCGTTTGCCTGCATCTGCCAGATTATTTGTCAGCCTTGCCAGGTTAAAAAAAGAGCGGGGATAAATCACATGCCAGACCATTTCCTCTCCTCATTGAGGCTGAGGTAACCCCACAAATGATGTCAGCACAGACGGCCCCCTCTCCCTTGAGGGAGAGGGCTGGGGTGAGGGGGAACATACGGCTGTGGAGGTCATTCCGTTCACTTTATGTTGAGGGCCTTGCTGAAGGCCCCCAGTGAATCTGTAAGCAGCGTCAAATTACCGGGAGCCACCAGCCATTGTGGTAAAGGGAAAGGGACGTTAGCTGAAATCGCCCTGCTGGCGCGCCACCAGCGTCAGAATGGAGTAGAGCGCCACGGCCTGCTGGTGCTGGTTGAAAATCTCAACCGCCCACTCCACCACGCCGGTCGGTTTTTCCTCGGCGGTACGCTGTTTCTTCAGCGTTTTACGCTTGCAGGTCAGGCGCACCTGAATGGTATCGCCCGGCTTAACCGGCTCGATAAAACGCAGGTTTTCCATGCCGTAGTTGGCAATAACCGGCCCGACGCCCGCATCAACAAACAGTCCCGCCGCGGCGGAGATCAGGAAGTAGCCGTGCACCACGCGCTCGCCGAAGATCGACTCCGCCGCACCGATCTTATCCATATGGGCGTAGAAGTGGTCGCCGCTCAGGCAGGCAAAGTTCACGATGTCCGCTTCCGTGAGGGTGCGGCGCGGCGTCAGCAGGCTGTCGCCCGGCTGTAGCTCCTCAAAGTATTTGCGGAACGGATGCACGCGGTCTTCCTGCACCGCTGCGCCACGCACCCACTGTTTGCCAATGGCGGCCAGCATCGTCGGGCTGCCCTGAATCGCGGTGCGCTGCAGGTAGTGCTTCACCGCGCGCAGGCCGCCCAGCTCTTCGCCGCCGCCCGCGCGACCCGGGCCCCCGTGCACCAGCTGAGGCAACGGGGAGCCGTGGCCGGTAGACTCTTTTGATGATTCCTCGTTTAGGATCTGAATACGCCCGTGGGCGCGCGCCGCGCCGGCAATAAACTGGCGGGCAATTGCCGAATCGGCGGTGACCAGCGTACCGGCCAGGCTGCCGCCGCCCGCGCGGGCAAGCTGCATCGCGTGGCGCGCGTTGCGATACGGCAGCAGCGTCGCAACCGGGCCGAAGGCTTCGGTGGAGTGCACCGCCGGGGTTTCATCCGGCTGCGGGCAGAACAGCAGGGTCGGCGGGAAGAACGCCCCCGCGGCCTGCAAATCTGCTTTGCCGCCCAGACGGATCTGGCAGCCAGCGGCGATCAGTTGCTCCACTTTCTCCTGCACGTCCGCGCGCTGTTCGGCGTTGACCAGCGCACCCATCTTCACCCCTTCCTGCGCCGGGTCGCCCACCACCACTTTTTCCAGGCGGGCAATCAGCGCCTGGCTCACCGCGTCAATCTGGTTTTGCGGGACGATAATCCGGCGAATGGCCGTACATTTTTGCCCGGCTTTGGCGGTCATCTCGCGGACCACTTCCCGGATGAACAGGGCAAACTCCGGCTGGTCTGGCGTAACGTCTTCCCCCAGCACGCAGCAGTTCAGGGAGTCGGCCTCCATGGTGAACGGAATCGAATTCGCCACGATATTCGGGTGCACGCGCAGGCTTTGCCCGGTGCTGGCGGAGCCGGTAAAGGTCACGACATCCTGGCTGTCGAGCTGGTCGAGCAGATCCCCCGCGCCGCCGCAGATCAGG
Organism: Enterobacter sp. 302C9; assembly: GCF_034106085.1. Lineage (NCBI taxonomy): Bacteria > Pseudomonadati > Pseudomonadota > Gammaproteobacteria > Enterobacterales > Enterobacteriaceae > Enterobacter > Enterobacter sp. 302C9. Next base: position 109,463 of record NZ_JAWNBW010000007.1, read on the forward strand.
CTGATGGCGCCGTCCGGCACCAGCCCGCTGTCGACGATGGATTTCACCATCGCCTGCGTCACCTGCGCGGTCGCGGTAGCGGGTTTGATGATGGCGGGCATGCCGGCAAGCCAGGTCGGCGCCAGCTTTTCCAGCATTCCCCAGCAGGGGAAGTTAAAGGCGTTGATGTGCACCGCCACGCCGGATTTGGAGGTGAGAACGTGGCGCGCCGCAAAGCCGCCTTCTTTCGACAGGGGGATTAACTCGTCTTCCGGCCACAGGGTGTCATCCGGCAGCTCGCGGCTGCCCAGGCTGGCGTAAGTGAAGAGGGTGCCGATGCCGCCTTCAATATCCACCCAGCTGTCCGCCTTCGTCGCCCCTGTCTGGGCCGACAGGGCATAAAACGTCTCTTTCTCGCTAAGCAGGTGCTTTGCCACCGCCTTCAGCATGGCAGCACGTTCGATAAAGGTCATCTCGTGAAGCGCTTCCCCGCCGTGCTCAATCGCATAGCGACGGGCGGCCGCCATGTCCAGCCCTTCGCTGGTCACGCTCCACAGGGCTTCGCCACTGATGGCGTGATGAATAGTGCGCTCGCGGCCCCGGCCAGACTGCCAGGTACCGGATAAGAAGCTGGCTAACTGCTGCATCGCTTATCTCCAAATGTTACGTGATTTACTCATTAATAGTTTGATCGTGAATCATAAAAATCAAGCTGAGTTTTTAATGAATTGTTAACGTTGTGATCTGGCTGGATGAATCGCATCGCCTGAAGACGCTTTATGAAAGGCCTGATGCAAAAGCCTTGCGAGCAGCATCACAAAACCAGGAAACAATTCTTGGGGTTATATTTAACCTGTGTGTAACTTTTAAAAAACAAAGTGATTCAACTTTACGCCTTAATTTGCAAACTAACGAATCATAAAGGTGATGACGTGACGCAAGAACAACGGTTTGAGCAGCGCATAGCGCAGGAGACGGCGATTGAGCCTCAGGACTGGATGCCTGACGCCTACCGTAAGACGTTGATCCGCCAGATTGGTCAGCATGCGCACTCCGAAATTGTCGGCATGCTGCCGGAAGGGAACTGGATCGCCCGCGCGCCGACGCTGCGCCGAAAAGCGATCCTGCTGGCGAAAGTGCAGGACGAAGCCGGGCACGGGCTCTACCTCTACAGCGCGGCGGAAACGCTGGGCTGCGCGCGGGAAGACATCTACCAGAAAATGCTCGACGGCAGGATGAAATACTCCTCCATCTTCAACTATCCGACCCTGAGCTGGGCCGATATCGGTGTGATCGGCTGGCTGGTGGACGGCGCCGCTATCGTCAACCAGGTGGCGCTGTGCCGGACCTCTTACGGTCCGTATGCCCGCGCGATGGTGAAAATCTGTAAAGAAGAGAGCTTCCACCAGCGCCAGGGCTTTGAGGCCTGCATGGCGCTGGCGCAGGGCAGCGAGGCCCAGCGTCAGATGCTGCAGGACGCCATCAACCGCTTCTGGTGGCCAGCGCTGATGATGTTCGGGCCAAACGACGACAACTCGCCGAACAGCGCCCGCAGCCTGGCGTGGAAAATCAAACGCTTCGGCAATGACGAACTTCGCCAGCGCTTTGTCGACAACACGGTGCCGCAGGTGGAGATGCTGGGCATGACGGTGCCGGATCCTGACCTGCGTCTGGATGAAGAGAGCGGTCATTACCGCTTCGGCGAGATCGACTGGCAGGAGTTTGACGAGGTCATTAGCGGGCGCGGCATCTGCAACCACGAGCGCCTGGCCGCCAAACGTAAAGCCTGGGAAGAGGGGGCGTGGGTGCGCGAAGCCGCACTGGCGCACGCGGAAAAACAACACGCCCGCAAAGTGGCTTAAGAGGAATCACGATGAGCAACGTCTACTGGCCGCTGTACGAAGTGTTCGTACGTAGCAAACAAGGGTTATCCCACCGTCACGTGGGCAGTCTGCATGCCGCCGACGATCGCATGGCGCTGGAAAATGCGCGTGATGCCTACACCCGTCGCAGCGAAGGGTGTTCTGTCTGGGTGGTTAAGGCGAGCGAGATTGTCGCCTCCCAGCCGGAAGAGAGCGGTGAGTTCTTCGACCCGGCGGAAAGCAAGGTTTACCGCCATCCGACGTTCTACACCATCCCCGACGGCATCGAGCATATGTGAGGCAAAGAATGAATTCAGTGACTGCCTATGCCCTGCGTCTGGGCGATAACGGTCTGGTGCTCTCCCAGCGTCTCGGCGCCTGGTGCGGCCACGCGCCGGAGCTGGAAATTGACCTCGCGCTCGCCAATATCGGTCTCGACCTGCTGGGCCAGGCGCGCAATTTCCTGACCTATGCCGCGGAGCGGGAAGGCCAGGGCGATGAAGACACGCTGGCGTTTGGCCGCGACGAGCGCCAGTTCCGCAACGTCCTGCTGGTGGAGCAGCCGAACGGCAGCTTCGCCGACACCATTGCCCGACAGTACCTGATGGATGCCTGGAACGTGGCGCTGTACGAACGGCTGACTCAAAGCAGCGACGGCCAGCTTGCGGCCATCGCCGCCAAAGCGATTAAAGAGGCGCGCTACCACCTGCGCTTCAGCCGCGGCTGGCTGGTGCGTCTGGGCGACGGGACCGAAACGTCCGCGCAAAAAATGCAGCAGGCCATCGACAATCTGTGGCGTTTTACGGCGGAGCTGTTTGAAGCCGATGACGTCGAGCTGGCCCTGATTGACGCCGGCGTGGCGGTTGACCCGCGCGTCCTGCGCCAGCCGTGGGAAAGCGAAGTCTTTGCCGGTCTCAATGAAGCCTGCCTGCAGGTTCCCGCAGAGGTGGCGTACCGCACCGGGGGCAAGAGGGGGCTGCATACCGAACATCTGGGCCCGATGCTGGCGGAAATGCAGTACCTCCAGCGCGCGTATCCCGGTCAGCAGTGGTAAAGGAGAACGCTATGCAACGCCTCGTCGACATCGCGCCCGCGCAAATCCCGCAGATCTGGTCGCTGTTAAGCCAGATCCCCGATCCGGAAGTGCCGGTATTAACCATCACCGATTTAGGCATGGTGCGCAGCGTGAAGGCGCAGGGGGAAGGCTGGGTCATTGGCTTCACGCCAACCTACTCGGGCTGCCCGGCAACGGAGCACCTGCTGGGGGCGATCCGCGACGCGATGACCGCGAACGGCTTTACCCCGGTACACATTGTGCTCCAGCTTGAACCCGCCTGGACCACCGACTGGATGACCGCCGACGCGCGCGAGCGCCTGCGGTCCTACGGCATCAGCCCGCCCGTGGGGCATAGCTGCCACGCGCACGCGCCTGTGGAGGTGAGCTGCCCGCGCTGCGCCAGCACCGAGACCGCGCTTATCAGTGAATTTGGTTCGACGGCCTGCAAAGCGCTCTACCGCTGCAACACCTGCCGCGAGCCCTTCGACTATTTCAAATGTATTTGAGGCTGCCATGACAACGTTTCATTCATTAACAGTGGCAAAAGTGGAACCCGAAACCCGCGACGCGGTGACCATCACGTTCGCGGTGCCGCAGGCGCTGCAGGACGCCTACCGCTTCCGCCCAGGCCAGCACCTGACGTTAAAAACGAAGCTTGGCGGGGACGAGCTGCGCCGCTGCTACTCCATCTGCCGGAGTACCGCCCCGGGCGAAATCAGCGTGGCGGTCAAAGCCATCGACGGCGGGCGCTTTTCCCGCTATGCCCGTGATGAGATCAAAGCGGGTATGGCGCTGGAGGTGATGGTGCCTCAGGGGCAGTTTGGCTACCAGCCGCGGGCTGAACGCGAAGGCCACTACCTGGCAATTGCGGCAGGCTCCGGGATCACCCCGATGCTGGCGATTATCTCCGCGACGCTTGCGACCGAACCCAACAGCCACTTCACCCTGATCTACGGCAACCGCAGCAGCCAGAGCATGATGTTCCGCCAGGCGCTGGCGGACCTGAAGGACAAGTACACGCAGCGGCTGCAGCTGGTCTCCATCTTCAGCCAGGAGCGGCTGGACAGCGATCTGCTTTATGGCCGCATCGACGGGGAAAAGCTGCAGGCGCTGGCGAAAACCCTGATTAACTTCCGCCAGTACGACGAGGCGTTTATCTGCGGCCCGTCGGCGATGATGGACGACGCCGAAGCGACGCTGAAAGCGCTGGGGATGCCGGACAAATCCATTCACCTTGAGCGCTTTAACACCCCGGGGACCACCGCTAAACGCGCGGTGCACGTCCAGGCGGAAGGACAGAAAGTGACCGTGCGCCAGGACGGGCGCGATCGCGAAATCACCCTGACGGCGGACGACGAAAGCATCCTGGATGCCGCCCTGCGTCAGGGGGCGGATCTCCCGTATGCCTGCAAGGGCGGCGTGTGCGCCACCTGTAAATGCAAAGTGCTGCGTGGGAAGGTGGACATGGCGACCAATTACAGCCTGGAGCCGGACGAGCTGGCCGCCGGATACGTGCTGAGCTGCCAGTCGCTGCCGTTAACCGCCGACGTGATTGTCGACTTCGACGCGAAGGGGATGGCATGAGCGAACTGATTGTTACCCGTCATGGCCGCGTGCAGCAGCTGACGCTAAACCGTCCGGCGGCGCGCAACGCCCTCAATAACGCGCTGTTAACCCAGATTGCCGAGCAGCTTGAGGACGCCGCAGCAGATGCCGACATCGCCGTCTGCGTGATTTACGGCAGCGAGCGCTGCTTTGCCGCCGGGGCCGATCTCAACGAAATGGCGGAGAAAGACCTGCCCGCCACGCTGAACGATATCCGCCCGCAGCTGTGGGCGCGCATCAACGCTTTTCCTAAACCGCTGATTGCCGCCGTGAACGGCTTCGCGCTGGGCGCAGGCTGCGAGCTGGCGCTGCTGTGCGACGTAGTCATTGCTGGCGATAACGCCCGCTTTGGCCTGCCGGAAATTACGCTGGGCATTATGCCCGGCGCAGGTGGCACCCAGCGTCTTATCCGCAGCGTCGGTAAATCCCTTGCCAGCAAAATGGTGCTGACCGGCGAGAGTATTTCCGCGCAGCAGGCGCTGAGCGCCGGGCTGGTGAGCGACGTTTTCCCGCCAGCGCTGACGCTGGAGTATGCCCTGAAGCAGGCGGCGCTGATGGCGCGCCACTCTCCGCTGGCGCTGCAGGCGGCGAAACAGGCGCTGCGCCAGTCTCAGGAGGTGCCGCTCCAGGCCGGTCTGGCCCAGGAGCGTCAGCTGTTTACGCTGCTTTCTGCCACCGAGGATCGCCGGGAGGGCATCGATGCCTTCTTACAAAAACGCACCCCCGACTTTAAAGGACGCTAATTGTGGAATTTATTCTCAGTCATGTTGAGCAGGGCGTAATGACCATTACGCTGAACCGTCCGGAGCGTCTGAACAGCTTTAACGACGTGATGCACCAGCAGCTTGCCGAGTGCCTGAAACAGGCCGAGCGTGATGACACCGTTCGCTGCCTGCTGATCACCGGGGCGGGACGCGGCTTTTGCGCGGGTCAGGATCTGAACGACCGCAACGTCGACCCCAACGGCCCGGCGCCGGATTTGGGGATGTCCGTTGAAACCTTCTATAACCCGCTGGTGCGCCGCCTGGCAAAGCTGCCGAAACCGGTGATTTGCGCGGTTAACGGCGTAGCAGCGGGGGCGGGTGCGACGCTGGCGCTGGGGTGCGATATGGTGATCGCCGCGCGTTCCGCCAACTTCGTGATGGCCTTCAGCAAGCTCGGCCTGGTGCCGGACTGCGGCGGCACCTGGCTGCTGCCGCGCGTGGCCGGACGCGCCCGCGCTATGGGGCTGGCGCTGCTCGGCGACAAGCTCAGCGCCGAACAGGCGCAGGCGTGGGGAATGATCTGGCAGGTGGTGGATGACGAACAGCTCTCCACTACCGCGCAGCAGATGGCGCTGCACTTTGCGTCTCAACCGACCTTCGGGCTGGGGCTGATCAAGCAGGCGATCAACGCCGCGGAAACCAACACCCTGGACGCCCAGCTCGATCTGGAGCGCGACTACCAGCGCCTGGCCGGGCGCAGCGACGACTACCGCGAGGGCGTCAGCGCCTTCCTGGCGAAGCGCGCGCCGAACTTTACGGGGAAATAACATGCTGAACATACGGACTGTCGCCGTGATTGGCAGCGGCACGATGGGCGCAGGGATTGCCGAAGTCGCCGCCAGCCATGGCCATCAGGTGTTGATCTACGACATCTCCAGCGATGCGATATCGCGGGCCATAGACGGGATCCGCCAGCGTCTGGCCTCCCGGGTGACGCGCGGAAAACTCTCCGCCGATGCCGGGAGCCAGATCCTCGCCCGGCTGCTTCCGGTCACCGATATCGAGGCGCTCGCCGCGGCCGATCTGGTCATAGAAGCGGCCTCCGAGCGTCTGGAGGTGAAAAAGGCGCTGTTTGCTCAGTTGGCTGAGATCTGCCCGCCGCAAACGGTGCTGACCAGCAATACCTCTTCCATCTCCGTTACGGCGATTGCTGCGGACGTCCACCACCCGGAGCGCGTCGCAGGGCTGCACTTCTTCAACCCGGCGCCGGTGATGAAGCTGGTGGAGGTGGTCAGCGGGCTGGCGACCTCTCCGGAAGTGGCCGACGCGCTGTGCGAGCTGGCGCTGAACTGGGGCAAACAGCCCGTTCGCTGCCAGTCAACGCCGGGGTTCATCGTCAACCGCGTCGCGCGTCCGTTTTATTCCGAAGCCTGGCGCGCGCTGGAAGAGCAGGTCGCGCCGCCGGAGGTGATTGATGCCGCCCTGCGCGACGGCGGCGGTTTCCCGATGGGGCCGCTGGAGCTGACCGACATGATTGGTCAGGACGTGAATTTCGCGGTGACCTGCTCGGTATTTAACGCCTTCTGGCAGGAGCGTCGTTTTCTGCCTTCGCTGGTGCAGCAGGAGCTGGTGCTGGCAGGAAGGCTGGGCAAAAAGAGCGGGAAGGGCGTCTACGACTGGCAGGGTGACAAACCCGCCGTGCAGTGGGTGCCAGCCGTGAACGACAACTACAGCCCGATGCGCGTGGAAAGAAGACGTGACGGTGTCACCGAAATTGATGATGTGTACCTGATCGAAACGCAGGGCGAAACCGCTCAGGCGCTGGCGCTGCGGCTCAACGGCCCGGTGGTGGTGGTGGACCGCATTGAGCGCGACGTGGCGGTGATTGCGTCGGCCGCCAGCAACCCGCACACCGCGACGCAAAAGGCCATCCGCTACCTGCAGCAGCAGGGTAACCGGGTGGTGCAAATTGCCGATTATCCCGGCCTGCTGGTCTGGCGCACGCTGGCGATGATTGCCAACGAAGCGCTGGATGCCCTGCAAAAAGGGGTCGCCAGCGAGAAGGACATCGATACCGCTATGCGCCTGGGCGTGAACTACCCGAGCGGGCCGATCGCCTGGGGCGAGCGTCTGGGCTGGCAGCGCCTGCTGACGCTGCTGGAGAACCTGCAGCGTCATTACGGCGAAGAGCGCTATCGCCCCTGTTCACTGCTGCGCCAGCGCGCGCTTCTGGAGAGTAGCTATGAGTCATAACGCCTGGCATAACGCCCGCGCGATGTACGAACGGGACGCCTGCGCGCAGGCGATGGGGATGGACATTGTCGACATGGACGAGGGCTACGCGGTGGTGACCATGACCATCACCCCGCAGATGCTTAACGGCCACCAAACCTGCCACGGCGGACAGCTTTTTTCGCTGGCAGACACCGCCTTTGCCTACGCCTGCAACAGCCAGGGGCTGGCGGCGGTAGCCTCAGGCTGCTCGATTGATTTTCTGCGTCCGGGCTTTGCCGGGGACACGCTCACCGCCATCGCGCGGGTGATGCATCAGGGCAAGCTGACCGGCGTGTACGACATTGAAATCCAGAACCAACAACAGAAAACCGTCGCCCTTTTTCGCGGGAAATCTCACCGCATCGGCGGCAGCGTGACAGGAGAGGCCTGATGCGTGACGCATTTATTTGTGATGGCGTTCGAACCCCGGTGGGTCGCTACGGCGGCGCGCTTGCCGCAGTCCGGACCGACGATCTCGGTGCCGTGCCGCTGCGCGCGCTGCTGGCCCGCTATCCCCAGCTCGATCTCGAGCGGATTGACGACGTGATTTTCGGCTGCGCCAACCAGGCGGGGGAAGATAACCGCAACGTGGCGCGCATGTCGTCCCTGCTGGCCGGGCTGCCGCAGACGGTGTCCGGAACCACCATTAACCGCCTGTGCGGGTCGGGTCTGGACGCGATTGGGTTTGCTGCCCGCGCCATTAAGGCGGGCGATGGCGAGCTGCTGATTGCGGGCGGCGTGGAGTCGATGTCGCGCGCGCCGTTTGTGATGGGCAAAGCCACCGCCGCGTTTCAGCGTCAGGCGGAAATCTTTGATACCACCATCGGCTGGCGATTTGTGAATCCGCTCATGCATCAGCAATTCGGAACTGACAGTATGCCGGAAACGGCAGAGAATGTAGCTGAATTGTTAAATATCAGCCGTGCCGATCAGGACGCGTTCGCGCTGCGCAGCCAGCAGCGTACCGCGCAGGCTCAGCAGAACGGCATTCTGGCGCAGGAGATTGTGTCGGTACCGGTGCCGGGAAAAAAAGGGACGGTCACTGAGTTCAGCGTGGATGAACATCCGCGCGCGGACACCACGCTCGAACAGCTCGCCGGGCTAAAAACGCCGTTTCGTAAGAACGGGGTGGTCACGGCGGGGAATGCCTCCGGCGTCAACGACGGCGCAGCGGCGCTGATCGTCGCCAGCGAGAAGATGGCGCTGGCGCAGGGATTGGTCCCGCGCACGCGGATCGTGGCGATGGCGACGGCGGGCGTGGAGCCACGTCTGATGGGGCTCGGCCCGGTCCCGGCGACCCGCAAGGTGCTCGAGCGCGCCGGACTCAGCATTAACGATATGGACGTTGTCGAGCTTAACGAAGCTTTCGCCTCGCAGGCGCTGGGCGTGCTGCGTCAGCTGGGCCTGCCGGATGATGCCGCGCACGTTAACCCGAACGGTGGCGCGATTGCGCTGGGCCACCCGCTGGGCATGAGCGGTGCCAGACTGGCGCTGGCCGCGAGCAACGAACTGCACCGACGCGGCGGGCGCTACGCGCTGTGTACGATGTGCATCGGTGTGGGTCAGGGCATTGCCATGATCCTTGAGCGTGTTTGAGCATAAAAACAATGTGAGTACCCTACAATGACAAATACAACAAAGCTTGATCCGATTGAAACGGCCTCCCTTGACGAGCTACAGGCGCTGCAGACCGAGCGTCTGAAATGGACGCTGCATCACGCCTACAACAACGTGCCGATGTACAAACGCAAGTTTGACGCGGCGGGCGTTCACCCTGACGATTTCAACGAGCTGGCGGATATCCGCAAATTCCCGTGCACCACCAAGCAGGACCTGCGGGATAACTATCCGTTCGATACCTTTGCCGTGCCGATGGAGCAGGTGGTGCGTATTCACGCCTCATCCGGCACCACCGGCAAACCGACCGTTGTCGGCTATACGCAGGGCGACATCGACAACTGGGCCAATCTGGTGGCCCGCTCCCTGCGCGCCGCGGGCGGCAGCGCGAAGGACAAAATTCACGTGGCGTATGGCTACGGCCTGTTTACCGGGGGGCTGGGGGCGCACTACGGCGCCGAGCGTTTAGGCGCGACGGTGATCCCGATGTCCGGCGGCCAGACGGAGAAACAGGCGCAGCTGATCCGTGATTTCCAGCCGGACATGATCATGGTGACGCCGTCCTACTGCCTCAACCTGATTGAGGAACTGGAGCGCCAGATGGGCGGCGATGCCAGCGGCTGTTCCCTGCGCGTGGGCGTCTTCGGCGCCGAGCCGTGGACGCAGGCCATGCGTCGCGAAATCGAAAAACGCCTGGGCATTACGGCGCTGGACATTTATGGCCTCTCCGAGGTGATGGGGCCGGGCGTGGCGATGGAGTGTATCGAAACCGTCGACGGCCCGACCATCTGGGAAGATCACTTCTACCCGGAGATCGTCAACCCGAACGACGGCACGCCGCTGGATGACGGGCAGCAGGGCGAACTGCTGTTCACCACGCTGACCAAAGAGGCGCTGCCAGTGATCCGCTACCGCACCCGCGACCTGACGCGCCTGCTCCCGGCCACCGCGCGCAGCATGCGTCGTATGGACCGCATCAGCGGGCGCAGTGACGATATGCTGATCATCCGCGGCGTCAACGTCTTCCCGTCGCAGCTGGAAGAGGAGATCGTCAAGTTCGAACACCTTTCTCCGCACTATCAGCTGGAGGTGAACCGTCGCGGGCATCTTGATTCACTTTCCGTGAAGGTGGAGCTGAAAGAGAGCAGCTTAACCCTGACCCACGAGCAGCGCTGCCAGGTGTGCCACCAGCTGCGCCACCGCATTAAGTCGATGGTGGGGATTTCCACCGACGTAATGATTGTTAACTGCGGCAGCATCCCGCGCTCGGAGGGCAAAGCCTGCCGGGTGTTTGACTTGCGTAAAGCTGCGGCCAACGGTTGAGTTTCCCTCACCCCGGCCCTCTCCCAAAGGGAGAGGGTGTAAACAGTTCCCTCTCCCAAAAGGAGAGGGTGTAAAAGTTCCCTCTCCCTTTGGGAGAGGGTTAGGGTGAGGGGCTATCCCAGAATCCTATGCTATGATTCATCCAGGACAAAAATAACAACAGAATGAATCACATGAATAAACTCGACGCCTTTATCCAGCACGCGGTCAGCTCCGTTCCCGTCAGCGGAACCTCGCTTATCTCCTCGTTATACGGTGACGCGCTTTCCCATCGCGGCGGTGAGATTTGGCTCGGTAGCCTGGCCGCCCTGCTGGAAGGCATGGGGTTTGGCGAGCGCTTCGTGCGTACCGCGCTGTTTCGCCTCAACAAAGAGGGCTGGCTGGACGTTTCCCGCATCGGGCGTCGCAGCTTTTACCGCCTGAGCGATAAGGGGCTTCGTCTGACGCGTCGCGCGGAGAATAAGATTTACCGCGCGGAACTGCCCGCCTGGGACGGCAAATGGCTGTTGCTGCTCTCCGAAGGTCTGGATAAAACCACCCTTGCCGACGTCAAAAAACAGCTGATCTGGCAGGGGTTTGGCACGCTGGCGCCGAGCCTGATGGCCTCGCCGTCGCAGCATCTGGCGGACGTGCAGTCTCTGCTTCACGATGCCGGAGTGGCGGAAAACGTGATTTTCTTTGAAGCCCACTCGCCGCTGGCGCTCTCCCGCGCCGCGCTGCGTTCGCGGGTGGAGGAGTGCTGGCAGCTAACCGAGCAAAACGCGATGTACGAGACGTTTATCAACTCGTTCCGTCCGCTGCTGCCGCTGCTGAAAGAGGCCGCGCCGGAGGAGCTGACGCCGGAACGCTGTTTCCAGATCCAGCTGCTGCTGATTCACTTTTATCGTCGCGTGGTGCTGAAAGATCCGCTGCTGCCGGAAGAGTTGCTGCCCGCGCACTGGGCGGGGCAAAGCGCCCGACAGCTCTGCATTAACATCTATCAGCGTGTCGCGCCGGGGGCGCTGGCGTTTGTCAGCGAGAAGGGCGAAACCTCCGTGGGCGAGCTGCCCGTGCCCGGCACGCTCTACTATCAACGCTTTGGTGGTCTTACAAGCGCATAAGGAGTGAAGATGCCAGTTTATCAAATTGACGGTCTGACGCCGGTCGTGCCGGACGAGAGCTATGTTCACCCGACGGCGGTGCTGATTGGCGACGTGATTCTGGGCAAAGGCGTTTACGTCGGTCCTAACGCCAGCCTGCGCGGTGATTTTGGCCGTATCGTGGTGAAAGACGGTGCCAACATTCAGGACAACTGCGTGATGCACGGCTTCCCGGAGCAGGACACGGTGGTGGAAGAGGACGGGCATATCGGCCACAGCGCCATTCTCCACGGCTGCGTGATCCGCCGTAATGCGCTGGTGGGCATGAACGCGGTGGTGATGGACGGCGCGGTCATCGGTGAAAACAGCATCGTCGGCGCGGCGGCGTTCGTGAAGGCGAAAGCGGAGATGCCCGCCAACCATTTGATCATCGGCAGCCCGGCCAAAGCGATTCGCGAGCTGAGCGAACAGGAGCTGGCGTGGAAGCAGCAGGGCACGCGGGAGTATCAGGTGCTGGTGGAGCGCTGCAAGCTAACTATGCACCAGGTGGAGCCGCTGCGAGAAGTTGAGCCTGACCGGAAACGACTGGCGTTTGATGAGAACTTAAGGCCGAAGTCGGCGGTGTAGGGCTCAGACCGTCTTTTTTCGCCATATCCATCAACAGCGCGATGCCGATGTAATTACTCCAGTTAAAGGTATTTTGCAGCACCACCACCGCATTGCCTTTTTCTTTGTCATAGCCGATAAAGCTGGAGTAACCGCCGATATAGCCGACCTGATAGGTGATTTTTTCCAGACCGATAAAGTCGGTGGTCCAGGCAATACCCTGTACCCCGTCGGGACGTTGAATATCGGTATTTCTCACTTCGGCAAAGACATTGTCCAGCAGGGGACTGTGGGTTGTCGAGACGTGATAGCGGGCATAGGCCGCCAGATCTTCGGCGTTGCTGTACAAGCTCGCTGCCGCCACCATGTTGTTGGAAAAATGCCAGTCCGGGGTGAGCTGCCCGCGCGGGATGAATTTAGGCTGATCGCCCGCGTGGCCGAGCGCACGCTGCGGGTAGCCTTTGAGCTGCTGGGGAATAAAGCTGCTGTTAGCCATTTGCAGCGGACGGAAAATATAGCGCGAGGCTAAACTCTGGATATCTTCGCCGGTTTTGTGCTTCAGGATATAGCCGATCAGGGCGTAGCCGGTATTGGAATATTGCGGCACTTTATTCTTTGGCGCCCGCCAGTCGGCGAGGTAACGCAGCACGTTATCGCTGTCCAGCTCGCTATAGAAATTTTCGCCCGTGCTTAAATAGCCGATAAATTTTCCAAGCATCGGAACATCCATATTCTGACGCGGCAGGCCGGAGGTGTGGGTTACCAGTTCGAGCAGGGTGATTTTTTGTGCATCCGCGCTAAGCGGCGTCCCCGGCGGAAGCAATGTCGCCAGGTTATCGTACCAGTTCAGTTGCCCTTCATTGACCAGACAAGCCACCACTTCCGCCGTGATCCCTTTGCTGAGCGAGCCGAGCGCAAACAGGGTGTCGGGCCTGACCGGATAGCGATTGACCGCATCGGTTACGCCCCAGGTGTAAAACTGCGGCGAGCCGTGATTATGGATCACCGCGACCGTCATCCCGGGAACGGATTTTTGCGCCATATAGTGACGCACCACGCTGTCAACGTCGCCATCCAGCGAATCATGGGTGAGAAGTTCCTGAGTACCTTCCGGGGAGGACATCTGTGAGAGCGTGCCACAACCGCTGAGGAGTGGGAGAGTAAGCAGAAGCCAGCGAATTTTTTTTGTTATGTTCTGCATACCTGATAGCGAGTGTGGTGGTCATTGGCGCGCCAGGAATGTATCACAAATAGCCTGCCTGAATGTAAACTTTCTAAACGGCGGCGGCCCTGTTGATGGTCACCGTGAATTTTTCGGCCAGCCTTGAGGGATTTCAGTATGACTCGCTTTTATCAACTTACCGCCACCCGCCTGGATGGCCGCCTTATCTCAATGGACGACTATGCGGGAAAGGTGGTTTTGGTCGTCAATACCGCCAGCCAGTGCGGCTTTACGCCGCAATATGCTGGCCTTGAAGCACTATACAAGAAATACGCCGATCGAGGATTAGTGGTGCTGGGCTTCCCCTGCAACCAGTTCGGTAAACAGGAACCCGGCGGCGCCGACGAAATCTCGAAAACCTGTTACATCAACTACGGCGTGAGCTTCCCGATGTTTGAGAAGGTTGAAGTTAACGGTAGCGCAGCGCACCCGCTGTTTTGTTATCTGAAAAACGAATTGCCCGGCGTGCTGGGTGAGCGGATCAAGTGGAACTTTACTAAGTTTCTGATCGGCCGCGACGGTAAACCACTCAAGCGTTTTGCACCGATGACCACGCCAGAGAAAATGGAGAGGGCGATTGTGGAGGCTTTGGGGAGGTGAGAGTTTTGGTGAATGGAATTAACCATGAGTCGGGCACTTCCGGAATACCCGATGTCCGCTTTGTGCCAGGAGCGGACTTTTAGTTCGCTGTAGTACCGTTTATAACCGTATGAGATGGAAAATAATGAAGCCGCCAACTGGCGGCTTTTGTGCAGGAAGGTAAATTTAGCAGTATTCGATAATATCAAACCCTTCATCAGCCGTTGGCTCTTCGAAATAGCGCGTTATGATGTCAAATTGTTGATCTGAGGCAGAAAATTCATGCACGCCTTCTGCATTACGGGCGCGCAAGCGGGATTTACATACTTCATCAGAAACTTTCAGATAGTGCAGCTGATTACTGGCACCTGACTCTTTAATAATGCTCATCATCCATTCACGATTTGTTTGTGTGTTTGCCGGGAAATCAAGAACTACTGATAAACCAGCTTTGAGTAGTGACACCAGATGAGGCTTCATGGCATTTCTTAGTCTTAATGAATACTGCACATAATCAGATATGGATTGCATTTCATTGGTAAAGAGGGCAGCCAGCCAGCGATCCTCGCTGACAATTACAGTCCCAGGTGATGATCCTAATTTTGCTGACAATGTGGATTTTCCTGATGCAATTTTTCCACATAACAAGTGCAAGACAGGTTTTTCAGGCGTCGCTACTGCATTTGTGTCCATTCTTTACCTCACTGGATTGTTACCGGTAAGGCCCGCCTTACCGGCGGGAAAATGGCGAACGTTATCCCACCTGAGTCAGACAGGTGATAATAATCATTGAATAGGTTAGGACTGAGTGTGTTTTCATCGTCATTCAACTTAACAGGGCCTGAATGCAAAATCAGCAATTTTTTCACTTATATACTGAGTGTCCGCTCCGAGCTCAAAACTGCTTCAGGAACTATGAAACAACTGCGTTATTTAACAATTTGCGGTAGTAACCTTTATTGATATAGCTTTATTGCTTTTGTGTTAATTTAAATTGGTACTATTTGCTTAAGGAGATATGCGTGAACATCACCATCTGCAAACCAGACGAATATCCTGATTTGGTTGATATTTTTATCGAGATGGAAAACTATTATAACCAGGATGTTTGCTTGTCCAGGAGTGACATGACCGCATATCTGAGGGATAAGGTCCTTGCAGTCGACTCTCATACTGAAGTTCACAAAGTGGTTTGTGAAGGAGTAATAGCTGCGTTTTCATGTGTCTCAGTGATGTACCCTTCACCACGTTTCAGCGGGCAAATGTTTATCAAAGAGCTTTTTGTTTCAGCACCTTTCAGGAGGGCTGGAGTGGGTAGAAAGCTGATGAGTTTTATAGCCAGCCGGGCTCAAGAGCGGGGGTGTTTACAACTCGATTGGTTATCTGTGGCAGCAGACCCACTGGCGCAAAAGTTTTATGAGTCTTTCGGTGCTCAGGTTATCAAGAGTGTTAACTATCATCGGGTTTTTGGCACAAAAATAGATGAGCTTGCCCGCAGTGCCGGCTGAAGTACCCAGAAATAGACTCACAACGTTGGTGTAAATAGCATAAGGGTACGCCCACTGTTCGCTCAAAGCAGGCGTTTCCCACTACAATGCTGCTTTCCAATAACCCATTTACCCCCGCAGCTACGGCGTAATCGTCAGCCCGGTAAGCAAGCCTTCCGGGCTGAGCAGGCGAGTGACGGTTTGCCCCCACGGTTCCAAACGGTTAGCAACCAGCAGCCGATAGCCTTTTTCGCTCAGAACGCGGGTAGCCGAGTCCAGATCCTGTACCTCATACTCAACCCATCCCTGCGGTATCGGGTGCTCAACTGGCCACTGTTCTTGTCCAAAGCAGGACGCAGCCGCCTGTGCGAGCGGCCAGACGGCGAAATGCTTCACGCCTTCCAGCTGATCCTCCTCAGTGAGCAGATAATCGGTGTTTCCCTCCATCGGCTTCAGCGGAAGGCCGAGTGTCTGAACATAAAACGCGCTGCTGGACTCCGTATCCCGCGAAATGGGCCCGAACCCGGCGACGAACAAGACATCAATTTCTGGTAACGTCTGCGGCATATCCACTCCTGAATGAGGTGAAATTCACCCTGAATTTATCTTACGAACGGCGGAAATACGACTCTCAAAACTGGTATCGCGTTCACCGTGCCTGCACGTCCACGACGGGATTAAAATTTAGCGCGATAACGATCAGCAGCACGACTCCCGCACTCATGATCAGCCATGCGCTGGTCAGCGAGACCGAACTGTCGCGAACGATCCCCGCAATTAACGGCATAAGCGCGGCGATCGTGTATCCGCCTCCCTGAACTTTAGACAGCAACTTCCCGGCCTGTGCGGGCGTTCGCGCATGATCGAACGTGACGATGAGCGACAGCGGGAAGAGGGCGCCGATCCCGGTACCAAGCAGCAACGTGGATAATACCGGCGTCGTACCCGGCGCAAAGACCAGACACAGTAATCCTGCCAGCAGCAACAGCAATACGGCGATCAGCGGCACGCGACGATCGGGGAATTTACCGATCAGCGCGGAGACGGCAAACCCGGCGACAACCTCGGTTAACGTCAGCCAGGCCAGCATGTAGCCGCTGCTGCGTGCGGACCATCCCGCCTGAATATAGAGCGGGGGCAGCCAGGCCAATACCAGCGTGTAGGCGCCCGTTCCCACGCCGAAAAAGAGCAGCAGTAACGCTGTCCGGGAGGACGAGAGCGTAACGGTTTCGCGTGCTGTTTTTTCCTCCTGAGGATGCTTAACCAGCGGTAACCACAGTATCAGCGCCAGCAGCGCTAACAGCCCGGCCATTGCCAGCGCGGGCTTCAGCGTGAGCCATGAGAACAACGGCTCTGCGCTGGCGGCGGCGACTGCCGCTCCGGCCATAATGCCCGTGCTGAAGAGCGACATCACCGTGCTGGCCGTTTGCGTATATTCCTTTTTTATCAGGGCAGGCATTAACGCCTGGATCGTGCCTATGCTGGCCCCGCCCAGTAACGCGGTGCCCATAAGACTCTCCGGTGAGGCGCTAAAACCGCGCAGCAAACAGGCCGCAAGCAGGATAAAGAGCCCGAGCATAATGCCTCGTACGGCGCCGACTCGGGCTAAAAGCCAGGGGCCACACAGGGCGGCAAGCCCCATCATCGCGACCGGCAGGGTGGTCAGCAGGCTGAATTGCGTAGCGGTCAGCCCCGCTTCGCGCTGCAGCACGGAAAACAGCGGTCCGACAGAAGCCAGTATGGGGCGCAGGTTCAGCCCGACGATAAAAGCGATAACGGCGAAGAGTAAAGGCGACGTGCGTTTCAACATGGAGTCCTTTTCGGTTGTGAATGGCCCGGGCAAATCGCACGAGCATTTATCTTAACGTTAAGATAAAATATGTTTTTGCGTAAGATGTACCGCACAACAGGATAAATTCGCACGCCATCAGGGGTGAAAATGCAAGATCACGTAGACTTCGTTGTCGGCCAGTGGAGCCGCGCCATGCCGGAGCTGGACGCCTCGTCGATGAAAATTTTTGGCCGAATGCTCAGGCTGATGAAGCATCTGGGAAAAGAATGGGCGCAGGCGATGGCGCAGTTTGGCTTTCGCGAGGGCGAGTTTGACGTGCTCGCCACGCTGCGTCGCGCCGGTGAGCCGTACTGCCTTTCCCCCACGCAGCTCTATAAATCGCTGTTGGTAACCTCAGGGGCGATGACGAACCGGCTCAGCCATCTCGAACAGCTTGGGCTTATCAGGCGAATTGCCGATCCGGATGACAAGCGCAGCACCCTCGTAAGCCTGACACCGCACGGGCAGGAGCGCATCGAACAGGCGCTGATCGTCCATACACAAACGCAAAATGCGCTGCTGAGCCACTTGTCTGACGCGCAGCGCGCGCAGCTTGAGTCCCTGCTCAGGGAGCTGCTGATGACGTTCCCGTCTGAGGACCTGAGCGACAAGTCACCGAGTGCCGATAATACAAAAACTGCATAGCTAAACCTCACAGAAAGGGAATGTATGTCTTTACCACGACTGTATGCGCTGCGCGCTTTTGAAGTTGCCGCGCGGCTGAACTCCTTCAGCAAAGCTGCTGAAGCACTGAATATCACGCCGGGCGCGGTCAGCAGGCATGTCCGGACGCTCGAGCAGTGGTTCGACTGTGAGCTCTTTAAACGCCAGGGGCCGAGAGTGGAGGTCAGTGATGCCGGACGTATTCTGGCCGGACAGCTCAGCGAAAGTTTCTCGAATATTGAGTGGGCCTGTCGCGCATTCAGAAGCGAAAACCACCTTCTGCGCCTCAAAGCCCCCAGCACCCTGACGATGCGGTGGCTGCTGAATGTGCTTAAATCCTTTCGCGAGAACCACGCGAAGCCAAAAATTGAAATTGCCAGCGTCTGGATGGACTTCGACACCGTTGACTTCAGCCGTGAGCCCTACGATTGTGCGATCCTGCTCGGTAATGGCTATTTCGGCGAGTCTACGGAAAGCCGGCTGCTCTTCAGTGAATGGCTCATTCCGGTTTGTACCCCGTCGCTGCTTGAGTCTGCCCGGCATCAGCTCCCAGAGTGCGATCTTATCCATCCCTCTCCGGACAGACGGGACTGGAAGCGATGGCTGAAAAGAACCGGGTCATTCCCCGGGCTCGACGTGAGTCGTGGAATAGTGTTCGACACCCTGGAGCAGGGAAGCCTGGCCGCCATGCACGGTCACGGCGTGGCGATGGCCGACCTCCGCCTCACGCTCGACGCGCTGAAAAGCGGCCTGCTCGCGCTGCCCTTCAGGGAAGCTATCGCAACCGGCGATGGCTACTACCTCGTCTGGCCGAAAAATTCGCTCAGAAGACAGAGTATTGAACAGTTGCTGGCGTGGCTTAACCTTAATGCGCCGGTGCTGCCTTCGTTGGATATCGTCTGTCTTGATTACAACGAAAAGCGGGTTTAGTAAATAGCGGAATATTTAGTGAAGGATATTCCGCATATAGAACATATTTATGCGTAGGGAATATTTGCCATATCTTTATATCGCTCCGGCAGGGCGCTGTTCAGGTTGAGTAATTTATCCAGAATATAAAGCGCAGGCGTTCCCTTTGCTCGCTCGGCGTCGATCAGCGCAGTGCGTAACAGATTGGCAGCCGAGGTCATGTCACGGAAATACTCCTGCGATTCACGCGTCTGAGCTTCGCCTGACGCGGCGTAACGCACCTTTGGCCAGTCCGCAAAGTCCAGCAGCGGAAGGATCCCATCCTCTTTTGGTAAATGCGCTGAGAGCAACTCTTCGGCGTTACCCGGATTGCCTTGGGCGAAAGCCAAAAGATGCAGTCGATGGATGAAGGGCGATAGCGCTTCTGAGCTTTCCTTTTCTGCTGAAAGTAACATTATCAACTCATGCACATTTGTTTGGGCGCTAAATTTATGAGGCGAGATAATATTCAATACAGGGAATAAAACATCGAGTGTCATAGGTGCTCCATACAGGCTTAGTATTATTTATTTTTCTATCCCAGGGGTGAATGGATGGTATTTCAGGTGCGTCACTTTTTAAAAACGATAAATAGTGGGAATCAATGTGAGTTTTACTCAACGTTGCGCTTTGGGGGCGATCGCGCGCATCCTCACGCTGCAGCGATTTGTTTCACAAATGCCATCGCTCATCGACCGTTCCGGATGGTATAACGTCGTGCGGCTAAAGGGTTGCCGTCCGCTGACTCCATTCACAAAGGTGTATATGAAACAAATTACGTTCAGTGACCTGCAGCAACAAAGCGAGCAGGCTGCCAATTCTCCTCGCTTACGCGCGCACCGCAATTTACATCCCGAGCTGAGCGACCCGGTGCAGCGCCTGGCTATCGCGATGGAGCCTGGGACCTATGTTCGCCCTCATCGCCACCCGCACACGTTTGAACTGCTGACGGCTCTGAGCGGTCGCTTTCTGGTGTTGAATTTTGATGACGGCGGTAACGTGACCCAGCGCGTGGTGTTAGGTGAAGACTGCAAAGTGCTGGAGATGGATGCCGGTACCTGGCATGCCGTGCTGTCGCTGGATAAAGGCGGCGTCATTTTCGAGGTAAAACACGGCGGCTATCAGCCTGTTCCGGAGCACGATACCGCCCAATGGTCACCGGCTGAGAACGCGCCCGGTTGCGCGGAGCTGATGAAATGGTACGCCCAGGCGCAGGTGGGTGACGGGGGTTTTACCCTGTAAACCGGTGAATTTTGATAAAAATAATCACAAAAAGGATGTGCGTATGTTGAAAAGATTAGTCGCGGGGCAGATGAGCTTACCGATGACTTTCTGGGGATGGGGATTCTGCGGAGGTTTTCTGCTGGGTCTCATTGGGCTTGCTGGAGTGCATACCGGTCACCCGGCAATGGTTCCGCTTTCCTATATCCTTAAAGCCATTCTGTTCAGTGCTGTACTTTCCGGCATTACTTTCATTCTGCGTCGAAAAATCACAGTCTTGGGTGGAGTCGCTTTTTTTATTATTCTGATTCAGGTGATTATGAGCGTAGTGATGGCGATTGGCCTTTTCTCGTTATTTTTTGAATAATCGCTGGAAAGAGAGTTCCGGTTAGCCAGCAGGATTAAAAGATCGCCCCTGACGGTGGTAGGTGATAACGAGACACGCGCTTCCTTCTGGCGAAGGAGGCGCGCCTTTGCTGTGACTGGATAGCCGGGATTATTTAAGACTCTCTAGCCCCTGCAGGAAATCCTCTACCTGCTCAGGCGTCGCCGTGTCTGCCTGGTAAAGGATATCGAGCTTAACGTTCTTCAACCCGCTGAAGCCAAACACGCCTTCGATTATCTGCGTCTGAATCGCCGTCGAATAGCCGTGTTTGTCGAATCCGGTGAGATCGCTGCCGCCGGTAGCGATCAGGCGGACGGGAACGTCGCGTAAGCTGCCCACAATCCGGCCATCGTCGGCCACCTTATACGCCCAGTTCAGGGTTAATACGCGATCGAACCAGCCTTTCAACAGCGCGGGGACCGACCACCAGTACACGGGGAAGACAAACACCAGCATATCCGCTCGCTCGACGCGCTGCTGCTCGCGCAGAATATCGTCGGGAAGGGCGCTCGGATCGCCGTGATACAAATCGAGATCGGCGCGGGTCATCGCCGGATTAAACCCTTCAGCATGCAGATCGGCAATCTCAACCTGCGTACCTTGCTCGCGTAATTTTCCGGCAATACGGGCTGCCAGCGAATGGGATAACGAATTGTCGACAGGATGAGCCGTCACGATCAGTGCGTTATTAATGGCATTTGTAGCAGACATAGCGACCTCGAATGGGTGAGAACTGACGCCTATATTACTATTGGTAACTTAGGTGTCAATCCGCCCCCAGCGATCATTTTGTGCTATTCACGTAGGTCTCCAGCACGCCGGTCATGGCGCCGCTGAGCGTATTTTCCGCCACGTTCCGGGCGAGCACGCCGTTGCCCGCGGCGGTGCTGAGCGCGTCCGCCGCGCCAATGATGGCCGTCAGTACCGCTTCTCCCTGAACGCCTTTCAGCGCGACGAACGGGGAAAGCGCGGTACGCAGGCAGTCGGCGCATTCGGCCACGCATGCCTCACGAAACGTCTGCAGCGCGTGGGATCCGGACAGCGCCGCGGCGATTGGGCCGGTCTCCGGCCCGGCACTAATGGCGCAGTCGATATAGGCGGCGCTGAAAAAGCGGATCGTCTTCTCCAGCGTTTTGCTGTCGACCGCCAGCGTCTCGCGGAATTTCGCCAGCTGCCGATCGCTATAGTCCCGGTACAGCGCCATCAGCAGCCCTTCACGATCGCCAAAGTGGTCGTAGGGGATAGGCTTGGTCACGTTGGCCCGCTCGGCCAGGTAGCCAAGAGTTAGGGCCTCCGTGCCTTGTTGACGAACGATTCCGCGCGCAACCTCCAGCAGCTGCACGCGGCGGTCCTCTTTTCTTAAGCGCTTAACAACCATGCTTTCCTCTGAAGTGTTATCTACTCATGGTAGTTTACACGTTTTCTGTTCGGTGCTGCACGCGTTGTTCCGATGGTCGGATCCGGAACCAGATCGCATACATCGCGGGCAGGAAGACGAGCGTGACGATCGTCCCGCCCAGCGTTCCGCCTATCAGCGTGTAGGCCAGCGTACCCCAGAACACCGAATGCGTCAGGGGAATAAACGCCAGCACGGCGGCCATGGAGGTCAGCAAGACCGGGCGCGCGCGCTGGACCGTCGCTTCAACCACCGCCTGGAACGGCTCGAGGCCCTCCTTCTGGTTATGATCGATTTGACCGATCAGGATCAGCGTATTGCGCATCAGAATGCCGGAAAGGGCGATCAAGCCGACCAGCGCGTTGATGCCAAACGGCTGATTGAAAATCAACAGCACGGGCACTACGCCAATCAGCCCCAGCGGCGCGGTTAAGAACACCATCACCATCGCCGAGATTGAGCGCACCTGCAAAATGATGATCAGCAGCGTCAGGGCAATCATGATCGGAAACAGCGGGATCATGGCCTGCGTGGCTTTGCCCGATTCCTCAATCGAACCCGCCATGTCGATACGGTATCCGGCCGGCAGCGCGTCAACAATCGGCTGGAGCTGCTTCATGACGGCGACCGACACATCTGGTGGCTGAAGATGGTTAGCGATATCGCCCCGCACGGTAATCGTCGGGGTGCGATCGCGACGACGCAGGATCGGATCTTCCATACCGATCTCAATCTTGCCGATTTGAGACAGCGGAACGCGCTGTCCCGCATTGCCGACAAGGGTGAAACCCTCGATTTTTGCCGGGTCAAGACGGATATCTCCCGCCGCGCGGCCAATCACCTCCACCGAGCGAATATCCTCCCGCACGGAGGTGACGGGCACGCCTGAGAGCAGAAACTGAAGCTGATCGGCAACGGCACTGGAGGTTAAGCCGGTCGCCTGCAGGCGGTTTTGATCGAGAATGAAATGCAGGACGGGAACGCGCGACCCCCAGTCGGTGTTGACGGTTCTCATCATCGGGCTCGCCTGGAGCACGGCTTTCACCCTGTCAGCGATGTCATGCACCTGTTCGACATCCGGCCCCGACACGCGCCAGGCAACCGGGAAGGGCGAGTACGGGCCAAACACCAGCTGTGTCACCCTCACGCGCGCTTCGGGGGCAAGGCCGTTGGCGACCGCTTCTCTCAGCCGGAGCTTGAGCGCCTCGCGTGACGTCTCGCTGTCCGTCAGGATCACGATTTTCGCAAAAGACGGGTCGGGCAGTTCTGGCGCCATCGCCAGATAAAAACGGGGTGAACCCTGACCAATATAGGCCGTGACAATTTTGGCTTCGGGCTGCTGGCCCAGCCACGCTTCGATTTTTGCGGTTGCGGCGCTGGTTTGCTCAATCGAGGTACCGTAGGGCATCTGCACCTCAACCAGCACTTCCGGGCGATCGGAGGTCGGGAAGAATTGTTTTTTAACCAGCCCCATGCCGAGCACGGCCAGGATGAAAATGGCGACCACCAACCCGGCCACCCGCCATTTTCTGGCGATAACGCGGGCCAGCAGCCGGCGAAAACGGTTATAGCGAGGCGTGTTATAGATGGCGGCATGACCCCCTTCGACTTTCGGGATCGCCGGCAGGATCTTCACCCCAAGATAGGGCGTGAACACCACCGCGACAAACCACGAGGCAATCAGAGCGAGGCCGACGATCCAGAACATATTGCTGGTGTATTCCCCTGCGGTCGACTGGGCAAAACCATTCGGCATAAAGCCAATGGCCGTCACCAGGGTACCGGCCAGCATGGGCGCGGCGGTATGGCTCCAGGCGAAGGCCGAGGCTTTGATTCTGTCGTAACCTTCCTCCATTTTCACCACCATCATTTCGATGGCGATGATGGCATCATCAACCAGCAGGCCGAGGGCGAGGATCAGGGAGCCCAGCGTAACGCGGTCAAAGTTTATCCCCGCGGCTTCCATCACCACGAAAACGACAGCCAGCGTCAGCGGTACCGCCGCCGCAACGACAACACCCACGCGCCAGCCCATGCTGACAAAACACACCACCATGACCACAAGCAGGGCGACGAAGAATTTGATCATGAACTCATCGACCGACGAGCGAATATTCACGGACTGGTCTGTAACTTTGGTCAGGGACATGCCAAGCGGCAGGCTATCATTTATTTTTGCCGTTTCCGCATCCAGCGCTTTCCCCAGCGCCAGACCGTTCCAGCCTTCACGCATCACGATGCCCAGCAGAAGGGCGGGCTCATGCTGATTGCGTATCAGCATCGTCGGGGGATCTTCGTAGCCTCGCTCAACCGTTGCCACATCGGACAGCTTGAGCGTTTTGCCCTGAGCATTAAAAGGCGTATCGCGGATTTTCTGCAGTTCATCGAACGCGCCGTCCAGGCGGATAAAAATCTGCGCGCCTCGGGTCTCAATGGAGCCCGCCGCGGCTAACGCGTTCTGGCTGTTGAGGGCGTTGAAAATGTCCTGGGGTGAGAGCCCTATCGTCGCCAGACGGTCGTGGGAGAAGGAGATGTAAATCCGCTCGGCCTGTTCGCCGATAATGTTCACTTTCTTCACGCCGGGAACGTGCAGAAGCTGCTGGCGCAGGCCTTCGGCATCGCGTACCAGCTGCCGCTGCGGTTCGCCTTTCGCTTTCAGCGCAAAGAGGGCAAAGTTGACATCCGAGAATTCGTCATTGATCATCGGGCCGATGACGCCCGCCGGAAGACGCTGCGATTCATCTCCGAGCTTCTTCCGCGCCTGATAGAACTCCTCCTGCACTTCGGCTGGCGGGGTCTTGTCCTGCAATGACAACGTGATAAACGCCATGCCGGGACGGGTATAGGTTTCGGTACGGTCATACCATTTGAGTTCCTGCAGGCGCTTTTCCAGTGGCTCGGCGACCTGATCCTGAATTTCCTGCGCGGTCGCGCCCGGCCAGACGGTTATCACCGTCATTTGCTTTACCGTGAAGGGCGGATCTTCCGCGCGCCCGAGCCCAAAGAAGGCGTAAATTCCGGCAATCGTGACCAGAACGATCAGAAACAGCGTGACGGAACGTTCGCGGACGGCCAGCGCCGACAGGTTAAAGCGGCTTCCGCTCATGGTGTGTTCTCCGCCAGGGCGGCATTGCGCTGCTTAGCAAGCCTGACGACCTCACCCTCGTGCAGAAGATGGGCGCCTAACGCAACAATCTTCTCACCGGGCTTCACGCCGCCCGTGATCTGCGCCGCATCTTCACCCACGCTCAGCACCCTGACGGGCGTCCATGCGACCTTTGCCGGCTGGGCGGAAATGCGCCAGACGCCGGGACCTTTTCCTGCATCATAGAGTGAAGCCAGCGGGACCTGCATGACCTGACCTTCCGCTTTATTGTCCTGAACGTTCAGCGTGACGGTCGCCCCCAGCGGCGCGTTCGCCAGCAGGCCATCCAGCACGTAGCGGGCTTCATACGTGCGGGTCGCGGCATCGGCCGAATCAGACAGCAGGCGCAGCGTTGCGGTGACAGGATGTTTTTCATTGCCATACAGCGTGGCCTGCGCTTCGCTGCCGACGGCAGGGCGCAGCGTTTCCGGAAGCTGGACGAGCGCTTCACGCTGCCCGGCTCTGGCGAGCCTGATCGCCACCTGTCCGGCGCTGACGACCTGACCCGGCTCGGCGAGCGTCTCCATGACCACGCCGTCTGAATCCGCCAGCAGTACGGCATAGCCCGTGGCGTTTTGCGCCACGCTGGCCTGCGCCCGGGCGGCGCTGAGATCGGCCCTGGCCGTATCGGCCGCCGCTTTGATCTGGTCATACTCCGAGGCAGACACCGCGCCGGACGCCACAAGACCGCGATAGCGCGCCTCATCGCTGGAGGCTTTGCGCGCGCGCGCCTGAGCCGCATCCACCGCGCGCTGCTGCGCCTGAGCCTGTAACTTCAGGTCAACCGGATCCAGGCGCAGCAGGGGCTGGCCCTGTTTGACGGTCTGGCCCGTATCGACCAGCCGCTCAAGGATTTTTCCCTGAACCCTGAAACCTAAATCGCTTTGCGTTCTTGCGACCACCACGCCCGTGAAGGCGCGGGCGCTATTGTTCGCAAGCTCGACGGAGGAGGCTCTGACGAGCGGTGGCTTGGTGCGCGGATCGTCACTCGCGGAAATATCGCCGCACGCCACCAGGGCAAACGGCAGGAGACAAACGGCAACGCGGGCTGAAGTGAGCCTGAGCATGGGAAACCTTTTTGACGTAACAGGACGGTATCCGCATTCTCTGACTAGTGACCGAAATTGTCAATGGTCACAAATTAGGGGGCCAGGCTTCTTAAAATCAGTGAAGAGAGTAGCACTGCCGCCGTGGGGGCCATTTCGAGGTTGTACTGAAGCTGAACGGGGTTAATGTAAGGGCACATCACCATGTAGACGGCACAGGTGACTTCATCCAGCGGCGTTTTTCTTTCAAACTCGCCGGCCTGCCTGCCTTCGATAATGATGCTTTCAATCAGCTTCATCAGGCTTTCACTGTACTTTTGCGTGGAAGGCCACTGCTCCTGCGCGGCGACGGCGGCGATGTCGTATAGCTTACGGTCGTGGAAAAACAGCTCGCTTCCCGCCTCGGTGAGCGCTTTGAAAAGGCGGCGTAATTTTTCGCTTGCCGACGGCGCATCCTCGATGGCGGAAAGCACTGCCGCCATGATCAGCTCCAGGCGGTTAGCGCAGATCACCTCGCCGATAGCCTGTTTGGAATCGAAAAATTTATAAATGTAGGACTTTGAAAAACCAATGGATTTAGCCAGTTCGGCGACGGTGGTTTTTTCATAGCCGTAGTGGCCGAAGTGCTCAAAAGCCGCTTCGACGATTTGCTCTCTGACAGCGTGATCAAGGGGACCACGTGATGATGGGGGATTCATATTTTTAGTCATTATTTAAGCTTAGCGTGACGGGCTACGATTAACAACGAGTGACCATTTTGAGATTTGGTTACCGTCATTCATCATGCGCCGTTCAGACGGGACGATCAACCAGGTGCGGTAAGTGTATCACTGTTTTTCGTGCACTATGGCATCTATCTGCCTGCGATAAGCGTGGATTTCAGCGCAACTCCCTTGCGCTGAACAGGACTGTTTTTGCTTAGGCCGAGCGTGGACGCAATATTTTTTCAACGATGAGCACCAGACGCCTGCGCGTCACGAACCGGTGTAGCTGCCCCAGAAGCCAGTTACCGCATCCGGTAATCAGGTAGTTACGGTTGCTCTCAACGGCCTTCAACGCCAGGGTGACCACCTTGTCAGCGGGCATTCGTTTACCGACCGAGGCTTCCTCAGCATTCACCACATCAAAAAAGGCCGTATCCGTTGCGCCGGGGCAAAGCGCCAGGACGCGAATGCCCCTGGAGCGATACTCTCCCCACAACGCGTTCGAAAACGAGAGCAGGAAGGCTTTGGTTGCGCCATAAATCGCCATATAGGGATCCGGCTGCATCGCGGCCGTTGAGGCAACGTTAATAATTACCCCGGAGCCCTGCTGCAGCATTCCCGGCAGCAAGGCGTGAGTCAGCTCCACGGGGGCCATGCAGTTTACGTTTATCTCATCACGCTGCCTGTCGATGGACAGCTTTTCGAATGGCCCGTAGGTGGCGAAGCCGGCGCAATTGATCAGAATGTCGGGGACGCGTCTTAAGGTTTCAAGCCGTTCCACAATGTGGGGAATGGCTTCCGGCTTCACTAAATCCTGCACGATAATCGTGATGGAGACGCCGTGCTTTCTGACTAACTCTACGGCAAGCGCCTGCAGCTTTGGCTCGCTGCGGGCGACCAGGATCAAGGCCACGCCGCGGGCGGCGAGCTGCCGGGCAAAATCACGGCCTATGCCCGACGACGCTCCGGTAATCAGCGCTGTTTTACCTGTATAATCAAAAGAATTCATATGTTTAATCCCGTTTCCCTAATGTATGCTGCACAGCATAAACCGTGCACTTAGGTACACGGTCAAGCGTGATTTTTACAAGGTGAGGGCGACGCGATGCGAATTGGTGAACTGTGTGCGAAAACGGGATTGTCGAAAGAGACGGTGCGTTACTATGAGCGACAGGGGCTATTAGAGAATATCCCGCAGCCCAATCGCAGCAATAACTATAAAGTCTATTCCGCCGTCGATTTACAGCGTTTAAACATGATCAAGCATGCCAAAATGCTGGGTTTTACCTTAGCTGAAATTTCAGAGGTTTTGGCTGTCTGGGTTGACGACAAATTTACCGCTGAGCAAAAACAGGCGTCTCTGCGCCACAAGCTGCAGCAGCTTGAAGAGAAAGAAGCGGCGTTAATTGAACTCAGAGCCAGGTTGAAAAACGCCCTTAATAAGGTCGGCCAGCCTTGTGTCGACACGTTTTGAACGCCGGGTGAGAGGAGGCCGCAAAACCGATGCGGCCTTATCTGTCATGCAGCCAGTTCAGGCATCTGCTCCTTCACGAAATTCAATACTTTCCTCGCGTCGAGAGAGGCATAGGGCAGGCTCTCAATAATGGCGATTGAACGCGTATTGCCCACCGTTTCTTTTATCTCATCGAGTTTGTACTGAATGTGCGGGGCGATGAGGAAACCATCGAAAGCGGGAGCGACGCTGGCGAAGTTATCCAGCCCAACAGCGCTAATCATCAGCGGATAGCCTTCGCGTTCTGCCAGAGACTGCATTTTTTTGGCGAGAGAGTTTGCGGTATTACCAAACAAACAACAGATCAGAAGCTTTTTCATATTTTGTACCTCCTGAAAACCGCACACAGAGTAGTCCTGAGGTTGTCACCGAAATGCGCGCCATCTCTTATTTTGGCGAGAAATTAACCGCAGATGCCTGACGCGATTTAATTTTACTGTTTTTTTAGCCAGTCGAGAAAAAACTGGCTAAACGCCGTGACCTGAAGCGGCTGCAGTTTGCGCTGGGGGTAAACAAGCTGCAGGCCGACATCTTTGCGATCGTATCGGCTAAAGCCGGTGAAGCTGTCGGCAAACAGTACCGTGAGCCTTCCGGTTTCAACATCGTCTTTGACGTCCCACCACGATTTCCCCGCGATGCCAGCTCCGCTGAGTGCCCACTGACGAAGCAAAGCCCCGTCGTCGCACACCATGGCTGGCTCTACGCGAACGACGCTTTCCTCGCCATCTTTTTCAAAGCGCCATTCGTTCATCACCACGCCCTGAGACTCAAGCGCCAGGCACCGGTGCTGAGCTAAATCGGCAAACGTGGAGGGAATTCCGCGTTCGTTAAGATACTCCCCGGAGGCGACCAGCACCCGATGGTTCGGGCGGATGTTTCTGACGACAAGGCTGCTGTCCGGCAGGTTGCCGAAACGCACGCTCATATCCAGCCGGTTAGCGACCAGATCCTCAACGTGTTCTCTTAACGAGATGAAAAATTTAACGTCGGGATGGCGTCGGGAGAATTCCACGACGGCGGGGCTAAGATACTGCCTGCCAAAGTCCGAGGGCGCAGAAAGGCGAATGTTGCCGCTGAGCACGCCTTCCTTTTGCGTCAGTAACGACTCGGCGTGATGCACTTCTTCCAGCACGCGCAGCGCGGCATGGTAAAACTCTTCCCCGGCGCGGGTCAGCGTGATGGATCGCGTTGAGCGGTGAAACAGGCGCGTCTGGTAACGCTCCTCAATCGCCTTCAGCCTGGCCGTCATGGTGGCGGGGGAAAGCGACAGGCGTCGCCCGGCGGCAGAAAGACCGCCAGCCTCGGCAACTTCCACCAGTAACGCCATGTCTTCGAGTTTACCCATTATTCATATATTCCGAAAAGTGCATCTTATTTTAGCGTAATTATCAAAATCAGATGCCGACTGTAAAGTGATTTCATCCAAACCATAAGGGATGAAAACATGCAACGTACCTCACTTTTTGAACGCTACAGGCTGGGTCAGCAGGACCTGAAAAACCGTATCGTCATGGCGCCGATGACCCGCGCGCGCTCCCTTCAGCCGGGAAATATTCCCTCGGCGCTGATGGCGGAGTATTACCGACAGCGGGCCAGCGCCGGATTAATCATCACGGAAGCCACGCAGATTTCGCCTCAGGGCCAGGGATACTCATGGACGCCCGGCATCCATTCGCCTGAGCAGGTTTCAGGATGGCAGCTCACCACGGGCGCCGTGCATCAGGCGGGCGGGGTGATTTTTTCGCAGCTCTGGCACGTCGGGCGGATGTCGCACGCCAGCTTTCATCAGGATGGTCAGCCGGTCGCCCCGTCAGCGCTGGCGCCGGACGCGCAGGTGTGGGTGGTGAATGAAAAAGGCGAAGGCCAAATGGTTGACTGCCCACAGCCGAGAACCCTCTCGCGCAAGGACATTCACAGCATCATCGCGGACTATCGTCAGGCGGCACTGAATGCCGTTGTGGCCGGGTTTGACGGCGTGGAGGTTCACGGCGGAAACGGCTATCTGATCGACCAGTTTCTGCGGCAAACCTCCAACAAACGCACGGATGAGTACGGCGGCACGCTGGCGAACCGGATCCGCTTTGCTCAGGAGGTGTTAAGCGCCATTGCCGAGGCCATTGGCCGCGAGCGTACGGGCATTCGCCTTTCCCCGTTTATTACCCAGCGCGGGATGAACGATCCGCAGGTGACGGAAGCCATACTCGCTCTCGCGGCCTGGTGTGAACAAGAAGGGATTGCGTTCATCCACCTGGCGGAGGCCGACTGGGACGATGCGCCGCAGGTGCCTGAGCCGTTCCGACAATCGCTTCGCGAGACGTTTAGCGGAACCCTTATCGTCGCGGGGAACTATGACCTTCAAAAAGCGGAAAAGATCCTCGCTGCCGGCTATGCCGATTTGATTGCCTTCGGACGGCCATTTATTGCTAACCCGGATTTACCCCACCGTCTGGCGCACCAGCTGCCTCTGGCCCAGGTGCGCGATCCCGCCACGCTGTTTGGCGGCACCGCGACGGGATATACCGATTACCCCATTTACACCCTGCAGGAGAAGACGTTATGACCCGTAAAACCTTAATTATCGGCGGCGCTTCCGGCATCGGTTTCGCCGTGGGCAGCCTGCTTGCCGGGCGCGGCGAGGAGATTATTCTTGCGGGCCGCGACGGCGCGAAGCTGGACGCTGCGCGGCAACGGCTGAGCGCCCACGCCGCGTCTGTTCATACCCTCGTGCTGGATATCAGCCGTGAGGCAGAGCTTGTCGCACTCGGTGAAACGCTTGGTGAGGTCAATAATATCGTCGTTACGGCGGGTTCACAGGCACCGGGAGGGCTTCTTTCCGGGCTGGATCTCCGCGCGGCAAGGCTGGCTTTTGATACAAAATTCTGGGGAAGCATCAATGTCGCCCGCTATCTCAGCGGGAACATCGCCCCCGGCGGTACGCTGACGTTTACCAGCGGGTTCGTGGCGCGTCGCACCGTGGCGGGCGCCATTGTTAAAACGACGATGAATGCCGCCATCGAGGCCGCGACAAAAGTGCTGGCGAAAGAGCTTTCACCGCTGCGCGTCAACGTCGTGAGTCCGGGGCTGACCGACACGGAAGCGTATGCGGGCATGGACGCCGCCGCGCGGGAAAAAATGCTCGCTGGCGCGGCGGAAACCCTGCCAGCCAAAGCCTGGGGAAGGGCGGAGGACGTGGCGCAAGGATATCTTTTCGCCATTGATAATCCCTTTGTCACGGGGTCGGTCATTGATATTGAAGGCGGGGCGTTAATTAACTGACCCTCTCTGATTTGAACCGCAGGAAATCGTCTGCGGGAATGTAATACTCTATTGAGAGATATCATGAAATATACGACGTATTTTCATTCGGCTGTAGCGATGGTTATTTTTGCAGGTCTGTCGGGCAATGCGATTTCCGCGCAGGGGGAATGGCTTCAGCCGAAACAGCTTATAGTGGACAACAGCCTGCCGCAGGCGCAATTAAAGGTGAATGAAGCCGTTGCCAGAGAATATGCTTCATTCTGGAACACGGGTAATGAAACCCTGGCGCGTGATGCCCTGGCGGCAGGTTTTATTGATAAAACGCCTCCGAAAGGGCGTACGCAGGGGCCGGAAGGCGCTATTTTAGCGTCCCGCGCGTTTCGCGCAGCCGTGCCTGATTTGCGCTGTGACGTTGAGCAAATGATTATTTCAGGCGATCGCGTGGTTTCGCATTTACATTTTCACGGCACGTTCACCGGAACATTTGGCAAGCTGAAAGGACAGGGGCAGAAAATTGATTTTATCGCCACGGATATTTATGAGATTGGTGACGGTAAAATTGTGGCTAACTGGCATATTGAGGACAACCTGACGCTGATGAAACAGCTGGGCGCGCTGTAAATTCATCACTCCGGGGCGGCCCGGAGTGATGCAAAAATCCTATAAGCCAAGATCGCTCAGCGAAGGGTGATCGTCCGGACGTCTGCCCAGCGGCCAGTGGAACAGACGCTCAGAGGCTTTGATTGGCATATCGTTTACGCAGGCAAAGCGGCGCTTCATCAGTCCGTCCGGCTCAAACTCCCAGTTTTCATTGCCGTAAGAGCGGAACCAGTTGCCGGAATCATCATGCCATTCATAGGCATAGCGCACCGCGATCCGGTTCTCCGTAAATGCCCAGAGCTCTTTAATCAGACGATAGTCCAGCTCTTTTTTCCATTTCCGCTCCAGAAACGCCTGGGCTTCTTCACGGTTGGTGGCGAACTCTGCGCGGTTACGCCATTGGGTATCCAGCGTATAGGCAAGCGCGACTTTCGCCGGGTCGCGGCTGTTCCAGCCATCTTCTGCCAGTCTGACTTTTTCGATGGCGCTTTCACGAGTGAAGGGCGGTAAAGGAGGACGTGTGTTCATGGCGATTACCTCAGTGTTATATTATGTAGACAGGTCTGTCTACTTGCGGTAATCTATGCCTGTAAAATAACGCTGTCAACATTATTTTAGAGGCTACCCAAAAGTGAAAACAGAACCCGCAGGCAACGATACAAAAATCAGCGTCAGAGATAAGATATTACTCACGGCGCACGATCTGTTTTATTCCACGGGCTTCAGGGCGACGGGGGTGGATACGCTGATTAAAGCGTCTAAAGTGACCAAGGTGACGTTCTATCGCCATTTTCCCAGCAAGAGCTTGCTTATTCTTGCCTATTTGAACTACCGGCATGAAATATGGATTAACTGGTTTGAGACCACGCTGCGTCGACATCTCGATCAAGGCGAAATACCTGCCGATGCGATATCCGCAACGCTTTACGAATGGTTTATTTCGCCCGAGTTCCACGGCTGCGCGTTTATTAACGCCAGCGCAGAGGCGAAATCGGAAGATATTGAAAACGAAATAAAAGAGATATGCCGCAGTCATAAATCAGAAACAAAGAAAATTATTGCCTTGCTGACGAAGAGTGCTGATGAGCGCGTCGTCAATGAAATCATGCTGCTCATTGACGGCGCAATTATTCATGCACAGATGGGCATGGATTCAGAAATGGTAAGACATGCGTTAAAAAAGGGCCTGGAGAAACTGTCCGAACAGTGATATTCCCCGGTGCTTAATCAACTCTCGCACCGAGCCGATTAAGCACCCGCGTTACACTGTGGGAATGGTGCCGCCATCAATCACAAATTCAGTACCGGTGATACTCGCAGCATGCGATGAAGCGAGGAAGACGATGAGGTTGGCCACCTCTATCGGTCTGGCAGGGCGTCCGAGCGGTATTCCACCTAGCGCCTTCATAATGATCTGCTTGCCGCCTTCGTAGTCTGTACCTGCCTGCTTTGCCAGCCTCTCCGCCAGTGCAACCGCCGCTTCAGTTTCGATCCAGCCGGGCGCAACGCGCACCACCCGAACGCCCTTCGGTGAGACTTCCTTTGAAAGGCTTTTACTGTAGGTTGAGAGGGCTGCTTTAGCCGCCGCATAACCCGTTGTTGATTCCGGTAACGGCAGCTCGCGCTGAATAGACGTCACGTGAATAATCACCCCATTTCCCTGCGCGAGCATTCCGGGAAGCAGGGCGCGATCTAAGCGTACTGCAGGCAACAAATTAAGATTGAGCTCCTGCTGCCACTCTTCTTCGCCAAGCGCAGCAAAACCGCCACCGGGTGAGGTTGAACCGCCCGCAACATGGATAATCACGTCGACGCCTCCCATCTGCTCCTGAACCGCAGATGCGACAGCGGCACATCCAGCGACCGTCGTAAGGTCAGCGGCGACGAAAGTATCTGCGACATCTACGTCCGGCTCGTGGCGCGCAGTGGTGAATACCGTTGCACCGAGCTGTTTTAAAAGCCCGACGACCGCTTTTCCGAGCCCTTTCGTGCCAGCGGTAACAAGCACGCGTTTGCCTTTAAAATCAATATCTAATGACATGACCTTGCACTCCCGTTATTTACAGTACAGGTATATTCAACATAGACTGAGAAATTGACAAGTACGCACGAAAAAGTGAGCTACTGAATTATGAGTAAGTTATATAGTCCGGAATCTGCCGCGAGCGGCGTGGAGCAAGTGTTACGGCTGCTGGAAGGCCGCTGGAAATTAATTATTCTTTTTCATCTTTTCGACGGAAAAGTGCAGCGCTACTCAGATTTCGAAAAACTGATCCCCGGTATTTCCCAGAAGATGCTGGCGCAGCAGCTCAGGCAACTTGAATCCGATGGTATCGTTTCTCGGATGGTCTACCCGCAAGTGCCACCGAAAGTGGAGTATCGCCTCACCGATTGGGGGCAGGCATTATGTCCGGCGCTTGATGCCATGCTGAAATGGGCAGAAAAGCGCGAGGCTTACGCAAGCCAGTAAATCCGGCGGCCAGCACGCTGCAATGGAATAGCGTTGCCCGTAACCCATTTATGCAAAGGAAACGAAAAATGAGAACACAGAAGCGATGCCTCGGCTGCGTGGCTATTGTGGTTGATGACTACGATCGCGCCATTGAATACTACACAGATAAGCTGGGTTTTACCCTCGTAGAGGATACGCCTCAACCGGGTAAACGCTGGGTGGTCGTCTCACCCAACCCGGAAAGTAACTGCAACATTTTGCTGGCTCGCGCTTCTAACGAGAGGCAGGAAAGCTTTATCGGCAATCAATGCGGCGGCAGAGTTTTCCTCTTCCTCCAGACGGACGATTTTTGGCGCGATTACCGTGCCATGAAAGACAAAGGCGTTCATTTCTGTGAAGAGCCTCGTGAGGAAGAGTACGGTACGGTGGTGGTGTTTGAAGATATTTACGGCAACCGCTGGGATCTCTTTCAAAATGCCCAACGCGGGTGATTACCAGGGAGACTTTCCATGACGCTTCAAATTCGACAGGCCACCCGTGCCGATGCCGCGCTCTTAAGCGAGCTGGGATACCGAATCTATCCCGCCCATTTTCAGCATCTGTGGGTGTCAGACGCAGAGATGAAGGATTTTCTGGACGGCGAGTACGCGCTTTCCGTACTTGAACAGAGCCTGAAAGATAACGCTGTTTCCTGGTATGTTGCTGAGACCGATCGGCCAGTGGGATTTATGAAAGTGACCTGGGAAGCCCTGCTCCCGGAAACGGACAAGAAGGGCGTTCTCCTCAACAAGCTCTACCTCGATCCCACCGAGACCGGCAAGAACTATGGCCAGGTGATGTTCAACAGCATCACCGACATGGCCCGGAGCAGGGGAAAAGACTATCTCTGGCTGGAAGTGCTTGAGCAGAACGCGGGAGCGTACCGGTTCTACCAGAAGCAGGGCATGCTCTGCGTTAAGAACGTCCTTTTCGAAACCGCATCACAGCAGAGCATAATCAGGATTATGGGGATGTCTCTTTAGAGCGAGAGCTCTCGTCACGCTGTGCCAGCGACAGTGCGCTGGCGCTGGCGGGATCGAACAGCGAGAGGCTCTCAATCTGATTGAGTAAAATCACCTTCCGGAATGACATGGCGCTGCGGGGCTCGGAGTCGAGCGTGATGTCATGCTCCGCATACCACTTGCTGTAGTTATTCTCGATGCGAAAGTTCATCGTCTTCGCATCTCTGTACCCGCTTAACATCGGAATCAGCACGATATTGGCCGTTTTTTCATATTCCAGCGTCGCGGTGTGGATCATGCCGACGTAAATCCGCCTCGACCGCAGCGTGACCTGCGCCAGTTCCCCTTGCTCCATACACTGATACAGCAGCTGTTCAATACCGCTCGACTGCGCCAGACGTTTGTAGAGCTTTTTCCGGCTTTCGCCGTCCAGCCTGGCGCTGCCTGCCCAGTTAGAGCGGTAGAGGCAAAACAGGATGGCAAACGCCAGCATCACGACCACCGGCGCCTGAATGCCTAAAAAGCTCCAGTTCATAAAGTCGATTTGCCAGTCGGTATATTTCGGCGAGGCAAAGTGAAAAGCGTTGTTGGCTGCAGAAAGGGCGAGCAGGAGCAGCCAGAGCAGACCGGTGGCAATCACGCCCTGCAGAACGAAAATACAGCCGTACAGCGCCACAAGAAAATAGACGTCCCAGCCAAATGAACGCTTGATTTTAAAGCGGGTCGACAGGTCGCGGCTGGTGTACCAGTACCCGCATACCATCAGCACCATAAATATCGCCGTTCCCATATCAGGCCCTCTTCAGCATATTGACGTGACGCAGAAAATCCTGCCGCACCTCGTTGCTTTTGTAGTTCACCGAGGCGTTCCCGTCCTGGTCGATAATGATGCGATCGCCATCTTCGACGGCTTCAATAATTTCCTGCTGGCTCATCACCTGCAGTAAGGATTCCGGGCTTGAGAATAGGGAGAGAAAGAAACGTTTCATGCAGGCATCCTTATGAATAAAAAGGATAAGCCTGGAAGAAGACCGGCGAGTTTGCCTTAAGGAAATCCTGAAAGTTAAAGTCGGGTGGCGGCCACTCCTTACCCGGTCTACAAAACTCACTTTTTTACTGTTATTAAGTTATTGATATATAGTTAAAATAAAAAATAAATCTCCACAAACTTGGACAAATAACGTTAATTGTGTAAGTTTTAAGTATGCGATTACGCCACGTTGTTTACAGCCAGGATGTGACCCATGAGCACTTTGCCCTCTGTCGTGAGTCGGTTTGTTGAGTACTACGCCGCACTGGATAGCCAGCCGCCGTCCGCGCTGGTGGGGCTTTACCATTCGAATGCCACGCTTATCGATCCGTTTGGCGAGCATGACGGGATTTTCGCGCTTCAGCGCTATTTCACCCATCTGCTGGCCAACGTCGAGCATTGCCGTTTTACCATCGATACGCCGCTGTGCAGCGGGAACCGGTTTGCTGTGACCTGGGTAATGCACTGGTCGCATCCGCGCATTGCCGGGGGAGAGCCGCTCGAACTGCCGGGATGTTCGGTGGTGGACACGGAAAACGATCTCATCACGCACCAGCGCGACTACTACGATGCGGGAGAGATGATCTACGAACACCTTCCTCTGCTGGGCTGGGCGGTACGCGGCGTGAAGCGGAGGGTCAAATCATGAAAACGGTGCTGATCACCGGAGCAAGCTCGGGCATTGGCGCCGGGCTGGCGAAATCCTTTGCCGCAGACGGCTACCACGTGATTGCCTGCGGACGCGATCCGGCGCGCCTCGAAGCGCTGCATCAGACCTGCCCCAATCTCACCGTTCGCCTGTTCGATATGACAGACAGGGATGCCTGTCGCCAGGCGCTGACCGGCAGCTACGCCGATCTGATTATTCTCTGCGCCGGTACCTGCGAATATCTCGATGGAGGCGTGGTGGATGCGGCGCTGGTGGAGCGGGTTATGGCGACAAATTTCCTCGGCCCGGTGAACTGTCTTGACGCGCTGCAGCCCCAGCTGACGGCTGGCAACCGCGTAGTGCTGGTGAGTTCCATGGCCCACTGGCTACCTTTCCCACGGGCAGAGGCCTACGGCGCGTCCAAAGCGGCCCTGAGCTGGTTTGCCGAGAGTTTGCGCCTGGACTGGGAGCCAAAAGGAATTGCCGTCACGGTGGTCTCCCCGGGCTTTGTTGATACGCCGCTGACGCGCAAAAACGACTTTGCCATGCCGGGCAGGGTGAGCGTCGACGAGGCGGTCAAGGCGATCCGTACCGGGCTGGCGGCAGGGAAAATGCATATCGCGTTTCCTGACGGGTTCGGCTTTATTTTGCGGTTGCTCTCCGGGCTGCCTGCGTTTCTTCAGCGCGCGCTGCTGCGCAGGATGGTGCGTTCATGAACATTGCGATTATCGGCAGCGGCATCGCCGGGCTGACCTGCGCCTGGCGCCTGGCCGGGCACCATCAGGTGACCCTGTTTGAAGCGGGCGCCACGCCCGGCGGCCATACCGCAACGGTTGACGTCTCGACGCCACAGGGTACCTACGCGATCGATACCGGGTTTATCGTTTACAACGATCGCACCTATCCGCGCTTTATGGGCCTCCTCAGCGAGCTGGGCATCAGCGGACAAAAAACGCAGATGAGCTTTTCGGTGCACAACCCGGCGACGGGGCTGGAGTACAACGGACACACCCTGACGTCGCTGTTTGCCCAGCGCCGAAACCTGGTGAATCCGGCATTCTGGCGGCTGCTCGGGGAGATCGTCCGCTTCAATCGTCTGGCGAAACAGGCGCTGGACGGGGAGGTGGACCCGAACGCCACGCTGCAAACGTTTCTGGAACAGCACGGCTTCACGCCGTTTTTTGCGCGCCACTACATTCTGCCGATGGGGGCCGCCATCTGGTCCTCGTCGCTGCAGGAGATGAAGCGTTTCCCGCTGCCGCTTTTCTTACGTTTCTTCCAGAACCACGGGCTGCTGGATATCACCCAGCGCCCGCAGTGGTACGTGGTGCCGGGCGGCTCGCGGGAGTATATCCGCGCCATGCTCGACAAGCTGGGCGACCGTCTGAATCTGCATCTCAATTCTCCGGTGCAGCGGGTGAGCCGCCACGAGCACGGGGTTACGCTTCAGCTTGAAAACGGTAGCCATACCTTCGAACGGGTGATTTTTGCCTGCCACTCCGCCAGCGCTCTGGCGATGCTTGATGACCCGACGCCCGCAGAGCGCGAGGTGCTGGGCGATATCGGCTGGCAGCGCAACGAGGTCGTTTTACACAGCGATCCGCGCTGGCTGCCGGAGCGGCGGCGCGCGTGGGCCAGCTGGAACTACCGCCTGAGCGCTCACGAGCAGGCCAGCGCCTGCGTCACCTACAACATGAACATCCTGCAGGGGCTCCCTGCGGGCAGTCCGCTGTTCTGCGTCACCCTCAACCCGGACGCGCCGGTGGATGAACGCTTCGTTCTGCAACGCTTTGTCTATGAACATCCGCTGTTTAACCCGCAAAGCTGGCGGGCGCAGGCGCGGCGCGGCGAGATCAACGGTCATAACCGGAGCTGGTACTGCGGTGCCTGGTGGTACAACGGCTTTCATGAAGATGGCGTGCGCAGCGCGCTGGACGTGGTCAACGCGATAGCGGCCGGAGAGGGGAACTGAGATGAACAGCTGCCTCTACCACGGCGTATTACGCCACCGCCGCCTTCAGCCGAAAACCCACGAATTCAGCTACAGCGTCTTTATGGCCTGGCTGGATCTCGATGAACTGCCGCTGCTGCCGTCAGTCGGCGTGCGGCGCAATCGCTTTGCCGGCGCCTCGTTCCACGACGCGGACTATCCGCTCGGCACGCCGCTTAAAGAGAACGTGCTCAGCAGGCTGGAGAGCCTGACCGGGGAACGTCCGGACGGGCGGGTGATGCTCCTGACGCAGCTGCGCTATTTCGGCTTTCATTTCAATCCGGTCAACTTTTACTACTGCTACGACGGGAAGGGAACGCTGCGCTGGGTTCTGGCGGAGGTCCGCAACACGCCGTGGAATGAACGTCATTACTATGCCGTCAACGGACAGGATGCGCAGCCGACGGAAAAAGCGTTTCACGTTTCCCCCTTCAACCCGATGGACATGATCTACCACTGGCGCTTTAACGACCCGGATAACACGCTGCATATGCACATTGAAAATCATCAGGAAGTGAAGGTCTTTGACGCCACGCTGGCGCTGCGCCGGGAGCCTTTGACGCGCCCCGCGCTGCGCTCGCTGTTGCTGCGCATTCCGCTCATGACCCTGAAAACCGTTTTTGCCATTTACTGGCAGGCGCTGCGCCTGTGGCTCAAGCGCGTGCCGCTGTATAACCATCCCGTCAGCAGGAGTGAACGCTCATGACCGATCCCGTCTTTGCGTTAGAACCCGATATTCCGCGCAACGTCCGCATCGCACGATGGCTGCTGTTTCGTCTGTTAAGCGGTATCCGCGGCGGCTCGCTCACGCTGCGTGAAGGGGCGCAGACCTTCCATTTTGGCGAGTCATCCTCCGCGCTGCATGCCGACGTGCAGATCCTCACGCCCGGCGTCTACTGGCGCGTCTTAACGGGCGGGAGCCTTGCTGCGGCAGAAGCCTGGATGGACGGCGAATGGGAAACTGCACACCTCACGCCGCTTCTGGAGCTGCTCGCGATAAACGGCGAGGTGCTTGGGCGTCTGGAAAACGGGTTCCGTCTGCTCGGCAGGCCGCTGGAGCGGATACGCCACTGGACGCGGCGTAACTCCCGCATGCAGGCGCGCGAAAATATTGCCGCCCATTACGATCTGGGCAATACCTTTTATGCCCATTTTCTGGATAAAGAGCTGCTCTATTCCAGCGCGCTGTTTACTGGTGACGAGCAGGATCTCACGGCGGCCCAGCGGGCCAAAATGGCGCGCCTGTGTGACCAGCTGGCGCTAAGTCCGGGTGACCACCTGCTGGAAATTGGCACCGGCTGGGGCGCGATGGCGGAATACGCGGCGCGTCATTACGGCTGTCGGGTAACGACCACCACGCTGTCGCAGGAGCAATATAGCTGGGCGACCGAGCGGATCGCCCGCGCCGGGTTGCAGGATCGCGTTGAGGTACTGCTCTGCGACTATCGCGACCTCACCGGACAGTACGACAAGCTGGTCTCGATAGAGATGATTGAGGCCGTCGGGCAACGCTATCTGCCCACGTTCTTCCGCACCTGCCAGGCGCGGCTGCGCCCGGGAGGACGGATGGCGATTCAGGCCATTACCATTCAGGACCAGCGCTATCGTGACTACAGCAAAAGCGTCGATTTTATCCAGCGCTACATTTTCCCGGGCGGATTCTTGCCGAGCATCACCGCGATGAACGAGCTGATGACGCGCCACACCGATTTCGTGGTGCGCAATCTTTTCGACATGGGTCCCGACTACGCCCGCACGCTGGCCCACTGGCGGCAGCGCTTTGTCCACGCCTGGCAGGAGATTGAAAAGCTCGGCTTCGATGAACGGTTCCGCCGCATGTGGCTGTACTACTTTGGCTACTGTGAGGCCGGGTTTAACGCTCGCACCATCAGCGTGGTGCAGCTGACCGCCGAGCGCGTATGAGACGTTACCTTCAGGTCTTCCTGCTCGCCGTCGCGTTCGATCTCTACTGGGCGCTGGTGGTGCTCTTTCGCGAACAGGGCCTGATTATCTGGCTTGCGCTGGCGATCCTGGCGTGCCTGCTCTTGCCGCCTGCTTACCGTTTTTACGCCATTGGGCTGGCCGCGGCGGGCAGTCTGCTGGACGCACTCTGGGCCCTGACCGGGCTGATTGCCTTTACGGGCGAGTCCCTGATGCCGTTATGGATGGTGGCACTGTGGCTGATGTTCGCCACTGTCTGGACGCAGCTGACGCGCACCACCACGCTACCCGGCTGGCTGCTGACCCTGCTGGCCGCCGTGGGCGGGCCGGTGGCCTACCTGTTCGGCGAGCGGCTGGGAGGCATCACTTTTCTGGAGCCGACCTTTATCGTCGTGAGCTGGATGGCGCCGGGCTGGCTGGTACTGATGCTGTTTTTCCACCTGCTGATGGGGAGACAAAAATGAGATCTGTGGTTTTGCTGCTTTGGCTGACGCTGATTGTTCCTGTCGCCCAGGCCGCCGACTGGCTTGCCTGGCGGAAGGTGGGTGACGCCACGCTCACCTGGGGACCTTTCACCGTCTACACCTCCCAGCTGCGCACCCCGGATGGCCGTTATAGCCGGGATAATCAGGATCAGGCGCTGATTATTACCTATGCGCGCGACATCGATCGCGATGAACTGGTTGAGGCGACCCGCGACCAGTGGCAGGCGCAGGGGATCCTGGCCCAGGAACCGCAAAGCGAAGCCTGGCTGCGGATGCTCCAGTCGCTGTGGCCGGATGTCCGCCCGGGCTCACAGCTGGCGTTTGTTCTCAACGATAAGCAGGGGCAGTTCTGGTATCGCGCGTCAGCGGCGCAAACATCCTTTATTCCACTCGGACCGCGCCAGTCGGAAGCGTTCAGCACCCGTTTTCTGGCCATCTGGCTCGATCCCCGCACGCAATATCCTGAGCTGCGTCAGCAGTTAATCGGAGGCCAAAAATGAAACGTATCCTTATGATGGCGCTGGCATTCACGATGCTGCTGGCGGGCTGTAGCACTGAGGTGGCCGAGTATCGCCAGCAGCAGCCGCGGCTTGATATCTTCCACTACTTCCAGGGCAAAACCGAAGCGTGGGGGATGGTGCAGGATCGCAGCGGCAAGCAGATCCGCCGTTTCCACGTTGAGATTGCCGGAGACGTTATCGGCGATACGCTGACGCTCAACGAGCACTTCGTCTACGACGATGGCGAGAAGCAGCAGCGGGTCTGGCACATCCGGCGCGTGGGGAACGACCGCTACGAGGGAACGGCAGGGGACATTGAAGGGGTTGCCATGGGGCAGGCCGCAGGCAACGCCTTTAACTGGCATTACAGCATGAACGTGAAGGCTAACGGCAGCACCTGGCTACTGAACTTCGACGACTGGATGTATTTGCAGGATGAGACGCATCTGTTTAATAAAACCGAGATGAAGAAATTTGGCGTCACCGTCGCCACGGTGACGCTGTTCTTTACCCGTAAAGAGTGATGATGCGAGCAGTGAACTATCCCCTCGCCCCTATGGGGAGAGGGTTAGGGTGAGGGGAACATAGGGCGGCTGTGGTCATTCGGTACACTCTATGTTCCTCAATATTTTTTAGCTTTCGGCGCGGGATTTGCTTCCCGAGTATATAAAGGCCAGGGCAATCCCCAGGCACACCACCGCGCTCAGACGGCTCGGTGAAAACGGAATGGCCGCATTCCCCAGCCAGCCAAAGTTATCAATCAACATACTCATGGCGAGCTGGCCGAATATCACCGCCACCGTTGCGACGGCGGTGCCGATGCGCTGCACCGCCACGACCATGATCACAATGTAGGGCACGCCGAACATCGCCCCGATGAGCTGCCATTTCGGCACGTCCAGCAGCGTGACCGCCTGCTTCGGTTCAAAGAAGAAAATGAGCATGGCGGTTACCAGCGCGCCGACGGAAAACGTCAGAAACGCGCTTTTAAATACCCCGACATTGCTGCCGAGCTGCCCGTTAATCGCGGCCTGAATGCTCAGCGTTGCACCGCCGCAGACGGCCAGAAGAATCATTATCAGCGTCATATCATCACCCCTGCGCGACCAGAACCAGTGCCGCAATAATAAAAACCAGCGCCACGATACGTTTTGCGTTTATCTTCCTGTGCGGCGTACCCAGCAGGCCAAAGTGATCAATGATCAGGCTTTTAAAAACCTGACCAGCCAGAATGCCAATCATCGTCAGAGCGATGCCGATGGTCGGCGTGGCGATCGTCAGAATGACCACGTAAACAGGGCCAAGCACGCCGCCGAGCAGCTGCCAGCCGGGCTGGGCGAAAAACGACGGGCTGCTGCGCGGGCTGAAAAACAGCATCAGCAGAAACGTCAGCGCGGCGCCGACGCCAAAAATGCTGAACGTCGCCCATAAATCGCCCACTTCTCCCCCTAATGGCCCCAGTAGCCCCGCTTCGACGGAGAGGCCCATCCCGCCGGCAATCACCAGTAAAATCAAAACAAACTGCATTACGCTTCCTCCGTTTTCAGGCGAAGAAGATTACGTCGGTAGACCCGTGAGAAAAATGCCATAAT
The DNA here is from genome assembly GCF_034106085.1 of Enterobacter sp. 302C9. Classification (NCBI taxonomy): domain Bacteria; kingdom Pseudomonadati; phylum Pseudomonadota; class Gammaproteobacteria; order Enterobacterales; family Enterobacteriaceae; genus Enterobacter; species Enterobacter sp. 302C9. Next base: position 153,207 of record NZ_JAWNBW010000007.1, read on the forward strand.
GCAGGAAACACCTTTGCAGGAAATGCATTAATGTCAGATGCCGGAAGCATGAACCTTCGCTCACTGCTGCTGTTTATTGCCGTCTATGAAACGCAGAACTTTTCCGTCGTCGCGCGACGAGAGGGAATCTCTGCCTCGCAGGTGTCGCGCATTGTTCATCAGCTTGAGGACGCGCTCGGCCAGCAGCTGTTCTATCGCAATACCCGGGCAGTGATCCCCACGGAAAGCGGGCATCTGTTTATCCGCTATGCCCGGGCGATGGTCGATAACTTCGAAGAGGCGCGTCGTGAGCTGGATGAACGTTCGACCGAACCCTCCGGCACGGTCCGCATAAACGGGCCGGTATTTTTTGGACAGAGACACGTTGCGCCCGGACTGGCAGGTCTGGCCGAGCGTTATCCACAGTTAACCATTGAGCTGACGCTGACCGATGACTTTATCGACCCGCACCGGGATGCCGCCGATCTCATCTTCCGCATCGGCACTCTGACGGATTCGACGTTCCACGCCCGTGTTTTTGGGCAGCAGCGCTACCACCTCGCCGCGTCGCCCGCGTATCTGCGTCAACACGGCGTCCCGGCCGACCCGACCGAACTGAGCCAGCACTAATGTCTGGTTTACCGCGGTTCGTCCGGGCCTAACCGCTGGCTCGTGCGTCGCAAAGGGGAGAATTGGGTGCATTATCCCGTCGCGCCGCTGATGACGTCCAATAATGCGGAGTCGCTGCTTATTGCCGCGCTGGGCGGGATGGGGATCGTCCTGTTTCCGGACTGGCTGATTGGCGACAGGCTGAAGCGGGGGGAGCTGGTCGCCCTTTTGCCGGAAATGGCGTGCGCCATCAACACGGAGCAACTCAGTATTGCGGCGATCTATCCTAACGCACGTCATCCGCCCCTGAACGTCAGGGCGGTGATTGATTATTACGTGGCGTTTTTCGGTACGCCGCTCTACTGGCAAACGTAAGGGATTACGCGCCGAGCTCCTTGCGGATAATCTCTGCGCCGGCGCTGAGCGCTTTCAGCTTGCCGTTAGCCACCTGCCGTGAAAGCGGGGCCATGCCGCAGTTGGTTGACGGGTAAAGCTTGTCGGCATCGACGAACTGCAGCGCTTTACGCAGCGTATCGGCGACTTCCTCCGGCGTTTCAACGGCGTTGGTTGCCACATCAATCGCGCCGACCATCACCTTTTTACCGCGGATCAGCTCCAGCAGATCCATCGGCACGCGGGAGTTGTGGCACTCCAGGGAGATAATGTCGATATTAGAGGTCTGCAGCTTAGGGAAGGCCTCTTCGTACTGGCGCCACTCTGAGCCGAGCGTCTTTTTCCAGTCGGTATTGGCTTTGATGCCGTAGCCGTAGCAGATGTGTACCGCGGTTTCGCACTTCAGCCCTTCAATGGCGCGCTCCAGCGCGGCGATACCCCAGTCGTTCACCTCGTCAAAAAAGACGTTAAATGCCGGTTCATCAAACTGGATAATATCCACGCCCGCGGCCTCTAACTCACGCGCTTCCTGATTGAGGATTTTGGCGAATTCCCAGGCCAGCTTTTCGCGGCTTTTATAGTGCGCGTCGTAAAGGGTGTCGATCATGGTCATCGGCCCGGGCAGGGCCCATTTGATCGGCTTGTCCGTGAGCTGACGCAGGTACTTCGCATCGTCCACGAATACCGGCTTCTGACGCGCAACGGCTGAAACCACGGTCGGCACGCTGGCGTCGTAGCGGTTACGAATGCGCACCGTCTGGCGATTTTCAAAATCCACGCCGCTCAGGTGTTCAATAAAGGTGGTGACGAAGTGCTGGCGGGTCTGTTCTCCGTCGCTGACGATATCGATTCCCGCGCGGATCTGCTCATCCAGGGACAGGCGCAGCGCGTCCTGTTTACCCGCCAGGAGTTCCTGATCCTGTAATTTCCAGGGTGACCACAGCGTTTCAGGTTGTGCAAGCCAGGTCGGCTTAGGCAGGCTGCCAGCCGTAGAAGTCGGGAGCAATGTTTTCATAATAAAAGACCTTTTTTGATGAATTAAAGCGTGTAGTTATCAGACCACTGCTCAAGAATGTGTTGGTAAGGCTTAATAAAGTACGCTTCGGTAAAGCGACCCTGTTCAATCGCCAGTCGGCTACGCTCTTCCCGGTCATAAACAATTTTGGTTAAGGAGTGATCCTGCTGGTTCAGATCCGGTCGGTAGCACAGTCCCGCCGCCGAGTTTGCGTTATAAATTTCCGGGCGATAGATTTTCTGGAACGTCTCCATCGTGCTGATGGTGGCAATCAGCTCCAGATCGGTGTAGTCACTCAGCAAATCCCCTGTAAAAAAGAACGCGAAAGGCGCCACGCTGTTTTCCGGCATGAAATAGCGAACCTTCAGGCCCATCTTCGCGAAGTACTGTTCCGTTAGCGACTCGCCATCCGGCTGATACTCAACGCCCAGCACAGGATGCTGGTTACCGTTGCGGCGATAGGTGTCTTTGCTGGAGACGCTCAGGCAGATCACCGGACCCTTGCTGAAGTTCTCTTTGTATTCCGGCGAGCTCACAAAGTGGCGGAAAATATTGCCGTGCAGTTCGCCAAACTTTTCCGGAATGCTGAAGTGCTGCTGGTTCTTGTTGTGTTCCAGCAGGCGCACGCTGAAATCATAATCCCGCACGTAAGAAGAGAAGTTATTTCCGACGATGCTAGGGATACGCAGGTTATTTTTTTTGTCGACAATCGTGGTTTGCAATATCTCAATGGCCGGGAACGGTTTTTCCGCGCCAATGTTCAAGTCGACAGAGATGATTTCCAGCTCAACCGCGTAGCGATCGGCGTTTGGGTTATCCCAGCGCGCCAGGGCGTTAAAGCGGTTGTTGATCATCACCAGCGTATTGCGCAGGTTTTCCTGACGCTTTTCCCCGCGCGCCAGGTTGGCAAAGTTGGTGGTCGTACGCGTATTTTCTGACGGGTTGTAATTCTCATCGAAGCAACTGCGCTTAAGGGTATATGTGAAAGCTTTGCTCATTGTGGTTATGCATCCTAAGTTCATGTTGCTAAGAAGTTACCGATGCATAATTTATGCCTGAGCCCGCGGCGCAGGGGAAGTGACTTAATTTCAATGCAACATGAGCGAAGTTCATGAACAGTGTTGCGCACAGGCTGGAGAGGGCAGTGAGAGAAGAGGTATCGGAATGCTTTCGTTATACCTCCTTATTAATGCGATCCAATAGGCTGGTTGAAAATACAACCAGCAATTGATGTTGCGGATTTCAGCTCAACGTATCAATCAGCGTGGACAATAATTCGCTGAGGTTAGCATGTGTTTCAATGGCATAATCCATTGATGCTTTATCACGGATCTCGAAACAGTCATCTGTGAAGTTGTAGGCAAACACGGTCATACCATCTTCACCAATGAGTACCTTGTCAGTAAGGTTCGGATCAACATAGCTTTCGTTGTCACGTATTTCAAAGTTACGAATGTAGATATTCGACCATACGGGTTCACCGTTCTCCGCCCCCACCAGGCTGTACAGCGTCAAACCGTTATACTCAAGGCCATCCATGATTTCGAACATACCAGAGTAGTCCAGCCGGTTAACCATCAGGCGTTGGATATCCTCGTAAACTCTTCTCTTCTGAGCATCCCATTCAGCAGGGGCGGCTTTGTACATCAAGTCTGTCATTACGTCAGGATCTACTGGGTTGGCTACCGGGAAATGATTGTCAACCAGCAGTGTTTTAAGGATACCTGGAGTGAAATAACTCTTTAGTTGAGCAGGAAGCAAAGCAGGCAGTGCGATTGTTCTTCCTTCCTCATCGCAAAACTCGACAAGATAGCCCCGCGTAGGGGTGTCGAAAACCATAACAATGGTACCAATAGTCCCTTTTACCAGTCCTTCATCCGGTAAATCCTCGCCTAAAACCACTACGTCTAATTCGGCTCTTTTCATTTGTATTTTCTCATTTAACGAATATGGTTGTCAGGCGAGGAACTAACGCGTCTGTTTCATACATCCAACCTGTACGCACGATCGCTGTTTCATCATTGACGCCTAAAATGGACATATCGACAGCCATTGTTTGGCCGTAATTATTTGCCTGCAACACTTTGGCTGGGGCCGATAATACGCCTTCCTGGATTCTTGCGGCTAAAACATCTGCATTAGTTGGGTTGTATCCCAGCGCTGATTCAAACACCCTGGCTTTGTGCCCCCCTGTAGGATGTGTTGAATCTAAAGCATAAGCCGCGAGTTTTTTTGGGTCGATAACGGCGTGTTCAGCATTCACTAATGTACCATTCTCAGAGGTGAAACCTTTTACATATGGGTTTTCAAGTGCTGGTATCTTACTGAGACCCGATATTTCGTCTATTTCGCTTAAAGGGTTCAACCTGCCAATTGTCAATCCTGCTGCAATGGAGGCACCCGCAATTATTAACCCTTTGTTGTTCATGATTTGATCGTAGCCCGCGGGGGCATCCCCACCAAGCTGCTGTGCGGTTTCATGAAAACCTTTAGTATTGCCGTTATACACCCCACCAGCGGCGAGCAGTCGACCAACAGCTTTACTATTCAGCGTTTTCCCCGACGGTGAAGTTGTTGGCCCGTAATAATCATAATGCATCCGTTGAGTGGGAGCAGGCTTCCTGCCTTGCCGATCGGCAATAACGTTCCGGTAAGCGCTCATGATTTCGTCCTTATACCATGCATGCCACGATGAGGAAGTAGGGGCAAAAATTAGCTCGCCGTTATTGTCGATATAAAACGGGTTCCGGTCGCTGCTCCAGCGCCTGGAGGTATCTACTCCAACAAGCCAGCCAATTTGAAGTTCGCGTTCTACTTGATCATAAATGGGATCTGCGTAGCTGCATTGCCTTCGTTCATAGGGTCTTTGATGTGGAGATATGCTGTATTTTCTTTTGGGAAGACCAAAAGAGAGGCTATGACCGTTTGCTTCATAAGACAGATCATAATGTTTACACGCCTCTTTCAGTGAACCTGCTGGAGTAAGAATGTATTGAAAATCTTCAGGGTTTAATTGCCGTGTTAAATCATGTGACCGGTAGAGTCGAAACATGCGGAATCCTTATCGTTAAGCATCATTGTTCCTTTTAAGGGCATATTTTTTATCATTCTCTTAATAAGAAAAAACAGCCTACGCCTGAAGCGATCGCAATTATTCAATCCGCATCATATTCACGAACTGCTCATTTTTTTTAAGAAAATGACCTGACAATTTTTAATCACTCTTGCGGCTGTAACGTTAGTAAACGCTGAATAAATAATAAACAAAGCTCAGGCGACAAAGCGCCATGCCTACTTCTCTGGCACACTCTCCGCAATTCCCGCTATAATCCCCAAAATTTCCAACCGGTTTAGAAACAATCATGACAAAACTCACCTTACAAGAGCAGATGCTGAAAGCGGGCCTGGTCAGCAGCAAAAAAGCGGCAAAAGTGCAGCGCACGGCAAAGAAATCACGCGTTCAGGCGCGTGAGGCCCGGGAAGCGGTAGAAGAGAACAAAAAGGCACAGATCGAGCGCGACAAGCTGCTGAGCGAACAGCAGAAGCAGGCCGTGCTGGCGAAAGAGTTTAAGGCACAGGTGAAGCAGCTGATTGAGATGAACCGCATCACCGTGGCGAAAGGTAACATCACCTTTAACTTCACCGACGGCAATCTGATCAAAAAAATCGACGTCGACAAGCAAACCCAGGCTCAGCTGATCAACGGCCGTCTGGCGATTGCCCGTCTGGTCATTAACGCCAGCGGCGACTGTGAATACGCGATTATTCCGGCGGTGGTGGCCGATAAAATTGCCCAGCGCGATGCCGACAGCATCGTGTTAAACAGCGCGCTAAGTCAGGAAGAGCAGGACGAAGACGATCCGTACGCGGACTTCAAAATCCCTGACGATTTGATGTGGTAAACCGCATTCAGAACGGGGCGGCGTGACGGGCGTTAACCGGCTCTCCGCTCACGGGATGAATAAAATTCAGTTCGCTCGCATGCAGCATCAGCCGGGGCGTTTCCTCCGCCCCCGGCGCTTCAAGACCGCCATACAGATCGCAGCCCAGAATCGGGTGCCCCAGCTGCTGACAGTGAATACGCAGCTGATGGGTTCGCCCGGTCTCCGGCGTAAGCATCACCCGCGTTAACGGCAGTCCCGTACCCTGATAAAACCGTTCCACCACCCGATAGCGGGAGCGGGCGGGTTTTCCGTTGAGGGCGCAGATCGACATCAGCGGGAACAGCGCCGGGTCTTTGGCAATCGGCGCGTCTATTATTCCCTCGTCGTTTTCCACATGGCCGCAAAGCAGGGCGCTGTAGACCTTCTCCACGCTGCGCTGGCTGAACTGCTGGCACAGCGCCGCGTTGATGGCCTTATTGCGCGCAACCACCATCAGCCCGGACGTGCCGAAATCCAGACGGTGTACCAGCGTGCAGCCGGGGAACGTCTGGACCAGACGATAATGGACGGAATCAAGGTTTTGCGGATTTTTGCCCGAGAGGCTGAGCAGACCGGAAGGCTTATCGATCAGCAGCAGATGTTCATCCTGCCAGAGGATCTGAATGTCGTCGTGACACGGTGGGGCAATAAAAGAATCAATAATCGCAGACATCAGGCCGCCCGGCTGAAGAGTGGGAGCGGATGATAACGAAATGCGGGGAAAAGAAAAACCCTCCCACCAGGCGGTGAGAGGGCAAAATCTTAGGCTGCTACCAGACTGTCGATGGCGGCTTTCGCATCGGTCTGCGCTTTGGTCGCCACTTCCGGACCGTAAGCGATACCTTCAGCGAACACGAAGTTCACGTCGGTGATGCCGATGAAGCCCAGGAACAGGCTCAGGTACGGTGCAACCAGGTCGGTTGGGGTGTCTTTATGGATACCGCCACGGCTGGTCAGTACGATCGCACGTTTACCTTTCACCAGACCTTCAGGGCCGTTCTCGGTGTAACGGAAGGTTACGCCAGCGCGCGCCACCAGGTCGAAGTAGTTCTTCAGCTGGGTAGGGATGTTGAAGTTGTACATTGGGGCGTTGATGACGATAACGTCGTGCGCCTGCAGCTCGGCAATCAGCTCGTCGGACAGGGCCAGGGCTTCCTGCTGACGTGGAGACAGCGGTGCATCGCTTGGGCGCAGCGCGCCAACCAGCTCGCCGTCCAGCACAGGAATTGGGTTTGCAGCCAGGTCACGCACGGTGATTTCGTCAGCGGAATGCTGTTCACGCCACTGTTCAACGAAGTAATCAGACAGCTGACCAGACTGAGAGTACCCTGCCAGAATACTGGATTTCAAAACTAATACTTTGCTCATGGGTGATTCCTGTTGTTGCATTTGATTGAAGGGGGTTGCCCCGTTGCTTGTTGACACTCTATTCACAATCCTGCCACAGAGATAGCGCAATATATCGAAGCCTATGTTCGAATTTTTTGAATAAGGCGCGAAAGGCGTCGATGTGGTACTCTATAGCAATCATTTAAAAGAGAGTTTATCAGGGCGTGTACTGCCCTTTAACGCTATGACAGAACAACAAAAATTAACCTTCCCGATGCTCCTGCAACAGCTTGATTCTCTGATGCTGCGCGATAAACAGCGCTTTGCCCGCCGTCTGCACGGCGTGAAGAAGGTTAAAAATCCTGATGCACAACAGGCCATTTACCAGGAGATGGCGAAAGAGATTGAACAGGCGGCAGGGAAAGTTGTGCTGCGCGAAGCCGCACGTCCGGCAATTACCTACCCGGAAAACCTGCCCGTCAGCCAGAAAAAACAGGACATCCTTGAGGCCGTCCGCGACCACCAGGTGGTGATTGTTGCGGGGGAAACCGGCTCGGGGAAAACCACCCAGCTGCCGAAAATCTGTATGGAGCTGGGACGCGGGCTAAAAGGGCTGATAGGCCACACCCAGCCGCGTCGACTGGCGGCACGCACCGTGGCGAACCGTATTGCCGAAGAGCTGCAGACGGAGCCGGGCGGCTGCATCGGTTACAAGGTGCGATTCAGCGACCACGTTAGCGATAACACCATGGTCAAGCTGATGACCGACGGTATTCTGCTGGCGGAAATCCAGCAGGATCGCCTGCTGATGCAGTACGACACCATTATCATTGACGAAGCGCACGAGCGCAGCCTGAACATCGACTTCCTGCTCGGCTACCTGAAAGAGCTGCTGCCGCGTCGCCCGGATCTGAAAATCATCATCACCTCCGCGACCATCGACCCTGAGCGCTTCTCAAAGCATTTCAACAATGCGCCGATTATCGAGGTGTCAGGACGCACGTATCCGGTTGAAGTGCGCTATCGCCCGATTGTTGAAGAGGCGGACGATACCGAGCGCGACCAGCTGCAGGCCATCTTCGACGCCGTTGACGAGCTGGGCAACGAAAGCGCGGGCGACATCCTGATCTTCATGAGCGGCGAGCGCGAAATCCGCGATACCGCCGATGCGCTCAGCAAGCGCGACCTGCGCCACACGGAGATCCTGCCGCTTTACGCGCGCCTGTCAAACAGCGAGCAGAACCGCGTATTCCAGCCGCACGGCGGGCGACGCATCGTGCTGGCGACCAACGTGGCGGAAACCTCGCTGACCGTGCCGGGGATTAAATACGTTATCGACCCGGGCACGGCGCGCATCAGCCGCTACAGCTACCGCACGAAGGTTCAGCGGCTGCCGATTGAGCCGGTCTCCCAGGCGTCCGCTAACCAGCGTAAAGGCCGCTGCGGCCGCGTCTCGGAAGGGATCTGTATTCGTCTCTATTCCGAAGATGATTTCCTGTCGCGCCCGGAGTTTACCGACCCGGAAATTCTGCGCACCAACCTGGCGTCCGTTATCCTGCAGATGACCGCGCTGGGGCTGGGCGATATCGCGGCGTTCCCGTTCGTCGAAGCGCCGGATAAACGCAACATTCAGGACGGCGTACGTCTGCTGGAAGAGCTCGGCGCCATTACCACCGACGAGCAGGCGACGGTCTACAAGCTGACGCCGCTGGGCCGCCAGCTCAGCCAGCTGCCGGTGGATCCGCGTCTGGCCCGTATGGTGCTGGAAGCGCAGAAGCACGGCTGCGTGCGCGAGGCGATGATCATTACCTCGGCGCTCTCCATTCAGGATCCGCGCGAGCGTCCGATGGACAAGCAGCAGGCGTCTGACGAAAAGCACCGTCGCTTCCACGACAAAGAGTCCGACTTCCTCGCCTTCGTAAACCTGTGGAACTATCTCGGCGAGCAGCAGAAAGCGCTCTCCTCGAACCAGTTCCGCCGCCAGTGCCGCGTGGATTTCCTCAACTACCTGCGCGTGCGCGAGTGGCAGGATATCTACACCCAGCTGCGCCAGGTGGTGAAAGAGCTGGGCATTCCGGTTAACAGCGAACCGGCGGAGTACCGCGAGATTCACATCGCGCTGCTGACCGGCCTGTTGTCCCACATTGGGATGAAGGATGCTGAAAAGCAGGAGTATACCGGCGCGCGTAACGCCCGTTTCTCCATCTTCCCCGGTTCCGGCCTGTTCAAGAAGCCGCCGAAATGGACCATGGTCGCCGAGCTGGTGGAAACCAGCCGCCTGTGGGGGCGTATTGCCGCGCGTATCGATCCGGAATGGGTCGAGCCGGTGGCGCAGCACCTGCTGAAACGCTCGTACAGCGAGCCGCACTGGGAGCGCGCGCAGGGCGCGGTGATGGCGACCGAGAAGGTGACCGTTTACGGCCTGCCGGTGGTCGCCGCGCGTAAGGTCAACTACAGCCAGATTGACCCGGCGCTCAGCCGCGAGCTGTTTATCCGCCACGCGCTGGTGGAGGGGGACTGGCAGACGCGTCATGCGTTCTTCCGCGAAAACCTGAAGCTGCGCGCCGAAGTGGAGGAGCTTGAGCACAAGTCCCGCCGCCGCGATATTCTGGTGGACGACGAGGCGCTGTTTGAGTTTTACGACCAGCGCATAAGCCACGATGTTATCTCCGCCCGCCACTTCGACAGCTGGTGGAAGAAGGCCAGCAAAGAGACGCCGGACCTGCTCAACTTTGAAAAGAGCATGCTGATTAAAGAGGGGGCGGAGTCGGTCAGCAAGCTCGACTACCCGAACTTCTGGCATCAGGGCAACCTCAAGCTGCGTCTGACGTATCAGTTTGAACCGGGTGCCGACGCGGACGGCGTGACCGTTCATATTCCGCTGCCGCTGCTAAACCAGGTCGATGAGGGCGGTTTTGAATGGCAAATCCCCGGCCTGCGCCGCGAGCTGGTGATTGCGCTGATCAAATCCCTGCCGAAACCGGTGCGCCGTAACTTTGTGCCTGCGCCAAACTATGCGGAAGCGTTTTTAGGCCGCGTCACGCCGCTGGAGCTGCCGCTGCTGGACGCGCTGGAGCGTGAGTTCCGACGCATGACCGGCACCACCATCGACCGCGAAGACTGGAACTGGGATCAGGTGCCCGATCACCTGAAAATCAGCTTCCGCGTGGTGGATGATAAAAACAAAAAGCTGCTGGAAGGGCGTTCGCTGAGCGAGCTGAAAGAGGCGCTGAAAGGCAAAGTTCAGGAAACGCTGTCTGCGGTGGCGGACGACGGTATCGAGCAGAGCGGGCTGCACATCTGGAGCTTTGGTCAGCTTCCGGAAAGCTACGAGCAGAAGCGCGGTAACTATAAGGTCAAAGCCTGGCCGGCGCTGGTGGACGAGCGCGACAGCGTGGCGATCAAGCTGTTTGATAATCCGCAGGAACAGCAGCAGATGATGTGGCGCGGGCTGCGTCGCCTGCTGCTGCTCAACATCCCGTCGCCGATCAAGTATCTGCACGAGAAGCTGCCGAACAAAGCCAAGCTCGGGCTGTACTTTAACCCGTACGGCAAGGTGCTGGATCTGATTGACGACTGCATCTCCTGCGGCGTGGACAAGCTGATCCACGAGGCGGGCGGTCCGGTCTGGACGGAAGAGGGCTTTGCTCAGCTTCATGAAAAGGTGCGCGCAGAGCTGAACGACACCGTGGTGGAGATAGCCAAACAGGTCGAGCAGATCCTCACCGCCGTGTTCAATATCAACAAGCGCCTGAAGGGGCGCGTGGATATGACCATGGCGCTGGGGCTGTCGGACGTGAAGGCGCAGATGGCGGGGCTGGTCTATCGCGGCTTCGTCACCGGCAACGGCTTTAAGCGTCTGGGCGATACGCTGCGCTATCTGCAGGCGATTGAAAAACGTCTGGAAAAAATGGCTATCGACCCGCACCGCGATCGCGCGCAGATGCTGAAAGTGGAGAGCGTGCAGCAGGCGTGGCAGCAGTGGCTAAACAAGCTGCCGCCGGCGCGCCGCGACGATGAAGACGTGCAGGCGATCCGCTGGATGATCGAGGAGCTGCGCGTCAGCTTCTTTGCCCAGCAGCTCGGTACGCCGTATCCGATTTCGGATAAACGTATTCTGCAGGCGATGGAGCAGATTTCCGCTTAAAATCCTTGCCCGGTTTTCTCCCTCTCCCTGTGGGAGAGGGTCGGGGTGAGGGCATCAGGCCGCACAATTTTCACCCGTTCACGATTGCCAGCGTAAACCCATCCCATCCCTTAACCCCCACCGTTTGCAGCGCGGTGGCGGTCAGGCGCGGGTTATCCCCAATCATTTCGATAAAACGCCGCACCCCCAGCACGCGCGCGTCGTCGCTTTGCCCGTTAATCACTTCGCCGTCGCGCACCACGTTATCGCCAATGATTATCGTGCCGGGACGTGAATAGTGCAGCGCCCACTCCAGATAGCCGGGATTGTTTGGCTTATCGGCATCAATAAAGATCAGGTCGAACGGCGGAACGTCACCGAAATTCTCCAGTGAGCTCAGCGCCGGGCCTTCAATCAGTTCAATGCGATCGTTCAGCCCCGCGAGGTGAATATTCTGGCGGGCCACATCGGCATGCGTCGGGTCAGCCTCGAGCGTAATCAGCTTTCCGTCCGGCGGCAGGGCGCGCGCCATCCAGATTGAGCTATAGGCGCCCAGCGTACCAATCTCAAGGATGCGTCTTGCCTGGGTCATGCGCACGAACAGCGCCAGCAGTTGCCCCTGATTGGCCGCAACATCGTGTTCGGGTAGCCCGGCGCGTTTATTGTTTCCCAGTACCTGATGAAGCACGTCATCGTCAGGGATTAGCGAAGAAATCATGTAATTATCTACTGCAGACCATTGTTGATGCATAGATTGACTCCTTGGGTTTTTCTCCCTCTCCCTGTGGGAGAGGGTCGGGGTGAGGGCATCAGCGCGCAAGGGGGTTCACGCGCTCTTCCAGCCGCCGCCCAGCGCCCTGTACAAATCGATCTGCGCCAGCAGCAGGTTATTTTTCACCTGCACTACGCTGGTCTGAACCGAGTACAGCGTGCGCTGCGCGTCCAGCACGTCCAGATAGGAAGAGTAGCCGTTGCGATTGCGGTTCTGCGCAATGCGCAGCGTCTCCTGCGCCACCTCCTGCTGGGCAAGCAGCTCGGTCAGCTGTTCCTGATAGCGCGTAATAGCATCAAGGCTGTTTTTCACTTCGGCAAACGCGTTACGCACGGTTTTTTCATAGGCATACAGCGCCTGGTTACGCTGGGACTGGGAAATATCCACCTGCGCATTCAGCGCCTGGCGGTTCAGCAGCGGGGCGAGAATACTGCCCCCGACGCTCCAGAGCTGAAGCGGGTTGTCCAGCAGGCCGGACAGGGTGCGATCCTGTATCGATCCGGTCGCGGTCAGGTTGATCGACGGCAGCAGGCTCGCGCGCGACGCGGCAAGCGAGGCGTCTGCCGCAACCAGCTGGCGTTCGGCCTGAACGATATCCGGTCGACGGTTCAGGAGGGTGGAAGGCAGCTGTGACGGCAGCGTCAGCGGCGTTAGCGCCTCAAAGCTTTCGCTGCGCGCTACCGCGCCGGGATTACTTCCCAGCAGCAGGCTCAGGGCGTTCTCCTGCTGTGCAATCTGATGCTGCAGCACGGGAACCTGCGCTCGCGTCGAGCGGAGTTCGGAATCCGACTGCATCAGCTCCAGACGCGAGCTGTAGCCCGTCTCAAACTGACGTTTCGCGAGGTTAAATGCCTCTTCGCGCGATTTCAGCGTGGATTCGGTCACCCGCAGCTGTTCGTCAAGCGAGAGCAGGGTGACGTACCCGGATGCAACGGAAGACGCGACGGTCAAATCCGCGGCGGCAGCGGCGGCTTTTTGCGCCGCCAGCGAGGCTTCGGCGGCACTGGCCGTGCTGCGGTTGACGCCCCAGATATCCACGTCGTAGCTCGCCGTCAGGCTACCTCTGTACAGCGTGCCGTAGACCGGCAGCCCGGTCGCGGCGGATTGCGAACGGGCGCGGGTCCCCGTTACGCCCGCGTCAAGTGACGGAAACAGGCTGCCGTCGGCCGCAAAGACCCGCGCCTGATACTCGTTAATCCGTTCGCGGGCGATCAGCACGTCGCTGTTGTTCTTTAGCGCCCGATCCACGTAGCGGTTGAGGTTGTTGTCATGAAAATTGCGCCACCAGAGCTGCTCCGCCGGGCTGGCAGGACCGGCGTCAGCACGCCACTGGGCGGGGATTTGCAGCGTCGGCTGCGCAGGTTTTACGTCGACGGACTGGCATCCGGCCAGCGTCACCGCCAGCACCAGACCGGCTATCGGGCGAAGGGTCATTGTTTGCCCTCCCGCGTATCAATGGTCACCTGCACCGACATGCCCGGACGCAGCAGGGCGGTCTCCTCAGGCTTGCCGAGCACCTCGATGCGCACCGGAATACGCTGGGCGATTTTGACAAAGTTGCCGGTGGCGTTGTCAGGCGTGATGGCGCTGAATTCAACCCCGGTTGCCGGCGAGATGCTCTCCACGCGGCCCTGATAGGCTTTGTCGTTCAGCGCATCGACGGTGAATTTTACCGGCTGGCCGACGCGCAGCTCCGCGAGCTGCGTCTCTTTGATATTGGCGATCACCCAGTGCTGCGGCGGAACCAGCGTGGTGAGGTGGGTCCCGGCGGTCACGTACGCCCCGAGACGCACGGCAATCTGGCCGAGCTGGCCGTCGCGCGGGGCGATGATGCGGGTGTTTTGCAGGTCTATCTGCGCCAGCTCCAGCGCCGCTTTGGCGTTTTCGACATCCGCCTCCAGCGCGCCGCGGTTCACAATTACCGTCTGCAGATCCTGACGCGACATCTCAAGCAAGGCTTTAGCCTGCTCGATGTCGGCGCTGCCCTGGGCCGCGCTGGCCAGCGCCGCGTCGCGCTCGCGAATGGAAAGCGAGCCGTCCGCCGTCAAATCCTTCACGCGCTTTAAATCCGCCTGGGTTTTCAGGCTCTGGGCGCGGGCATTTTTCAGCGCCGCGTCGTTTTTGGCGATCGTCGCTTCGGCGCTTTTACGCTGCTGCAGGTTGTTATTAAGCGCGGCAATTTTCATCGCCAGCTGTGCCTCGGCCTGATGCACGCGCTGACGATAGATACGGTCATCAATCTGCAGCAGCAGGTCGCCTTTTTTAACCTGCACAAAGTCCTGAACCTTCACCTCGGTGATATAGCCATTCACCTGGGGGCTGATGAACGTCGTCTGACCGCGCACGTAGGCGTTGTCGGTAAACTGCGCGTGGCGGGTGAACGGCGGAAGCTGCCATGCGTAAAGGATCACCAGCACGCCGACAATACCGATGGCAGCGGCGGTGAAAACGGAAACAATGCGCACATTTTTGCGGGTGTTGGCCTGCTCTTTGGCGGCATCCTGCTGACTCATAAACTCTCCAGAAATATTTCAATTATTTGTTGCCGGTGGCGTTCTTAAGCGCCATACGGGCAGTGATGCGCAGGCGCAGCAAGCGCCATAAAATCCAGACCAGCGTGGCGGCAGCGATGCCCGCCGTCAGCAGATAAGTATCGTTGTAAGCCAGAATATTCGCCTCAAGCGTCGTCACCGTTTGCAGCTGCGTGATCGCCTGCGTTCCCAGCAGCGAACTGTCGCCAATCAGGCTCCGGTACATCTGGGTGTAAAGCTGGATACGCTCGTTGACCAGCGGATTGAGCGTGGTGAGCTGGTCCGCCAGCAGGCTGGAGTGGTACTTCTCGCGCCAGGTCTGGAAGGTTCCGAGGATCGCGGAACCCAGCAGGCCGCCGAGGTTCTGACTCATGCCGAACATCACCGAGAAGCTGACCAGGTTGCGCGGGTCGGCGATCACCCCACCAATGGCGGCCAGCATGGCGGGCGCCAGGAAGAAGGCGCTGCCGAAGCCCAGCAGAAACTGGCTTAGCATCAGCTGATCCGGTCGGGTCAGGTTGTTGGACTGGCTGTCCAGCAGCGAGGCAACAATCATCAGCGCCAGGGAGGTGATAATCGGCCACGCCAGTTTGGTCGGCTTAATCGTGAGGCAGCTGGTGACAATCCCGCAGACGATCCCGGCGAAAATGGACCACGCCAGGTGGGTCATCTGCTCGTTCTGTAACCCGACGTACTGCAGCCAGCCGATGACCCCGGTGTTTTGCTCTGCCAGCACGATACGGATCAGCAGCATGATGAGCCCCAGACGGACGATGCTGCCGCTCGACAGCCAGCGGGTGTTCAGCAGCGGGTTGGCGCGGTTATGTTCAAAGACGATGGCGGCCACAATTAATACAAGCGACAGCGCCAGCGACCAGCCGATCCAGGGCGCCTCGAACCACCAGTCAAGGCGGCCCAACGA
Source organism: Enterobacter sp. 302C9 (assembly GCF_034106085.1). Taxonomy (NCBI): domain Bacteria; kingdom Pseudomonadati; phylum Pseudomonadota; class Gammaproteobacteria; order Enterobacterales; family Enterobacteriaceae; genus Enterobacter; species Enterobacter sp. 302C9. The sequence goes on from NZ_JAWNBW010000007.1 coordinate 168,806, forward strand.
GAGCACGGCGCAGAGCAGGGCCATTCCGGGGGCCATTAAAAAGAAGGTGATGAAGTCTTTTTTCTCAAAAACCTTGCGCCTGTCGCCCGGGGGCAGTTTTAAGGCTATCACGCAGGCCAGGGAGATCAGCGCCAGCCCGAGCTCGAAGAAATAGAGCCCGCGCCACTCGTCCAGCTGCAGCAGTTCAGTGGAAAACAGGCGGGCCAGAGGAATGGCGAGCGACGACCCGGTAATCCCGATGGTGAGCGCCTTCAGGCGGTGCTTCGCAGGCCAGGCCTGGATCTGATAGTAAATCCCCAGCGAGCTGAGCGCGGCGGCCACCATCCCGTGCGCGGCGCGCACCATCAGCGCCGAGCTGAGATCGTTAACGAACAGGTGGAAAAAGGTCACCAGCACGTACAGCACCAGAAAACCTTCCGTGAAGGCGCGCAGACCGTACTGCTGGCGGAACTTGACCAGCAGCAGGTTGATAGAGATGTTGGTCATGACGTAGACCGCGGGAAGCCAGGCGATTTCGGTCGACCAGGCCCCGAAGGTCCCCTGCAGGTTTTGCAGGTTGGCGGTCACCACCGCATTTCCCAGCGCTCCCGTCAGGCACACCAGCAGGCCAACGACGCCGTAGGCAATGCGTTTTGGCGTACTGTGCTCGGGTGTGGAAGGCGAACCCAGCAGGGCGGGTTTCTCATGTGGCTGCCACTCGCGAGGAGCATAAGGGTCGCGTTCGGGCAGGCGCATAACGTCGTTTACCTTAGAAATAATTGAATAATTAGCGGGCTAGCGATTCTACGTCTGCCGCAAATGATAATTCAAGTGAATATGATTTACGCATGTTAATCAAATGTAGAAGGGAAGTTTAAGGAAAAAGAGCGGCCCGATGTCGCCATTGTGTTGAGAACCTGAAGTCGCTACCCTGAAGGGATAGAGAGAAGGAGTTCATCATGGAACAGCCCCATTTTCCCATCCTGCCGGATGCCACGCTGGCGGCCATCAATACTGTCGGTGAATGGCTGGCGCAGGACGACCTGAGCGACAGCCGCCAGCCCCCGGACGTCGATGCGGTGATCCTGGCAGGAAACGCGGTGATCCCGACCATTGAGGCGGCCTGCCGTATTGCCGCGCAGAGAGACATCCCGCTCCTGATTAGCGGCGGTATTGGTCATTCAACCGCGTTTCTATATGCCGCTATCGGCAGTCATCCGCGTTATCACACCTTGCCCGTCGAAGGGCGGGCGGAAGCGAGCATTCTTGCCGACATTGCGCGGGAGTTCTGGCAGATCCCCGAGACGCGCCTGTGGGTTGAAGATCGCTCCACCAACTGCGGTGAGAACGCGCGTTTTAGCTGGAACATGCTGAAACAGCATCAGCGAGCGACCGGGCGGGTGCTGGTGGTACAGGACCCGACGATGCAGCGCCGTACGATGGCAACGTTTGCCCGCGTGTGTCGGGATGAGCCCGTGTCACCGCAGTGGATAAGCCATCCCGGGTTTACGCCAACGCTGCACAATGGCAAAGAGGGAGTTGAGTTTAGTGCAGGCAATAGCGGACTGTGGCCCGTTGACCGCTACCTGTCACTGGTTCTGGGGGAGCTGCCGCGTTTGTATGATGACGTTAACGGCTATGGTCCGGCCGGGCGGGATTTTATCGCGCACGTTGAATTCCCGGATGCTGTGATTGCCGCATGGGAACAGTTACAGCAGGACCCGGTTCTCGCGGATGCGTTGTCCAGGCGCTCGATTTAAGGGTGTAATCAGAAGCGATAACAACCGCTTCAGAATAACCTTTGGCTTACAGCAATGTCCTGGTCCGGCTGTATATCGCCGGGAGCCCGGGTTGCCAGGGTGGCGGCGATTGAGCCACCCTGGCACGTTCACCGGTTATGTCGTTAAAGAGTAGCAAGGAACATAAAGTGAACGGAATGACCACCACACCCGTATGTTCCCCTCACCCTAACCCTCTCCCACAGGGAGAGGGGATGCTTCACTGCTCATATTAGCCCTGAATAAAGGCATAGAATCACAGCGCCGCAAACTTATCCAGCGTCCGCACCAGCTGCGTCACGAAACCGTACTCGTTGTCATACCAGGCTACCGCTTTCACCAGCTGCAGCTCTCCCGCTTCTGACACCTCCGTCTGCGTGGCGTCAAACACCGAACCATAATGCGAGCCAATCACATCGGACGACACAATCTCTTCGTCGGTATACCCGAACGATTTATTGCCCTGCGTCGCCTTTTTCAGCGCGGCGTTGATCTCCTCAACGGTCACTTTCTTGCCCAGAATCGCCACCAGCTCGGTGACTGAACCCGTCTTTACCGGCACGCGCTGCGCGTGGCCCTTCAGCTTGCCGCTGAGCGCAGGGATCACCAGACCGATGGCCTTTGCCGCACCGGTGGTGTGGGGAATGATATTCTCTGCCGCCGCCCGCGAGGCGCGAAGGTCTTTCCCGCGCGGGCCATCCACCAGCGCCTGCGTACCGGTATAGGCATGGATGGTGGTCATGGTGCCCACTTTTATTTCAAACGCATCGTTCAGGGCTTTTGCCAGCGGGGCGAGGCAGTTGGTGGTGCAGGATGCGACGGAAATAATGGTGTCACTGGCGTCAATGGTGTCGTCATTCACGCTGTAGACGATGGTTTTCATCTCGCCCGCAGGCGCAGAGATCAGCACTTTCTTCGCGCCGGCGTCCAGGTGCGCCCGTGATTTCTCTTCAGAGGTATAAAAGCCGGTGCACTCCACGACGATATCCACGCCTGCGGCTTTCCACGGAATGTGCTTCGCCTCTTTTTCGGCGTACACCGCAATGGTTTTACCGTCGACAATCAGCGCATCCTCGGTGAAATCGACGCTCCACGGGAAGCCACCGTAGTTGGAATCATGCCTGAGCAGGTAGGCCAGCACTTTCGGTGAGGTGAGGTCGTTGATGGCGACGACGGTATTGCTGTCCTGGGTTTCAAGAAGGCGGCGCAGTACAAGGCGCCCAATGCGTCCAAAGCCGTTAATGCCAATTTTACTCATGGTGTTCTCCTGTAAACGTGTCGATGCGACAGTTTGAACTCATCCAGGCTTAGACCATCACGGGCAGGGCGGCAATTGAAGATGCTTCATGCGGGAGGAAGTATTTGAAAAACCATACAGAAAAGTTAATGAATTTTTAAGGAAAGGAGATTATGTTGGCGCGGTAACTGTTTTTAATCGGGAAATCACATGCGCACTAAATATACAAGCCTGCAAATCGGCATCCACTGGCTGGTGTTTCTGTTAATCATCGTCGCCTACTGCGCCATGGAGTTCAAAGGTTTCTTCCCGCGCACCGCGCGTCCAGCGATCAATATGATCCACGTCTCGTGCGGTATCAGTATCCTGGTGCTGATGGTGACGCGTCTGCTGGTTCGCCTGAAATTCCGCGCGCCTCCGATTCAGCCGAAGCCAAAAGCGATGGTGACGGGGATGTCCCATCTGGGGCACCTGGTGGTGTATCTGCTGTTTATTGCGCTGCCGCTGATTGGCATTGTGATGATGTACAACCGGGGCAGCGACTGGTTTGCGTTCGGCCTGGCGATGCCGCATGCGGCGGAGTCCAATTTCGACCTGGTTGATATGTTGAAAGAGTGGCACGAGACGCTGGCGAACCTGGGCTACTTTGTGATTGGCCTGCACGCGGCGGCGGCGCTGATGCATCACTATTTCTGGAAAGATAATACTCTTCTGCGCATGATGCCGAAAAAGCGTCAGTAGTGCTGAAACATTGTCGCCACCTTTCTTGCCCGGCGGCGCTTCGCTTGCACGGGCCTACAAACGGCTCTGAATCGTAGGCCGGGTAAGCGCAGCGCCACCCGGCTTGTTTTTTTAACCCAGCAGCGCACGCTCTTCGGCAGTTAACGCCAGCGCCTGCGTTGATCCCGTCTCCGACGACTTCACCGCCGCTTCCAGCACGGCCATGACCGCCAGTGCCTCAACAGGGTGGACAGGATTGGTGATTTTCCCGAGCAGCGCATCACGTACGTTGACGTAATACTGGCGCTGATCGCCTTTCGGGGTTGGGATCGTCTGCGGTGCGCCGTCGGCCCCAAAGAACACCATGCTGTCGCCGTCTTCGCCCCAGGTTTCACTGCCGGGGATCACTCCTGCGAGCAGCTGCGCTTCCTGCTGGTCGATTCTGGCTTTCACCACGCTGCCCTTGTCCCCGTGGACGGTAAAGCGCGCCGTACCGCCAGCAACCAGCATGCTGGCGTGCAGAATGACCTTATGCTCCGGGTAGTTTAAGACCACGTGCGCCCAGTCGTTAATTTCTGCGCCGTCGCGCAGCGTCGCGATATTCCCCTGAACCGACTCCGGCAGGCCAAAGAGCTGAAGCGTCTGGTCAATCAGGTGAGGGCCCAGATCAAACCACAGACCGCTCCCGGGGACATTCTGCTCGCGCCAGCGCACGCGCACTTCCGGGCGGAAGCGGTCGATGTGCGATTCCAGGTGTTTAACCTTGCCGAGCGTGCCTTGTTCAATAATCTGCTTAATGCCGAGGAAATCGCTGTCCCAGCGGCGGTTGTGGAAGACGGAGAGCAGCAGCTGCTTTTCATCCGCCAGCGCAATCAGGTCGCGGGCTTCCTGCATGTCGAGGGTAAAAGGCTTGTCCACGACCACGTGTTTCCCCGCGTTCAGGGCCAGCGTCGCCAGCGGGGCGTGCGTGGCGTTGGGGGAGGCAATCACCACCAGATCGATATCAGGATGCTGAATGGCCTCTTCCGGTGTCGCTACCACCTGTACGTCCGGCAGATCGCGTTTAACCTTCTCTTCATCACGAGAAGAGACCACGGCCAGCTTAATCCCGTCCACCGACTGGATCAGCGGGGCATGGAAGGTTTTACCGACAAATCCATACCCGATCAGCGCAATGTTGATTGTTTGAACTTTACTCATGACCTTCTCCACGTTAATTGGCGCACACCGTAACCTGCAGTGCGCTATAGTCCCCAAGCTCAGGCCAGGGACGATCTAAAAAGAGTTGTTGAATGCTGGATAACCCGGAAACCAGATACGGCTCGCAGCGGTTAATTTTCAGATGGTCGGCGACAATCCAGTGCGCATGGCTTGCGTCCAGCATCGCGCGTTTCACCTCGGCATCCGCTTCTTTACCGGCGCTCAAACCGAGTTCGGCATGAATGGCGCACGCCCCAAGAATGGCGATATCTGCCCGATACCGGGACAGCAAGGACAGCGTGGCGCTGCCGGCAAACAGTCGCTGCTTGTGGTCCCATTTCCCGCCGAGCAGGATCAGCTCAACGTCTTCCCGGTCGCTAAAATGCTGGGCGATATCCAGCGAGGGGGTAATAACGGTGAGCGGCCCCTGAAGAAAGGTGGCGACGGCCATCACCGTGCTTCCGGCATCCAGAAACAGGGTGGAGCCCGGTGGAACCTGCTGTGCGACCTGTTTACCCAGGCGCTGTTTGGTCTCCGGCAGCAGCGTATTGCGGCCCTGACGGTTCATGGCGGAGAGGTTGAGCGCGATGGCGCCGCCGTGGTTCTTCTGCGCAAGGCCCTGGTTTTCCAGGTCGGTCAGATCCCGACGAATGGTATCCGCCGAAACCTGCAGCTTTTCAGCCAGGTCGGTGATGCTGGCCTGGCCTTGCTCGCTGAGGATATCCAGGACGTAGCGTTGACGAGCGGTTTTGTGCATGGGGTACATTCCTGCAAAATGTCGCAATAGTTTGCATAATACAGCATTTTGACGCAGAGAGAAGGGGAATGTCCTCAGGACGATGTGCGGCGGCGTGATAATTCAGATAGGTGATTATTAAAATTTTATTAAGCAGGTATAAGGAAGCCGTTTTGAATGTTAATCACAATGTTATTGTTATGTTTTATTTAACGATTTGGGTTATGTAACCAGCGCATCGCCATTGGGTGGTGTTAAATGCTGTTTAATGGAAATTATGCAGTGTTTAATTGCTTTAATTAGTTTTTTAAAAGTTTTTAATTTTAAATATATCCCTTTGGCTACGTAAACTGACACTTCTTTGAAAATCTTTGTGTCTGACTCGCGCTGAAATTAACGCAAAAATGTGCACGGAGGGAATTAAGAATTTTCCTTAGATAACAGAGAGTTTATATGTTTCATCTGAAAGGATACTTTTAGAGTTTTGTCCAGAAACCCCATATTTTTTCTTGCTTGTAACACCACATTAACATTGTGGCTGTAGTGGGCTATAACACATTTTGTTATGCTGCTAACCAGTTTAAGAAATAAGTAAATTCTTAATTGAAATAAGATGCGGGCAGATCTCATCTCCGATGGAAATGGGTATGGGGAGTATTACCTGAAATTCAGCAAGGTAGCTAAATAAGATATTTGTCTAATTATCTGTACCTCTTTTTGGGTATTTGCTTGAGTATCACTCAGAGTCAGGGAGATAACATGACGATATTACGAAAGCCTATGTTACGCCGATTTACAGCAGCACTGGCATTCATTTCATTAGCCATAAATATGGCTTTCGCCAATAGTAATCAGGTGGGTATTGCCCCGGTGGCAACCACAACCTTAAAAGAAAGTATTCTTTTTGCGATCGATCGCGATCCGTCAATTAGCCAGCAGGCCGCGCAATTAGGTATTGGCCAGGCACAAATAGATGAAGCGCGCAGCGGCTGGATGCCGCAAATATCGTTGAACGGAAGTACGGGGCACAGCCAGACCACCGATTCCAGCGGGTCGCTGAAGAATTCAGCCGCCTGGGGGCTGAGCCTGACGCAGCTGCTGTACGATTTTGGCAAGACCAATAACAGCATCAGCCAGTCCTCCGCCCAGCGCGATAGCTACCGCTATCAGCTGATGGGCACGCTTTCGGACGTGGCGGAAAAAACGGCGCTGAGCTACGTCGAGGTCAAACGCTATTCCGATCTGCTGCAGGCGGCAATAGATAACGTGCAGGCGCTCAAGAACGTCGAGCAGCTGGCAAAGCTTCGCGCAGACGCGGGCGTGAGTTCGACCTCCGATGAGCTTCAGACCCGCACGCGCATTGCCGGCATGCAGGCGACGGTCGCGCAGTATCGCGCCGCCTTAAACAGCGCGCGCGCCAGGCTTGCGGTATTAACCGGCATGCAGGCAGAGGCCTATTCGCCGGTGCCCGCGAATCTTGCCGTGGAGCCGGACTCGCTCAACCGCATCGATTATTCCCTGATACCGGCGGTGATGGCCGCGCAGAACATGGAACGCTCGGCTCAGTATGGCGTGGAAACGGCGAAGTCCCAGCACTGGCCTACGCTAAGCCTGAAGGGGGGGCGCACCCGTTATGAATCGGACAACCGTTCCTACTGGGACGACCAGATACAGCTCAATATCGACGCGCCGCTGTATCAGGGGGGCGCGGTTTCCGCGCGCGTTCGACAGGCGGAAGGCGCACGGGCCATGGCCTCCTCTCAGGTCGATCAGGCGCGTTTCGATGTCCTGCAAAAGGCCTCCGTCGCGCAGGCTGACTGGACCGGCGCGCGGGGACGAATGGAGGCGGGGAAGCAACAGCTGGAAAATGCGCTGCGGGCCCGCGATGTTTATAAAAATGAATACACCCTGAGCAAGCGGAGCATTAACGATCTGCTCAGCGTTGAGCAGGATGTCTGGCAGGCCACCTCAGCGAAAATAATCGCCGAGTATGACGGCTGGAGTTCGGCAATTAATTATGCTTCCGCGGTTGATAATTTAATGCCGCTTATTGGAATAGAGAAAAACGCTGCCGCAAAATTACCCGACTTGAGTTAATAAAAGACGCGCAGTGTTGCGCAAAGTAAGACTGAAAATAATGGGTGTTTTTTCCCAGGGATAGCTACATCCGTCTGGTGGACATATCCACAGGAATCCGTACACCTGCAAGGAGAAGAATATGAGTAACATGAAAGTTGTTGATGTCATCATTCGCAAAACGGCGGAGAAAACGAAATTAACCGGCGAAGGAAATCTGTCGGTCTCTATTTCATCGCCGAGCGTGATTGAAATCCAGGGCTCTGCTCAGGATGTGGCGCGTTATGTCCGCCAGGGTAAAGATCTCCTCATTTATATGAAAGATGGCAGCGTTATTCGCTGCAATAACTATTTTGTCGAAGATCCAGAAACGCATAATCAGTCAGAGCTGGTGTTCAACGACCGTCAGGAACTGACGCATATTTCTTTTGCCGATGCCGGGGAAGCGTCAGGCGTTGCGGTGACCGAGTTAACCGCGCAGGCCACACCGATTAGCAGCATTCAACCTTTCCTCGAGCAGGAAAGTGTTTTAAGCGACGCGCCGTGGGGCTGGATTGCGGGAGCGGCGTTAGGCGGCGGTGCCATCGGGGCACTGCTGGCAAACGGCGGTGACGGCGAAACTAAAACAAAAGTCATTGATAATACGAAAGAAGTTGAAAGCGCGACGCCGACCTTCTTGCTGTCGGATAAAGCGGGTGACAAGCAGGGCGTGCTGAGCGCAAACGAGATCACGGACGACAGCAACCCAACTTTTAGCGGCACCGGTCAGCCGGGCGCGACCATCCAGATCAAAGACAGCAGCGGCAGCACCATTGCCAGCGCCATGGTCGGTAAAGACGGCACCTGGACGGTAATATTACCGACCCAGACGGACGGGGAACACACCTGGTCCGTCGTGCAGATCGACGGCAGTAAAACCACCTCTGCGGGCAGTATCACCGTGACGGTCTCTACCGCCGACGCCGCCATTACGCTGGCCACCACGGCGGGCGATAACGTGCTGAACGCCAGCGAGCAATCCGCGGGCTTTACGCTTTCCGGTGCCAGCAAAAACCTGGCGCAGGGTACCGCACTCACCGTGACGCTGAACGGCAAAACCTACGCGACTGAAGTCGGGGCAGACGGCGGGTGGAGTGTTAACGTGCCTGCAGCGGACGCGCAGGCGCTGGGCGACGGTACCTGGACGGTTAGCGTGAGCGGTAAAGACGCGGCGGGTAACACCGTCAGCGGAAGCCAGACGATTGGGGTGGATACCACCGCGCCAACCCTTTCTGTCGATACCCTCGCGCAGGACAACATCATTAATGCGGCTGAGCACAATCAGCCGCTGACCCTGACCGGTAAAACGAATGCGGAAGCCGGTCAGATCGTCACGGTCACGCTGAACGGTAAAAACTATAACGCCACGGTGGGCAGTGACGGCACCTGGTCCGTCACGCTTGATGTGAACGACGTGCAGGCGCTGAGTGAGGGTAATCACACCCTGACGGTTAACGTTAGCGACAAAGCGGGCAACGGCTCGTCCGTGACGGCAGATTTCACGGTGGATACCGCCGCGCCGATCGTCACCATCCATACCGTGGCGGGCGACGATATCCTCAATATCAGCGAGCAGGGCCAGGCGCACATTATTTCCGGCCTGGCGAGCGGTGCCGCCGCGGGCGATGTGGTCACCGTGACGCTTGGCGGCCAGACATTCACCGGCGTGGTGCTGGCGGACGGCAGCTGGAGCGTGGGCGTTCCGGCGTCCGTGCTGGGCGCGCTGGGTGAAGGCAACCACACGCTTTCGGTTTCCGTCACTGACGCGGCAGGCAACACCGGCAGCGCCACGCACGGCATTACGCTGAGCGGACACCCGCCGGAATTTACGATTGACGCCATCAGCCAGGATAACGTCCTGAATGCCCAGGAGGCGATGCAGCCGCTGAGCCTGACCGGCACCAGCAACCTGCCGGACGGCTCCACCGTCACCGTGACGCTGAACAACGTCAGCTATCAGGCCACCGTCGAAAACGGTATCTGGGCTGTCCAGGTGCCGGTTTCCGACGTCCTGAATCTGGCGAACACGCTTTATACCGTCAGCGTCAGCGGGACCGACAGCGTGGGTAACAGCGGTTCTGCCGAGGCGAATCTGCTGGTGGATACCGTTCTTCCGCAGGTCATTATCAATACGTTTGCGGGCGACAACCTGGTCAATAACGCCGAAGCGGGCGTCGATCAAACCCTCAGCGGTCGCGTTACCGGCGCGGCGGCGGGCGATACCGTCTCCATCACCGCAGGCGGCAAGAGCTACACCGCAACGGTTGGCAGCGACCTGACCTGGAGCGTGAAAATCCCGTCAGCGGATCTTCAGGCGTTCGGCGACGGGGATTTGACCTTCACCGCGTCCGTCACCAACGGGCACGGCAATACCGGCACCGGCGAGCGTGATATCAATATCAACGCGGAGCTGCCGGGCCTGCGGGTGAACACCATTTCCGGCGATGACGTGATCAACGCCATCGAACAGCAGCAGGATCTGAGCGTCACCGGCTCCAGCACTCATCTGGCCGCGGGCACGCAGATTGTTGTCACCATCAACAATGTGGAGTACGTCACCGCAGTTAACGCCAGCGGCAGCTGGCAGATCGGCGTTCCGGCGGCGGACCTGCAGGCCTGGACGGCGGGCGGCATGACGGTGAGCGTCAGCGCGGTAGATGCCTGGGGCAATCCCGTTGCGGCTGAACACCCGATTGAACTCGATCTGAACGCCGTGGCGGTCACCATTGATACCGTCTCCGGCGATGACCTGCTGAATGCGGCAGAAAAAGGCGGTGATTTAACCCTTTCCGGCCAGACGCAGGGCGTGGAGGCGGGGCAGACCGTGGTGGTGAAATTCGCCGACCAGACCTTCACCGCGCAGGTGCAGCAGGATGGCTCCTGGAGCCTGACCGTACCCGCCAGCGCCATGGAAACCCTGATCGACGGGCGCGCGCAGGTGAGCGTCAGCGTCACTAACGTCAGCGGCAACAGCGCGGACGCCGCGCGCGTGGTCACGGTGTATACGCAGCCTCCGGCGATTACGCTCGATAACCTGACCGCCGACAACATCATCAATGCCGCTGAAGCGCAGCAGGATTTACTGTTAAGCGGCAGCAGCAGTGCGGAACCTGGCCAGACGGTCACCGTGACGCTGAACGGCAAAACGTATCAGACCACGGTTCAGGCGGACGGTACGTGGCAGCTGAGCGTGCCTGCGGCTGACGTGGGTGACCTTAACGACGGCATTGTGACCGTGACGGCCACCGTGAGCGACGTGGCGGGCAACGCCAGCAGCGCCGATCGCGTGGGTCTGGTGGACGCAACCGTACCGCAGGTGACCATCAACGACTTTGTCACCGACACCAACACCGTTAACCAGCTCGCCCATTCACAGGCGCAGATCCTGAGCGGCTCCGTCACCGGTGCGGCAGCGGGCGACCTGGTCACCATCACCATTAACAGCGTTGATTACACCACCGTGGTGGATGCGGCGGGGAACTGGAGCCTTGGCCTGCCGGCGTCCGTCGTGCAGGGGCTGACTGACGGCACCTGGACAATCGACGTCTCCGTGACCGACCGATCCGGCAACACCGGAAGCAGTTCGCTCGATGTGGTGGTGAATACCGTGACGCCTGTCATCGGTATCAACACGCTGGCGGCGGACGACGTGATCAACGCGACCGAGAAGGGCGAAGATCTGCTTCTCTCCGGCACCAGCAACCAGCCGGAAGGCACGACCATTACGGTGACCCTGAACGGCATTCAGTACACCGCCACCGCTGACGCCAGCGGTAACTGGAGCGTGACCGTACCGGCCTCCGCCGTAAGCGCGCTGGGAGAAGCCCATTACACCGTGACGGCGAGCGTTACGGATAGCGCAGGCAACAGCGCCTCAACCTCGCACGACGTGCTGGTGGACAGCTCCCTGCCGGTGGTAACGATCGACACGCTGGCGGGCGACAATATCGTTAACGCAGCGGAAGTGGCGGCAGGGCAAACCCTGACCGGTAAGGTGACGAACGCGGCTTCAGGTGACACTGTCACCATTATCCTTGGCGGCCAGACGTACACCGCTACCGTGCAGGACGATCTGACCTGGAGCCTGCCGTTAAGCGAGAGCCAGTTAACCGCGCTCGGTAACGGCGACCTCACCGTATCCGCCAGCGTGACCAACGCGCACGGCAATACCGGCTCTTCTTCTCGCGACTTCACCATCGACGCCCAGCTCCCGGGACTGCGTATTGATACCGTGGCGGGTGACGACGTAATTAACGTGATTGAACACGCTCAGAACCTGATTGTATCCGGTACCAGCACCGATCTGGCGGCGGGCAGCACCGTGACCGTGACCATCAACGGCAAAGATTATTCCGCAACGGTACTGGCGGACTGCACCTGGCAGGCGGCGGTACCGGCGGCCGATGTCTCCCAGTGGGCGGACGGTTCGCTGGATATCAAGGCAAGCGCGCAGGATGCTTCCGGCAACCCGGTGACTATCGGCACCGTTGTGGACGTCGATCTCGCGCCTGTCGCCATCACCATCAGCAGCGTGACCGACGATAACGTGCTCAACGCGGCGGAAAAAGGCCAGGATCTGCTGCTTTCCGGCACCACCTCCAGCGTGGAAGCGGGCCAGACCGTGACTATTACCTTTGCGGGTAAAACCTATACCACGACGGTGGATGCTAACGGCGACTGGACCTGGACCGTTCCGGCAGCCGATTTGAGCGGCCTGAAAGACGGTGGCGCCAGCGTGCAGGTAACCGTCACCAGCGTGAACGGCAACGCGGCGTCTTCGGCGCAGGAGTTCAGCGTCGATACCACCGCGCCGACGGTGACCATCAACACCATCAGCCATGACAATATGCTGAACGCGGCGGAGGCGGCGCAGGATCTGACCCTGAGCGGCACCTCTACTGCCGAAGCAGGCCAGACGGTCACCGTGACCTTCAACGGTAATCAGTACACCGCGCAGGTGCAGGCGGACGGCAGCTGGACGCTCGACGTTCCGGCTGCGGATATGGCAGGCATCGCCGACGGCAGCGCGGCGGTCACGGCGACCGTGTCCGATAAGGCAGGCAACCCGGCCAGCGCGGGCTCCTCGGTGCTGGTCGACACCACCGTACCGCAGATTTCGTTCAACATCGTCGCGGGCGACGACGTCGTGAATATTGCCGAGCACGGCCAGGCGCTGATTGTCTCCGGTAAGGTCACGGGCGCGCAGGCGGGTGACGTGATTACCGTGACCCTGAACGGCAAAGACTACACCGCCATGCTGGACGCGTCCGGCAGCTGGAGCGTGGGCGTTCCGGCGGCGGACGTGGGCGCGCTGGTTAACGGCGAACAGACGATCTCCGCGACACTCACCGATAAAGCCGGTAACAGCACCACCGCTACGCACGAGTTTGACGTTTCCCTGACCGCGCCGGTGGTTGCCATCAATACCCTGGCGGCTGACGACGTGATCAACGCGACCGAGAAAGGCCAGGATCTGCTGGTGTCCGGCACCAGCAACCAGCCGGACGGAACCACCATTACGGTGACCCTGAACGGTATCAGCTATACGGCCACCACCGACGCCAGCGGCAGCTGGAGCATCACCGTTCCGGCGGCAAACGTCTCCGCGCTGGGCGAAGCGAGCTACGTGGTGACGGCGAGCGTAACCGACGCGGCGGGCAACAGCGCGAGCACCGGCCACAGCGTGCTCGTCGACAGCGCGCTGCCGCAGGTCACCATCAACCCTGTCGCCACGGACGATGTCATTAACGCAGCGGAAGTGGCTGCCGGGCAGACCCTGAGCGGCAAAGTGAGCGGCGCGGCGAGCGGTGACACTGTCACGATTTCAATTGGCGGCAATACGTACACCGCGATGGTTCAGGACGATCTGAGCTGGTCGGTCAACGTGCCGTCCACGGTCTTAACCGCCATCGGTAACGGCGATCTGACCGTGTCAGCCAGCGTCACCAACGGCCACGGCAACACCGGAACCGGCGAGCGCGAAATCGTTATAGATGCTAACCTGCCTGGCCTGCGCGTGGATACCGTGGCGGGCGACGATGTCATCAACAGCATTGAGCACGCTCAAAACCTGATTATCACCGGCTCCAGCGAAGGCCTGGCAACGGGCGCGGCGTTAACGGTGACCGTCAACGGCAAAACCTACGCCGCAACCGTGCTTGCAGACGGCACCTGGACGGCGGCCATTCCGGCAGCTGACGTCAGCGCGCTGAATGCGGGCACGATTGCCGTGACCGTGGAAGGCCAGAGCGCGGCGGGCAATCCGGTTTCCATCAGCCACGACGTGAAGGTGGATCTGGCGGCAGTCGCCATCAGCATTAACCCGATTGCCTCGGACGACGTAATCAACGCGGCTGAGAAAGGCGCGGACCTGGTGCTGTCTGGCTCGACCTCCAACGTGGAAGAAAACCAGACCGTCACCATTACCTTCGGCGGCAAGTCGTACACCGCGACGGTCGATGCCGACGGCAACTGGACGGCGACCGTACCGTCCGCTGATTTGGGCAGCCTGAAAGACGGCGATGCCAGCGTGCAGGTGAGCGTCACCAACGTTAACGGCAACAGCGCGTCGGCAGGCCGCGAGTACAGCGTGGACGCCACCGCGCCGACGGTGTCTATCGAGATCGTCAGCGACAACAACATCATCAATGCGGCCGAAGCGCAGCAGGATCTGGTCGTTAACGGCGTAACCAACGCCGAAGCGGGCCAGACCGTCACCGTGACGCTGAACGGCGTGGACTACACCACCACCGTGCAGGCAAACGGCAGCTGGAGCGTGACCGTGCCGTCCGCGGATCTGAGCGGTATTACCGACGGCAACTACACCATCAGCGCCGCCGTGTCTGATAAGGCGGGCAACCCGGCCTCAGCGGATCGCGACGTGCTGGTCGATACCACCGTCCCGCAGCTGACCATCCACACCGTTTCCGACGACGACGTGATCAACAGCGCCGAGCATGCGCAGGCACTGATTGTCACGGGTTCTGTGACCGGTGCGGCGGCCGGTGATGTGGTCACCGTCACCCTCAACGGCAAATCGTACACCGCCACCCTGGATGCCTCAGGCAACTGGAGCGTGGGCGTGCCTGCGGCAGACGTAACCGCGCTGGCCGCCGGGGATCACACTATTACCGCGGCGCTGACCGATAAAGCGGGCAACAGCAACAGCGCCACGCACGGCGTAGAGGTGAACCTGACCGCGCCGGTGCTGACCATTGACACCGTTTCCGGTGACGATGCGATCAACAACGCCGAGAAAACTCAGGATCTGACGATCTCCGGTACGGCTTCCGGCCTGGCGGCAGGCGCGGTGGTGACCGTGATGCTGAACGGCAAAGCGTACAGCGCGCAGGTGGACGATAACGGAAAATGGACGACTACCGTTCCGGCGAACGAGGTCGGTCAGCTGGGCGAGGCGCTTTATACCGTCACCGCCTCAGCAACGGACAGCGTCGGCAACAATACCAGCGCGTCGCACACCGTGAACGTGGAATCCGTTCTGCCGGGCGTGATCGTCAACACCATTGCAGGTGACGACGTCATTAACGCGGCGGAGCTGGCAGCCGGGCAGACCATCAGCGGTAAGGTGGTGAATGCCGAAGCGGGCAACACCGTTACCGTGACGATTGGCGGCAACAGCTACACCGCAACGGTGCAGAGCGATCTCACCTGGTCCGTTAACGTGCCGGAATCCGTGCTGACCGCGCTGGGCAACGGTGATTTAACGGTGTCGGCCAGCGTCACGAACGGCGTGGGCAATAGCGGAACGGGCGAGCGCGAAATCGTGATAGACGCTAACCTGCCGGGCCTGCGCGTGGATACCGTGGCGGGTGACGACGTGATCAACAGCATCGAACACGGGCAGAATCTGATTATCACCGGCTCCAGCGACGGGCTGGCGGCTGGCGCGGCGCTGACCGTGACCGTCAACGGCAAAACCTATCCGGCGACCGTGCTGGCGGACGGCACCTGGAGCGCGGCGATCCCGGCGGCGGACGTGGGTGCGCTGGCCGAAGGCACGGTTACCGTGACCGTATCGGGCCAGAGCAGCGCCGGTAACCCGGTCTCCATCAGCCACGATGTGACGGTGGATCTGGCGAGCGTTGCCATTAGCATTGATGCCATCGCCACTGACGACGTGATTAACGCGGCCGAGAAGGGCGCGGATCTGGTGCTCTCCGGCACCACCTCGAACGTGGAAGCAAACCAGACCGTTACCATTACCTTTGGCGGCAAGAACTACACCGCCACGGTGGACGCCGACGGCAAATGGACAGCTACCGTGCCGTCTGCGGATCTGGCGGGCCTGAAAGACGGCGACGCCAGCGTGCAGGTGAGCGTCACCAACGTCAACGGCAACAGCGCCTCGGCGGGCCGCGAGTACAGCGTGGATGCGACCGCGCCGTCCGTGACCATTAATACCCTGGCGACCGACGATATTCTGAACGCCGCTGAAGCGCAGTCCGATCTGACCGTATCCGGCACCACCACCGCCGAAGCGGGCCAGACCGTGACCGTATCGCTGAACGGCAAAGACTACACCACAACCGTCAGCGCAGACGGCAGCTGGACGCTGAACGTCCCGGCGGCGGATCTGGCTGGATTAACCGACGGCAGCGTGACCGTCACCGCATCGGTCAGCGATAAAGCGGGTAACCCGGCGTCCGTGGATCACAACCTGACGGTAGATATCACCGCGCCTGCGGTGACCATCAATACCGTTGCGGGCGACGATGTTATTAACCTCGCAGAACACGGCCAGGCGCAAATCATCAGCGGCACCGCCACCGGCGCGGCAGCGGGCGATAAGGTGACCGTCACCATCGGCGGCCAGACCTACACCACCGTGCTGGACGCGGCGGGGAATTGGAGCGTGGGCGTACCGGCCAGCGTGATTTCCGGCCTCAGCGACGGCACCGTAACCGTAACGGCGTCAGTCACCGACGCGGCGGGCAACACCGGCACCGGCACGCATAACGTGACCGTCGATACCGGTCTGCCATCGGTGGCCTTCAACGCCATCAGCGATGACAACGTACTGAACGCCGTTGAAAAAGGTCAGGATCTGAGCGTCAGCGGCACCAGCGCCAACCTCGCGGAAGGCACCGTGGTGACCGTGACCCTCAACGGCAAAAACTATACGGCGACGACCGCGGCAGACGGCACCTGGAGCCTGACCGTTCCGGCAGCGGATCTGGCCGGTCTGGGTCAGGCCAACTATACCCTGAACGCGACCGCCACCAACGGCGTGGGCAACAGCGTGAGCAACACCGCGAACTTGCTGGTCGATACCGCGCTGCCGACCGTAACCATCAACACCGTGGCGGGCGACAACGTCATCAACGCGGCGGAAGTGGCGGCAGGCCAGACCCTGAGCGGTACCGTGGCGAATGCCGAAGCGGGCAACACGGTAACCGTGACTATCGGCGGCAACAGCTACACCGCAACGGTGCAGAACGACCTCACCTGGTCCGTGAACGTGCCGTCTGACGTGCTGACCGCGCTGGGCAACGGCAGCCTGAGCGTAACGGCGACCGTCACCAACGGCCACGGCAACACCGGCACCGGCGAGCGCGAAATCGCTATCGACGCTAACCTGCCGGGCCTGCGCGTCGACACCGTCGCGGGTGATGACGTGATCAACACCATCGAACACGCGCAGAACCTGATCGTCACCGGCTCCAGCGACGGGCTGGCGGCAGGCACGGCGCTGACCGTCACCGTCAACGGTAAAACCTATGCGGCGACCGTACTGGCGGACGGCACCTGGAGCGCGGCGATCCCGTCCACCGACGTGAGCGCGTGGCCGCAAGGCACCGTCAAAATCAGCGTGACCGGCGACAGCTCTGCGGGCAACCCGATTACCATCAGCCACGACGTGACGGTAGATCTGGCGACCGTTGCCATCAGCATCAACGCCATCGCCACCGACGACGTAATTAACGCGGCAGAGAAGGGCGCGGATCTGGTGCTGTCCGGTGCGACCACCAACGTGGACGCCGGGCAGACCGTGACCATCAGCCTGAACGGCAAAATCTATAGCGCGACAGTAGACGACAGCGGTAACTGGACCTACACCGTACCCTCTGCGGATCTGGCACACCTTAAGGACGGTGACGCCAGCGTGCAGGTGAGCGTCACCAACGTGAACGGCAACAGCGCTTCGGCAGGCCGCGAGTACAGCGTGGATGCGACCGCGCCGTCCGTGACCATTCATACCCTGGCGGCTGACGATATTCTGAATGCCGCAGAAGCGCAGTCCGATCTGACCGTATCCGGTACCACCAGCGCCGAAGCGGGCCAGACCGTGACCGTGACGCTGAATGGCAAAGACTACACCACAACCGCAGGCGCGGACGGCAGCTGGACGCTGAACGTTCCGGCGGCGGATCTGGCATCGCTCGGCGACGGCAGCGTCACCGTGACGGCGAGCGTCAGCGACAAGGCGGGCAACCCGGCGTCGGCGGATCGCAATCTGACGGTGGACGTGACCGTGCCTGCGGTGACCATCAACACCGTGGCGGGCGATGACGTCATTAACCTCGCAGAACACAGCCAGGCGCACATCATCAGCGGCACCGCCACCGGCGCGGCAGCGGGCGATAAGGTCACCGTCACGATTGGCGGCCAGACTTACACCACCGTGCTGGACGCGGCGGGGAACTGGAGCGTGGGCGTACCGGCCAGCGTGATTTCCGGCCTCAGCGACGGCACCGTGACCGTCACTGCGTCAGTCACCGACGCGGCGGGCAACACCGGCACCGGCAGCCATAACGTGACCGTCGATACCGGCCTGCCGTCCGTGGCGTTCAACGCCATCAGCGGCGACAACGTGCTGAACGCGGTGGAGAAAGGTCAGGACCTGAGCGTCAGCGGCACCAGCGCCAACCTCGCGGAAGGCACCGTGGTGACCGTAACCCTCAACGGCAAAAACTACGCGGCCACGACGGCGGCGGACGGCACCTGGAGCCTGACCGTTCCGGCAGCGGATCTGGCGGGTCTGGGCGAAGCGAATTACACCCTGAGCGCGACTGCAACCAACGGCGTGGGCAACAGCGTCAGTAATACGGCGACCCTGCTGGTGGACACCGCGCTGCCGACCGTCACCATCAATACCGTGGCGGGCGATAACGTCATCAACGCGGCGGAAGTGGCCGCGGGTCAGACCATCAGCGGTAAGGTAGCGAACGCGGAAGCGGGCAATACTGTCACCGTCACCATTGGCGGCAACAGCTACACCGCAACGGTGCAGAGCGATCTGACCTGGTCCGTGAACGTGCCGGAATCCGTCCTGACGGCGCTGGGCAACGGTGACCTGACGGTGTCAGCATCCGTCACCAACGGCCACGGCAATACCGGCGCGGGCGAGCGCGATATCACTATCGACGCCAGCCTGCCGGGTCTGCGCATTGATACCGTGGCGGGCGACGATGTGATCAACAGCATCGAGCACGGGCAGAACCTGATCGTTACCGGCTCCAGCGACGGGCTGGCGGCAGGCACCACGCTCACCGTGACCGTCAACGGCAAAACCTATGCGGCCTCCGTGCTGGCAGACGGCACATGGAGCGCGGCGATCCCGGCGGCGGACGTTAGCGCGCTGAATGCGGGCACGGTCACCGTGACCGTTGCAGGCCAGAGCGCGGCGGGCAACCCGGTGACCATCAGCCATGACGTGACCGTCGATCTGTCAGCGGTGGCTATCAGCATCGATGCGATTGCCACCGACGACGTGATTAACGCGGCGGAGAAAGGCGCGGATCTGGTGCTGTCCGGCAGCACCTCGAACGTGGAGGAAAACCAGACCGTTACCATCACCTTCGGCGGCAAGACGTACACCGCGAAAGTCGATGCCGACGGTAACTGGACGGCCACCGTGCCGTCTGCGGATCTCGCGGGCCTGAAGGACGGTGATGCCAGCGTGCAGGTGAGCGTCACCAACGCGCACGGCAACAGCGCCTCGGCGGGCCGCGAGTACAGCGTGGACGCCACCGCGCCAGCCGTGACCATCGATACGGTCGCAGGCGATAACGTGATTAACGCCAGCGAAGCGTCTGCGGGCGTGGCCATTTCCGGCACCACCACGGCGGAAGTCGGTCAGACGGTCACCGTGACGCTGGGCGGTAAGAGCTATACCACGCAGGTGCAGCAGGGCGGCATCTGGAGCGTGAACGTGCCTGGCTCCGACCTGTCCGCACTGGCGGATAACGGCTACTCCGTGCAGGTCAGCGTGAGCGACGCCGCGGGTAACCCGGGCAGCGCGGGCAAAGCGATTACGCTTGATACCACGCCGCCGACCGTCAGCTTTAACGCCGTCGCGGGCGATAACGTCATCAACAGCGTGGAGCACGGGCAGGCGCAGATCGTCAGCGGCACGGCAACCGGCGCGAGCGTCGGCGATAAGCTGGTCATCACCATCGGTTCGAACCAGTACACCACCACCGTTGACGCCAGCGGTAACTGGAGCGTGGGCGTGCCGGCCAGCGTGATTTCCGCGCTGACCGACGGCACCGTGACCCTCAGCGCGACGATTACCGACAGCGCGGGCAACAGCAGCACCCAGACCCACGACGTGGTCGTGAACACGGCCTCCGTGGCGCTGACCATCAATACCCTCAGCGGCGATGACGTCATCAACGCGGCTGAAGCCGGTTCGGCACTGGTGATTAACGGCTCCAGCGCCCAGTTCGCCAGCGGGACGCAGGTCACCGTGACGCTGAACGGCAAGAGCTATACGGCCACCATCCAGAGCGACGGTAGCTGGACGACCACCGTTCCGGCCGCCGACGTGGGTGCGCTGGCCGATGGCGCGAGCTACCAGGTGTCCGTCTCGGCACAGGACAGCGCGGGCAACAGCGCGTCGGCGACCCACGGCATCAGCGTAGATACCACTGCGCCGGTCGTGAGCATTGCGACGCTGTCGGGTGACGACATGCTGAACGCGCTTGAAGCGCAGCAGCCGCTGACCGTGCGCGGCTCTTCCAGCGCGGAGGCGGGTCAGACCGTCACCGTGACGCTGGGCGGCAAAACCTACACTGCCACCGTCGCGAATGACGGGACGTGGACGCTGGATGTTCCGGCAGCCGATCTGGCCGCGCTGAGCCAGGGCGCGCTGACGGTGACCGCCTCGGTCAACGATAAAGCGGGTAATAACGGCCAGACCACGCACACCTTAACGGTCGATACCGTCGCGCCAACCGTGACCATCAGCACCGTGGCCGATGACGATATCGTCAACAACGCGGAGCAGCTGGCGGGCCAGACCATCAGCGGCACCACCACGGCGGAACAGGGCCAGACGGTGACCGTCTCCTTCAACGGGCACAGCTATCAGGCGACCGTCGGGGCGGACGGTTCGTGGTCGGTCTTCGTGCCGGGCCGTGATTTCCTTGGCCTGAGCGACGGGGATTACACCATCACCGCTTCGGTAAGCGACAGGGCGGGCAACCCGGGCAGCGCGACGCACGACGTGACGCTGAACGGCGATGTCCCAACCATCACCATCAACACCTTTGCGCAGGACGATATCGTCAACGCCGCCGAGCACGGCACGCCGCTGGTCGTCAGCGGCACCACCGACGCCCCGGCGGGCCAGACGGTGACCATCACGCTGAACGGTAAAACCTACACGGCGACCGTCCAGAATGACGGCAGCTGGAGCTATACGGTGGGCAGCGCAGACGTGGCCGCGCTGGCGGACGGCGGTTCGTACGTCATTAACGCGCAGGTCAGCAACACCATCGGCAACAGCGGCAGCGATAACCACACCGTCACCGTGGATCTCACCGCGCCGTCGATGGGCATCAGCATTGATTCGCTGCAAAACGACACCGGCCTGAGCGCGAGTGATTTCATCACCAACGATAGCCAGGTGGTGGTCAACGGCTCGCTGACCGCGCAGCTCGGCAATAACGAGAAGGCGCAGATCAGCCTTGACGGCGGCACCACCTGGATTGACCTGACCGTGACCGGCACCACCTGGCGCTACACCGATGGCCGCACCCTGACGGACGGTACGTATCAGTATCAGGTGCGCGTTATCGATAACGCGGGCAACGTGGGGGCGACGGACAGCCAGGACGTGGTGATCGATCAGACGAAGCCTGCGGCGACGACCATTACGGTGGATTCCATCACCCAGGATACGGGTCTGTCCGGCAGCGACTTTATCACCAGCGACAGCCAGATCAGCCTGAAAGGGACGCTCGGCGCGGCGCTGGGCAGCGGCGACCACGCGCAGATCAGCCTCGACGGCGGCGTTACCTGGACAGACGTCAGCGTCAGCGGCCTGAGCTGGACCTATGTCGATGGCCGCACGCTGGCCGACGGGGATTACAACTACCAGCTGCGCGTGATTGACGACGCGGGCAATATCAGCGCCACCGCCAGCCAGGTGGTGACCATTGATACGGTTGCGCCGGACGCCAGCAAAACCATCGCCATCGACAGCATCAGCGACGATACCGGCCTGAGCGGCAGCGACTTTGTCACTAACGATACGTCCCTGACGCTGCACGGCTCGCTCGGCGCGACGCTGGCCGACGGCGAATATGCCCAGATCAGCATCGACGGCGGCGTCACCTGGCAGAACGTGATTGTCACCGGCAACAGCTGGTACTACGTCGATAGCCGCACGCTGGGTAACCAGACCTATGACTACTACGTTCGCGTGGTGGATGCGGCGGGCAACGTGGGGGCCAGCGCCCATCAGCAGGTGACCGTCGATACGGTCGCCCCGGATGCGGCGATTACGGTGACCGTGGATAACATCACCGTGGATACCGGCTTCGACAATAACGACTTCCTGACCAGTTCGACCTCGTACACGCTGCACGGAACGCTCGGCGCAGAGCTGGGCGCGGGTGAATTCGTGCAGGTGAGCATGGACGGCGGCACGACATGGGTGTACGCCACCGTCAGCGGTACGCAGTGGAGCTACAGCGACACCCGTACCCTGACCGACGGCAGCCATAACTACCAGGTGCGGGTCGTTGACCAGGCGGGGAACGTCGGGGCAACCACCTCGCAGGCGGTGACGGTGGATACGCAGGCGCCGCAGTACGGCATCACCATCGACAGCATCAGCGAAGATACCGGCCAGTCCGGGAGTGATTTCATCACCATGGACACCACGCTGACCATCAACGGTTCGCTGGGCAGCGCGCTGGCAAACGACGAGCGCGTACAGATCAGCCTGGACGGCGGGAACACCTGGTCAGATGCCACGGTCACCAACCAGCGCTGGAGCTACACCGATACCCGCGATCTGGCTGACGGGGACTACACCTACCAGGTGAGGATTATCGACCAGGCGGGCAACGTCGGCTCCACCGCCTCTCAGGTGGTGACGGTGGACACCACGCCGCCAGCCACCCTAGGCACGGTAGTGAGCTATACCGACGGCGAAGGCGAGCGTCAGGGGACCTTTGGCAGCGCGGTGGCAACGGACGATAACTCGCCGCTGATCAACGGTACGCTTAACCGCGCCCCGGACGACGGTGAAATTGTGCAGCTCTACCGTGACGGGGTCCTGCTCGGCCAGGTGACCATGAACGGTAGCGCAAGCTGGTCCTTCCAGGACAACGGCCTGAGCGACGGCAACCACACCTACATTGTGCGCGTCACCGACAGGGCAGGTAACTACACGGAATCGGACGGCTTTGTGCTGAACGTTGATACCAGCATCCCGACCACCACGGCGGCGATTACCGCGCAGACCACGTCGGACACCACGCCGATTGTCAGCGGTACCGTCTCCGCTGATCTGGTGAACGGTGAATACCTGGTGGTAACGGTGAACGGAAAAACCTACACCTCCCAGACCGGCGGTGCGGTGGTGGTCGATCCGGATCACAACACCTGGTATCTGCAGATCCCGGACGGCGATGCGCTGAGCGTGTCGAGCTACAGCGTGACGGCGCAGGTGAAGAGCAGCGCAGGTAATGGCAATACCACCGGTACGGCGACCGGCAGCCTGGTGATTGATACCACCTCGGTGAATACCGACTGGGCAACCACGGCGGGGAACAGCAACAACTCCACCATGACCCTCGGCATGAACAGCAGCGGTCTGTGGAATATCATTGCTAACGGCCAGTCATACTCCAGCAGCGATAGCTCGACCTATGCCGGAAATGCGCTGACCAACACCCGCGGCTATTACGTGGTGAGCCAGACCGCCGCCGACTTTGACCGTAACGGCACGCAGGATATCTTCGCGACGGAAAATACCTACGCCGGGTCAACGCAGGTGATGTGGACCTACGATGGCAGCACCTATAACGCCAGCCAGCTGGCGATGGGCACCACCATCTGGTACGGCGGCGTGATTGCCTACGACAAAACCGGCGATGGCTATCTGGATCTGGCGTACGGCGATGCCGGCATGGACTCACTGACCTACCTGGTGAACAACAACGGCGTTCTGTCGCCGGACGGCACCGGTGGCGAAGGCGGTTTCTACGGCCAGTTCGATTCCGGGCGTGAAATCTCCGGCGTCGACCTGAACAACGACGGCACGGTGGATATCGTTCAGCACACCAACCGCAGCGGCGCGTACTCGTTAACCGTGATCAACAACAACGGTAACGGCACGCTCTCTATCGGTCAGAACCTGACGAACGTGTTTGTGGCAAACGCCTCGAATACCACCACGGCGGCGTCCATGACGTGGGCGGACTTCAACGGCGATGGCTACATGGATCTGTACCTGGGCAGCAGCTACAACAACAACGGCGGGGTGATCTACTACAACGACGGTACCGGGAAGCTCTCTGCCACCAAGAGCGCGGTGGAAGCCTCTAACGCCACGGCGGGGTATCTGTCGGTGGCGGTGGACTGGAACGGTGACGGGCAGATGGACATCATCAAGCTCAGCACCTACGGCGGCTCGCAGACGGCAACGCTGTTTACCAACAACGGCTACGGTTCCACCTGGACCTCCAGCCAGCTGGCTTCCGGCCTGGCGAACGTTACCGGTGTGGCCGCAGTCGACTACAACTGGGACGGCGCGCAGGATCTGCTGGTCTCTCAGCAGAACGGCAAGGTGGTGCTGGTGCAAAACAGCAAAACCATTGCTGACGGCACCGCGATGCACCTGCACATTGTCGACAGCGAGGGCATCAATGCCTACTACGGCAACACGGTTAATCTGTACAACGCCGCGGGCGTGCTGGTGGCCTCGCAGATCATCAACGCCCAGTCCGGTATCGGGTCGAACGATACCTCTGCGCTGGTGAGCTTCTACGGTCTGGATCCGAATGAAACCTATTCGGCCGAAATCCTGAAGATCACCAACGGCGTGTCGGATAACGTCACCTGGAGCGGTCTGGAAGCGGGCAACGGCAAAGAGGGCTACGTCCTGACGGCCGAAGCCGCCACCGGCGGCCACAGCGGGACCATAACCGGGACCGGGTATAACGACACCTTTATCGCAGAGAACGGCACCTATACCTACAACGGCTCCGGCGGCTGGAATACCCATTCCGACTACGACACCTGGAGCAACACCGGCGGGATGGACGTGGTGGATTACCGCAATGCGACCTCCGGCGTGACCGTTGATTTGCGCCTCTCAACCGCGCAGGACACCGGGTTCGGAACGTCACGACTGCTCAACATTGAGGGGATCAACGGCTCGAACTTCGACGACGTCATTACCGGCAACAGCGGTGATAACCAGTTCGAAGGCCGCGGTGGGAACGACACCTTCAACATCGGCAGCGGCGGTCACGATACGTTGCTCTACAAGCTGATCAACGCCTCGGATGCAACGGGCGGTAACGGCCACGACGTGGTGAACGGCTTTACGGTCGGCACCTGGGAAGGGACCGCGGACACGGATCGCATTGACCTACGCGATCTGCTCTCCGGCAGCGGCTATACCGGCACGGGCTCGGCGAGCTACGTGAACGGCGTCGCCACGCTGGACAGCAGCGCGGGCAATATCAGCGATTACATCCGCGTGGTGCAGAACGGCAGCAATACCGAGATCCAGGTTGACCTGGACGGTACCGGCGGTCAGTTCTCGCCAACCACGCTGGTGACCCTGAACGGCGTGCAGACGGATCTGGCGACGCTGCTGGCGAACCATCAGCTGTTAATTGCGTAAAACAACGCCGCGGGGAGCGATCCCCGCGGCCTTTTGCGTTTCTTTACATGAATAGCCATAACCCTATATTTCACATGATTATTTTGCGGGCTCGTTTAGAAAGCGTTCGATTTTTAATCATTCCGTAAAGGTATCATTTCAGTGCGAAATTACCGCTCTGGACAGGACGTAGCATTATGAAGACACATCCACAGTACGAACCCTGGCTGCAGGGCATGCTCATCATCGCGAAACACTACCGGCTGGACTTTTCGG
The DNA here is from genome assembly GCF_034106085.1 of Enterobacter sp. 302C9. Lineage (NCBI taxonomy): Bacteria > Pseudomonadati > Pseudomonadota > Gammaproteobacteria > Enterobacterales > Enterobacteriaceae > Enterobacter > Enterobacter sp. 302C9. Next base: position 194,935 of record NZ_JAWNBW010000007.1, read on the forward strand.
CGGAGCATGTTCGGGTCACGATTAACCATGAAAGCCAGTCTCCGCGCCAGCTGGTGCTGGAGGAGATGGCGCGCCAGCTTGGGCTGGGGATGCGTATGGTGGCGGCTGAATCGGTATCCCTCGATCCGTGGCGCCTGCCGCTGCTGGCGGAATTCACCGGCGGACAAATCGCGGTCATTAACCGCATGGACAGCGAAGGCAACGTCAGCCTGCAGTTTAGCGGCGACGGCGGCCTGGAGACCACGCTGACGCGTGACGAACTCGGGGCGCGGTTAAAGGGGCTGATGGTGTTGCGCCCGCTCGAATCCACGCCGGATGCCCGCGTGGACGACTACATCAAACCCTATGAGAAAAACTGGTTCTGGCAGCTGGCGCTGAAGGACTGGCGACGCTACAGCGACATTATGCTGGTGGCGCTGGTGGCCAACGTGCTGGCGCTCTCCGGCATGGTCTTCTCCATGCAGGTGTACGACAGGGTGGTACCGTCGCAGTCGGAAGCCACGCTGTGGGTCCTGTTTGGCGGCGTGATGATCGCCATCGTGTTCGAATTCATCATGCGCATGCTGCGCGTGCATATTTCTGACGTGGTGGGGAAGCGCGCCGACCTGCGTATCTCTGAACGCGTGTTTGCCCACGCGCTGCGGATTAAAAACGGCGCACGCTCCAAATCAACCGGATCGTTTATTGCGCAGATCCGCGAGCTGGAGTCGGTGCGCGAGCTCATTACCTCGACCACCATTGCGGCGATTTCCGACCTGCCGTTCTTCCTGCTGTTCGTCTTTATTCTGTGGATGATTGGCGGGCCGCTGGTGCTGGTGGTCCTGCTCGCCGTGCCGCTGCTGCTCATCCCCGGCCTGCTGGTGCAGCGCCCGCTGGGGAAACTCTCCAGCGAAGGGATGCGTGAATCCGCCATCCGTAACGCCACCCTGGTGGAAGCGGTGCAGGGCATTGAAGACATCAAGCTGATGCGCGCCGAGCAGCGTTTCCAGCACCAGTGGAATAATACCAACGACGTTGCCGCCAGCGTCGGCATGAAGCAGCGCTGGCTGACGGGTTTACTGCTGACCTGGACTCAGGAGGTGCAGTCCATCGTCTACGCGGTGGTACTGCTGGTGGGCTGTTACCTGGTCATCAGCGGCGACATGACTACCGGTGCGCTGGTGGGAACCTCGATTCTGGCGTCGCGCACCATCGCGCCGCTGTCGCAGATCTCAGGCGTGCTTTCGCGCTGGCAGTCGGCAAAGGTGGCCCGCAAGGGGCTGGACGACCTCATGCAGCGCCCGATTGACGATCCGCAGCACGGCAAGAAGGTGCACAAAGCCCACCTGCGCGGCGACTATGCGCTTGAGGACGTCGGGTTTTATTACGACGAGGAAGAAAAACTCACCGTGCTCAATATCGGCAAGCTGCAGATCCGCGCCGGAGAGCGCGTGGCGGTGCTCGGGCGCAACGGTTCCGGTAAAAGCACGCTGTTACAGCTGCTGGCGGGCATGCAGGAGCCGCAGCAGGGCAGCATCCTGCTCGACGATATTGCCCTCAATCATCTGGACCCGGCCGACCTGCGCCGCGACATGCAGCTGCTCAGCCAGCAGGCCCGGCTGTTCTTTGGCTCCGTGCGGGACAACATCCTGATGGGGAACCCGTTAGCCACCGACGATGAGATTCATCAGGCGCTGGTTAACAGCGGCGCGCTGGAGTTTGTGCGCAAGCAGAAAATGGGGCTGAACTACATCATCAACGAGGGCGGGGCTGGCCTGTCCGGCGGTCAGCGTCAGGCGCTGCTGCTGGCGCGAGCGCTGATTACCTCGCCGACTATTCTGCTGCTGGACGAGCCTACCGCCTGGCTGGACGAAATGAGCGAGAAGCAGTTTATTCAGCATCTTCACAAATGGCTGGGTAAACGCCGGACGCTGGTCGTGGCGACGCATCGCCTGCCGATCCTGGACCTGGTCGACCGCATCATCGTGCTGGAAAACGGCAAGGTGGTGATGGACGGCCCGCGCGATGCGATCCTGCACCAGCACGGCATGGCGCCGCAGAAAGCCGCGCAGCGCACCGTGACCATGAAGCCGGCGGCGGTTGCAGAGGAGGGCGCGGCATGAATGATTTCTCTCGTTTCAATAGCCGACTGAAGGAGCCGCGCCTGCCGCGCTCGTCGCTGGTGGCATGGTCCCTGTTCGCCCTGCTGGCGGTGTTTATCGCCTGGGCAAGCCTGTTCCATCTGGATGAAGTGACGACCGGCAGTGGCAAGGTCATACCGTCTTCGCATGAGCAGGTCATCCAGTCTCTGGAAGGCGGAATCATCCACAGCCTGATGGTGCGCGAAGGCGATATCGTGGAACGCGGGCAGCAGCTCGCGCAGCTTGACCGGACAAAAACCGAGTCGAGCGTGCTGGAGAGCGAGTCTCGCCTGAATGCGGCGCTGGCAACCGCTGCGCGCCTGAAGGCCGAGGTGAACGACACGGAGCTCGCGTTTCCGGAGGAGCTGGATGACGACGTTGAGCTGGTCAAACAGGAAACGGCGCTTTACCAGTCCCGTCGTGAAAGCCTCGAAAAAGGGCTGGCCGGGTTGCGTCAGGGCGCCGAGCTGGTGCAGCGCGAGCTGTCGTTAACTCGTCCTCTGGTGACCCAGGGAGCGGCCAGCAAGGTTGAGGTGTTACGTCTTGAGCGTCAAAAAAACGAGCTTGAGAACAAAATCACCGAGATGAAAAACCAGTATTACGTTCGCGCCCGTGAAGAGTTGGCAAAAGCCAATGCGGAGATTGAGGCCCAGCGTTCGGTGATGAAAGGGCGTGAGGACTCCCTGACCCGGCTGACCTTCAATGCCCCGGTTCGCGGGATCGTGAAGGATATTGACGTCACGACCGTGGGAGGCGTTATCCCGCCGAACGGCAAGCTGATGAGCCTTGTCCCGCTTGACGATCAGATGGTGGTCGAAGCGAAAATCTCGCCGCGCGATGTGGCGTTTATCCATCCCGGCCAGAAAGCGCTGGTGAAAATTACGGCCTATGACTACTCCATTTACGGCGGGCTGGAAGGGGAAGTGACCATGATTTCGCCGGACACCCTGCAGGATGAGGTGAAAAGGGATGTCTACTACTATCGCGTCTATATCCGTACCGACAGTAACCATCTGACCAATAAGCAGGGTCAGGAATTTCCGGTCTTTCCGGGCATGATTGCCACCGTTGATATTAAAACCGGCAGCAAAACCATTCTGGATTATCTGTTGAAACCGCTGAACAAGGCGAAAGAGGCGCTGCGGGAACGATAGGGAAATGGCGTTCGGAACTCCGAACGCCTGCTGGATTATACGGTTGACGTCACGTTGTGAGCGTGGCGTCGCTCTTTAGGCACAACGTTGATGTAATGCGTAACATACGCAAAATATAAACTGGCATAATTTTCGACAAGTTCGATAAATGCCGGGTATATCGACATCCGACCATCACCACGATCTTTAAGATAACCCGCCTCTTGTGCCGATTTGACAATTCGGTTGACGTGGATGCGCGAAACAAAAAATTCCTTTGCGAGCGTGCTGGCTGAATAGTCAATGACCGCACCGTGAGCGGATTTATTTTTCATGGCCTGCAGATAGATATAAAGCATAATCATACGGCCGCCATCTTTATCAATAAATAACCCCACCTCAGGTAACACCTTTCTGAACGTTAATCCCCGGAAAAGATATTCAGCCGCGCGGCGGAAAAAGTTGTTTCTCAAAATATCATTATCCAGCAGGTTAACATTAATATTAAATGCCGGATAAAGAATGCTGACGGGCAAAAAAGCGCCGGACATATAGCGCTTAAGTTCATTGAGTCCTTTTTCGGTTGGCGCGATTCTCGTTTTGCGTCGGTCATCCGTGCAGCGCCAGGTCCTGATGCGCCCGGTGGTTCTCAGTATCGTAATGATCGCAATCACGCTGTTGGGGCTGGCTATTTTATAGCGAGAGCATAACTCTTTAATCTCTGAAACTGACTCGGCCTGATTTCCAAAAATAAAACAACACATGGAGAGGATAATGTTAAACCGTGATTCCTGCAGCATTGTCTTGTAGAACAAAGGTTGTTTTTTGTAGATGGTGTCATTAATTGTGTAGTGCTCTAATATTGCCTCACCGAATCGCGGATTGTTCTTTATAACATCCCTTCGATGTAGCAAGGCCCTGGATGAGATGTGATTATCCATAGCATTTTTCTCGTATTTGAATGAGCCGATAGATGAAGTGTCCACTCTTCTTTTTCGGAATTTTCATTATACCCTGAGAATAAGATATTTGCCGTTGTTATTTGCAAAGAAAAGTATATTTAAACGACGGTGATTAACGCAAAGATGTTCCTGTGAGTTCAGCGGATAACTGTTTCTTACCCTGAGGCTGTACTGTAAAATTAATGTTTATAACAGGTGCGTTAAATTTTACGTATTCACAAATGGAAATGGCGCCTCAGTGCCCAGGAGCAGTTTATGACCCACACAATTTCTCTCAGAAATGAGGCGTGCGATGAACATAAATTTGTCATCTCCGCCTGCGGTTTTACGTTCCAGGGATATCGTCTGATCCTTAACCAGTACGGAATACAGGCTTCGCATATTCACTTTGACGGGGATGAGGTATCCCAACAGGATCTTGAAAATATCCTTATAAATCAGAGTGCTCATATTGTGGTGTTTCTCGGAAAAGGTATCGTCAGTCTCCTGGAGAGTCTGAAGAGACTGGCGTCCGTACTCAATGCACTTCCCGTTATTCGACGCGTCACCCTGTATGGCGACCTGCCGGATAGCTGGCTATATCGCACCCTGGGCACTCTTTTAAATAATAGTTATCAATTATCATTGATTCGACTGGCCCGCGTTTCAGATGTCATAACCTGTATTCATACACACCATCATGTTTTTAAAGATCGTTCGTACGTATTACGCGATCGCTACAAGGATAATTCTTCGCAAGAAACCGTAAAGTGGCTAACAAAAAGAGAAATTGACGTTTTATTAAATTTCTACCGCGGCATGTCCGTAAAAGAAATGTGCGACGAAATGGGGCTTTCTAATAAAACGGTTTATACCCACCGTAAGGAAGGCGTGCTGAAATTACGCTTAATTAAGCGGTGGCTAAACGATTCGCACAATTTCAGCGCGGAAAGACGTATCAAGCGGCGGAGCCAACATACGGATTTTACGGATAAAGAATCAGAAATTTTTAATGCATTATATAAAAAAGAGATCTTCCCCGCTTATCAGATCATTACCGATCGTGACAAAAAGGGCGTAGGCTTTGAGATACTGATCCGCTGGAATAAAAACGGTAAAATTGTCAAGCCGGCCAGTTTTCTCACGGATATTTCAAATCATGAGATATGGTTGAAAATAACGGCGTTAGTCATCCATGCCGCCGTGTCAGGGATTAATAAGTATAATGGAAAATACTATTTTTCTGTAAATATTCCGCCTCGTCTGGCTTCCGGAAATGCATTGCCTGATATGGCAAAGAAAGCTATCGACATGCTGCTCAAGCCGCAGTGGGCCGAAAAGCTGGTCTTTGAATTTGCTGAAGATATTGACGTGACGAAGGACAAAAGGATCCCTGAAACCATGCGGCATTTGCGTAATACGGGGTGTCGATTATTTCTGGATGACTGCTTCTCTAACCATCAAACCATGTTCCCGCTGCGGCAGGTGCATTTTGATGGACTCAAGCTGGATCGCGACATCGTTGAGCATTTTGTGGCAAACGACAATGACTATAACCTGATTAAAGCGATACAGATTTATAGTGACATGACCGGAACGGACTGTATTGCCGAGGGGGTTGATAGTGAAGAAAAGTTTGAAAAATTAGTCGCGCTGGGCGTCAAAAATTTTCAGGGGTATTATTTATCGCGCGCAGTGAAAGAGGAAGAGTTAGACCGCATGGTCAGAATGTTTAGCTAAGAAAAATAAAGCCCCGAAGGGCCTTTTATTATTTTCGACCGAGCAGCAGGCCGAGAACAATACCGACCGCACCCGCTGCGACGAGGCCGGTAAGGGGATTATTTCTGACAGCTTCAGTAACGTCGGAAACGGCATCGCTGGCCTGCGCGGCATATTTTTTGGCCGCACCTTTTACCTGATGCTTTGGTGAATCAACGAATTCACCAAACTGCTGCTGCGCGGAACCTGCAAGCTCGTCAAATTTATTTTTTGCTTTATCTTCAGCAAACTGGGTGTTTTTATCAGTACCGAAATCAGACATTTTTGCCTCCTTTTGTTGATTATTAAAGGATAGCCGCTCTTTGTGGATGTGGGAGACGTTAGGCTAAATTCGGTACATATCAGGGCTGTTTTCGGATATATCTCTATACCGGAAACCCGTTATTTCTCATTGTCATCCTGACCGTAATACAGTTTCCCGATGCGAATCAGCGGGCGGCCCTGAGACTTACGATGCAGGTTACTGTCCCTGAGCGAATAAACGCACCCGCAGTATTCCTGCTGGTAAAACTGCTCCCGCTTGCTGATCTCAATCATGCGAGAGGAGCCGCCCTGTTTACGCCAGTTATAGTCCCAGTAAACCATACCCGGATAGCGCGCGGCAGCACGCTGGCCGCAGTCATTTATCTGCTGCATGTTTTTCCAGCGGGAGATCCCCAGCGAGCTGCTGATGACGCTGAATCCATTTTCTGCCGCATAGAGCGCCGTACGCTCGAAACGCATATCGAAGCACATGGTGCAGCGGACGCCGCGCTCGGGTTCCCATTCCATGCCTTTCGCGCGCTCAAACCAGTTATCTGTATCGTAATCGGCATCAACAAACGGCACGCCGTGTTTTTCCGCAAAGCGAATATTCTCCTCCTTACGAATGAGGTATTCCTTTTGTGGATGGATATTGGGGTTGTAGAAGAAAATCGTGTAGTCAATCCCCGAAGCCTGGATAGCCTCCATCACTTCACCCGAGCAGGGGGCGCAGCAGGAGTGCAACAGCAGCCTGTCGGCACCGTCTGGCAGGGAAAGTTGTGGGCGGATAAAAGGGGCTGTCGTCATGGCGTTCTGCAATATGTTTATGAAATTTATGGAAGGGTAGCATAAATTCATCATCTGTTGAGGCGGGATCAAGGCAGGTCAGAGCGACCCCGCGGGGCGGGATCTTCTCGGGTACCACGTGTTGCTATTCGGCAAATTTCAGCAGCGCGTCGCCATCAAGACGATAGCGAACCCATTCGAACTGCGGCAGCGCGCCTATGCTCAGGTAAAAATCAATGGCGGGCTGGTTCCAGTCCAGCACGCTCCATTCAAGGCGGCCGCACTGCCGTTTTACCGCGAGCTGAGCGATATGTTTCAGCAGCGATCTTCCCGCGCCTTTACCGCGATACTCCGGGGATACGTACAGGTCTTCCATATAAATCCCGTTGCGTCCGAGCCAGGTCGAATAGCTGGTGAAGAACACGGCATAGCCGGCAGTCTTGCCTTCACACTCCGCGATCAACGCTTCGGTTTTTGTGCCTGTGCCAAAGAGCGTTTCGCGGATTTCCTCCGGCGTGGTAACCACTTCTTCCGGCGCTTTTTCATACACCGCCAGCTCGTAGATCATGGCGTATATTGCCGCCGCATCTTCGGGGCGGGCCTGACGAATGGTGATGCTCATTATTTTCCCTGTGTTTTAGCCTGTGTTCGATTGATGGCGTTAAGCATACGGAGTATTGTCCGAAGAATTAAGTGCAATGAAATCAACAAATGATGAATATTATGCATCCGGTACTGAGGCGTCTTGATTTAAACCTGCTGCCCGTTTTCGACGCGATTTACCGCCACCGTTCCGTTCGGCTGGCCGCTGACGAGCTGGCGATGAGCACATCGGCACTGAGCCATGCGCTGTCGCGTTTGCGCATCACCCTTAATGACCCGCTCTTTTTTCGCGAAGGGCATCGCATGTCCCCCAGCGTGTATGCCACTCAGCTTACGCCTTCGATTGCTTCCGCATTGTCGTTCCTCAATCATGAGCTGACCCCGCAGCCGGAGTTTGACCCGGCCAGCAGTACCGAAAGCTTACAAATTGGGATTACGGACTTTACCGCGCTGTGCATTTTCCCGGCGCTGATGCACAAACTGCAGCTTGCTGCCCCGGGTTTGCGTTTCGAATTGCGCTATCTGCCGCACAGCCCTGCGCTGACGGAACTGCTGGCGGGCGAAGTGGATCTCGCGCTGGGTTTCAGCGCTCAGGATGATATCCGGCACCCGGAGCTGGAAGAGATCGACTGGTTTGAAGATGAGTATGTGGTCATCGGCAACGCGCGCCGGACGCGTCTGACGCTGGAGGATTATCTCACGGCCCGCCATCTGGTGGTGACGCCATGGAATGAGAAGCAGGGCGTTCTGGACGTGCGGCTCGAACAACTGGGCTATACCCGACAAATCGCGATCAAAACGCCGTCGATGCTGAGCGCGCCGTTTATCGTTGCCGAAAGCGACCTGCTGATGGCGATCCCCCGTTTTGCCGCTGAGAAGCTGGCTGCGGCAGCGGACCTGAGGATTTTTCCTTTACCGTTTTCGATACGCACGTTTGAAGTGAAAATTTACTCGCATAAACGCAGCGGCCAGCGGGGGGCGACCCGCTGGCTTAAGGAGGAGCTGGAAACGCTGGCGCAGGCGCTTCATTCCGGGCTGTCCGGCTCCCAGGAAAGGATGTCGCCGGGTTGACACTACAGCGCCTCGCAAAATGAGTAGGGCGTAAAGTCCAAACGATAAAAAGAGATGCGACCGGGAAGGAAAGTACGATATCGTAACTCTATGATTAAACGCGTAGTTCGCAGGAACGCCGTCGCAACAGGACGATAAATGATTGATGACATTCGTTATCTGATAGTGTTTGCAAAGATTGCTGAGGCAGGATCCATTTCAGGTGGGGCAGAAGCGTTAGGGCTCACAACCGCAACGGCAAGCGCGCATTTATCAAAGCTGGAAAAAAATCTTGGCTGCGCGTTGCTGTACAGAAACACCCGCAAACTCTCTCTGACTCACGATGGCGCCAATTTGCTGGAAACGGCCAAATCGATGCTGGCGCTTTATGAGCAGGGGGTCATTGAATTTAAGCAGCGTTCGATATCAACGGCGAATAAGCTGACTATTTCTCTTCCTGCCGTTTTTCTGAAGAGTGCGTTTACCCGCCATCTCGCCGATTTTATAAAACGTCATCCGGGCATTTTACTGAATATCTCTTACAGCGATACGCGCAGAGATATTATTGCCGACGGTATTGATGTGGCATTTCGAATCGGCGAGCTTCCGGACAGCTCTCTTAAAGCGCGCCATCTTTTTGTGCTGCCACGTCAGGTAGTTGCGTCCCGGGAATTGCTCAGCTATTACCCGACGATTACGCATCCTGATGAACTGGCGAAACTGCCATGGATTGGACTCAATATGAGGCAGAATAACCGGGAATTCCGGCATAAAAATGGGGACGTGGCTGTCGTGACGTATACGCCCACGGTGTATGTAGATAATGTCGAAGCCGCTTATGCTCTTGCCAGACAACAAATTGGTCTTGCAGCACCTCCTCGCTATTTAAGCGAAGAGGATGTTAAGCGCGGAGAAATGCAGGAAATACTTCCTGACTGGTCATTGGAACCGCTGAAAGTCTATGCCGTATGGCCTTCTAATATGTCGACCAGCAGTATTGCCTACAAATTGATTAATGATATTTATAACGCAATTGAGTATCACACGTTATAACGGGTTTAAAACGTTAAAAAGAGTATGTAACACGCCGTAATAAATAACAACCCGCCCATCAACACGTTAAACGTACGGAGCTGCCGTGTGCTCCTGAGAAGAACCGATACCTTTTCTCCCATCAATGCCCAGGCAGAAAGCGACAGGTAACAGACAAAAAAATAGACCGTGATAAAAACGAGTGCTGTCACAGGGGTTGAGGGTTCAGAAAACATCGCAGCTCCTGAGGCGCACGCGGTCCAAGCTTTTGGGTTGATCCACTGCATGACAAAACCCTGAACAAAACCGGGTGAATCCGTTTTTGTTAATGACATATCGGACCGTGACGACGCTATCTTATAGCCCATATACATGATAAATAAAGAACCGGCAATATTAAGATACCGGAAAAACACTGGATATTTTTCGATTGCAGTGTAAAAACCGAAACATATAAAGATAAGTAATAACGTAAACCCTATCGTTGCACCGGAGACAAATGAGAAGGTCTTTCTAAAACCGTGAACGGCACCAGACGATATAATCACCATATTAACGGGGCCAGGAGAAAATGAAAGCGTCAGTGAAAATATTAACATTGTAAAAAGTAACAGCATTTTATCTCCGTGGGTTGGTTTATCTGCATTAGAGGTACTGCGACTATTAAGTCACAACTTTACTCGTCATGTGTCTGAATACTACCTGGGAACGTATGCCAGAATAAGTGGCCTTTATCTAAAGGTGTGTTTGATTTTTTGCACCAATCGCGCAGGCGCGGATGGCCCATTAGTGACAGGGTTTCAGTTCTATCTTTGATCTGAAAATTTAATCAGTGGCCAGCGGGGGCGACCCGCTGACTCAAGGAGGAACGGCAAACGCTGGCGCAGTTTGCAAGGGAGTCCTGTGCCGGGCAAGCTCAGCGCTACCCGGAAAGGTGGAAACAAGTGATAGTCAATTTAACGGCAGGTATATATCCGTTTGCAGCGCATGTTCCGGCACTTCGTGAATAAAGTTGAGGTAGTGGAAAAATACCGGGGCGTCGCGCAGCGTTTCGCCGCTGGCCGGTAGCCAGTCGCGAAACATCGCCCACACCGTGGCGGAAATGGTATCCAGAGACCCCGTGTGACGGCCAACAGCGTAACGTCCGCCGTCGATTTCGCCACTGCAAACCCCGAATTCATTTTCTGGTATCGCTTCAGAGATACTGCCGCAGATATCGAAACGAAAGGTGTCTGCGGGTGTGGTTGCCGGGTCATCCCAGGCAATGCCAAACGTGCTGCTTTCGTGTACTGGCGATAAGCCCGTAGTTTTACGCCAGGCAATAAATTTCGCCGCGCTGTCATTAACCCGATCCGGGCTACCACGGTGCTGCAGCATTGCCACTTGGGTCTGTGGGAAATCAACAATTTTAATTTCCATCGTTTTTTGCTCCTGGAAGGTCATTTTCGGTACGCGCTGGTGCCAGTTCAGCCAGTCCGGCTGCTGCCGAAACTGACGCGGGCTTTTTCCAAACGCGTTTCTGAAGGCGCGACTGAACGATTCAGGGCTCTGGAACCCGGCATCGAGCGCAATATCAATCACCTTATCCTGAGGATTAAACGCCAGTCGCCAGGACGCATGACGCAGGCGCAACCACTGAATATAGCGATACAAAGGCTGGCCGCTAAACGCCAGGAACTGCCGGTGAAAATGATAAGGCGAACAGCAGGCTAACGCGCTGAGCTTCCCCAGCGTAAGCGGTTCATCGAGATGTTGGGCGATATAGTCGCATACCGTCGTGAAGCGCTCGCGGTAAGCCGTTTTGATTGCATCGTTCATTGCATCCTCCTGATGACCCACTTTGCCTCACCGAACGGCCAAAATCCTGACCGATCTTGCTGATTATGGAGAGGGTAGACTGGCGGCATATCGTTGTGCGGCAGCAATCGCCCTGTCGTCAAAAATATAATGTTCAAAATGATGGCTCGCATCGGTGACGCGATATATTTTCCACTTACCGTCTTCATTGCGCAGATACACGTTTAACTGCTGTTTCTGCTCATGACCCACACCCAGCTCGACGTTAACAACTTTTCCGGACACAGAGTTTATTGCGTTGCTTACGCTGAGGTCAGGGATCCACTCCGCGGCATAGTCTTGCGTATAGGTAAAGTAGTCGGAACCGATAATTTCCTGCTCATAGAGATAGAAAATTTTCTGCAGTCGGAAGAGCGTGTCTCGCGCGATATACTCACGCATTTTTGGGGAATCGAGATTATCTTCTTTGCTGTCTGTGACAAAAGCCGTGAGGTAAAATGTATAAAAGTCATGAGTGCGTTTTTCCGGCGTATCCATCTGTGTTGCACATCCTGTCAGTAACAGGCACATCAAAAGAACGTTACGCATCAGCTTTTCCTGTAAATTTTGTAAGCAGGGCGTGCGGAGCGATATCCCGGACCACCCCACATATCTCTTTGTCTGAAATCAGAGTACCAGGTTGTACCGTCATAAATCGCCATGTGACCTGCCGGATTTCCTCCCTCATAGGGCTGAATAACAACCACATCGCCTTCCTGTAATGTTTCACCTTGCCCTAAAACTCTGAAACCTGCTCGTTCAAGGTTACTGCCATAGTCTTTTGCATTGGGTGCATTTCCAATATCCACGCCACCTGCTCGTATTGCCTTGCGAGTAAATTCACCACAGCGTTTTTGCGATGAAATGCCGGCACTCTGGCGTACATGCAGGGCCGCAGCGTGTTTGTTCCATGCCATGTGTTAACTCCTGTTGTATATGAAATCGTCACTAAACAACGGGATCTTCAATTCGGTTAGGCAAATAATGTTATTAAAAAATTATATATTTCATATGGTTATATATTTTTAGGTTTCATTCTCTTGCTTGATGATATGCGGTAGATACGCTGATTTTGCAACGGAAATAGAAGGTTTACATCGCCAGGTAAGTAAAATACTATACCCCCCTATAGTATCAGGAGGGCGTATGCCGCATTCACCCGAAGATAAAAAACGTATTCTTACTCGCGTCCGCCGCATTCGGGGTCAGGTTGATGCCCTTGAACGCGCGCTGGAGTCGGGCGACCCCTGTCTGGCCATTTTGCAGCAAATCGCCGCCGTGCGCGGGGCTGCCAATGGCCTGATGGGCGAAATGGTTGAAATTCACCTCAAAGATGAGCTGGTGACGGGGGAAACCACGCCGGATCAGCGAGCCGTACGCATGGCGGAAGTCGGCCATTTGCTGCGCTCTTATCTAAAATAAACCCACACACCTGACAAAAAGGGAAGACATGATGAAATCTCGCGCTGCAGTTGCATTTGGTCCCGGCCAGCCGCTGAAAATCGTTGAAATCGACGTGGCACCGCCGAAGAAAGGCGAAGTGCTGATCAAAATCACCCATACCGGCGTGTGCCATACCGATGCGTTTACGCTCTCCGGTGACGATCCGGAAGGCGTCTTCCCGGCGGTGCTGGGTCATGAAGGCGGCGGGATTGTGGTGGAAGTGGGCGAGGGCGTGACCAGCCTGAAGCCTGGCGATCACGTTATCCCGCTGTACACCGCGGAGTGCGGCGAGTGTAAGTTCTGTAAATCCGGTAAAACCAACCTCTGCCAGGCGGTTCGCGCCACTCAGGGGAAAGGGCTGATGCCGGACGGTACCACCCGTTTCTCCTATAACGGCGAGCCTGTTTACCACTACATGGGCACCAGCACCTTCAGCGAGTACACCGTTTGCGCGGAAATTTCCCTGGCGAAGGTGAACCCGCAGGCGCCGCTGGATAAAGTCTGCCTGCTGGGCTGCGGCGTGACCACCGGCATTGGCGCGGTGCATAACACGGCAAAAGTCAAAGAGGGCGACACCGTGGCGGTGTTCGGTCTCGGCGGCATTGGTCTGGCGGTGATTCAGGGCGCGGTACAGGCGAAGGCCGGGCGTATCATCGCGGTCGACACCAACCCGGAGAAATTCAGGCTGGCGGGTGAAATGGGCGCGACCGATTTCGTGAACCCGAAAGATCACGAAAAACCGATTCAGGATGTCATCGTTGAGCTGACCGACGGCGGCGTTGACTTCAGCTTCGAATGTATCGGCAACGTGAACGTGATGCGTTCCGCGCTGGAATGCTGCCACAAAGGCTGGGGCGAGAGCATCATCATTGGCGTGGCCGGCGCGGGCCAGGAGATTAAAACCCGTCCGTTCCAGCTGGTCACCGGTCGCGTATGGCGCGGTTCCGCGTTTGGCGGCGTGAAGGGCCGTACCCAGCTTCCGGGTATGGTTGAAGATGCTATGGTCGGCAAGATTCAGCTCGACCCGTTCATTACCCACCGTTTGCCGCTGGAGCAGATCAACGACGCGTTCGATCTGATGCACGAAGGAAAATCCATCCGTACCGTCATTCATTTCGGCGACAAGTAACTCTTCTGCCAGCGGTTTTTCGCCGCTGGCGTTTCTTTAATAATCTTCTCTAAAGTGTGACCAGTGCGGCGTTTTTAGCCGTAATCTAAATCCCCACCGTGCCGATGACTATTTAACACGCATGTTTTTACGCATCTTACCTATAAGAGAGTCGACGGTCATGGACAACACTACTTCGATGCAGGCGCAGCGCAAGCTGAGCTTCTTGCATCACATCAGGCTGGTTCCGCTGTTTTCCTCCATTCTCGGTGGCATTATTCTTCTGTTCGCCTTGAGTTCGGGTCTGGCGGGGTATTTCCTGCTGCAGGCCGATAACGATCAGCAGGATGTCACGTCCGAAATTCAGGTGCGTATGGGGCTGTCGAACAGCTCAAACCATCTGCGTACCGCGCGTATCAATCTGATCCACGCCGGTGCGGCAAGCCGCATCGCGGAGATGGATGCGATGAAGCAGAACATCAGCGAGGCGGAAACGCGCATTAAGCAGTCCCAGGAGAGCTTTACCGCCTATATGAATCGTGCCGTGCGTACCGCTGAGGGGGCAGCGCTGGATGAGGATCTCAAGGCGCGGTACGACGCCTATATCGCGGGCATGCAGCCGATGGTGAAATTCGCCAAAAACGGCATGTTCGAAGCGATTATTAACCACGAAAACGAAACGGCGCGTCCGCTGGATGACGCTTACAACGCCGTGCTGCTGAAGGCGATCAAGATCCGTACCGAGCGTGCCAATGCGCTGACGGCGCAGGCGCACAGCCGCACGCAGCTGGGCCTGATGTTTATGGTGGGCGCGTTTGCGCTGGCGCTGGTGCTGACGGCGTTGACCTTTGTCGTTCTGCGCCGTACGGTAATCAATCCTTTGCAGCGTGCAGCGAAACGTATCGAGAATATCGCCAAAGGCGACCTGACGATGCCGGACGACGTGGCCGGGCGCAGCGAAATTGGCCGCCTGACGCGCGATCTGCAAACCATGCAGCATTCGCTTGAAAACACGGTGGGCACCGTACGTCAGGGGGCGGAGGAGATCTACCGCGGCACGAGCGAGATTTCCGCCGGTAACACCGATCTCTCTTCGCGCACCGAGCAGCAGGCCGCCGCCATTGAGCAAACCGCCGCAAGCATGGAACAGCTGACCGCGACGGTGAAACAGAACGCCGATAACGCCCATCATGCCAGCAAGCTGGCGGAAGATGCCTCCGGGAAAGCCAGCCGCGGCGGCCAGATGGTCTCCGGCGTGGTCAAAACCATGGGCAATATCTCCACCAGTTCGAAAAAAATCTCCGAGATCACCGCCGTCATCAACAGCATTGCGTTCCAGACCAATATCCTGGCGCTTAACGCGGCGGTAGAAGCGGCACGGGCGGGCGAGCAGGGACGCGGGTTTGCCGTGGTGGCAAGCGAAGTCCGAACCCTTGCAAGCCGCAGTGCGAATGCCGCAAAAGAGATCGAAAGCCTGATTAACGAATCGGTGTCGCTGATCGACCAGGGCTCCGGTGAGGTTGTGGCTGCCGGTAACACCATGAATGAAATCGTCGAAGCGGTTAAACGCGTGACCGACATCATGCTGGAGATTGCCGCCGCGTCCGATGAGCAGAGCCGCGGTATCGTGCAGGTGAGCCAGGCGATTTCTGAGATGGATAAAGTGACCCAGCAGAACGCCTCGCTGGTGGAAGAAGCCTCTGCGGCCGCCGCGTCTCTGGAAGAACAGGGCGCGCGTTTGACCGAGGCGGTCGGCGCGTTTCGTCTGAGCAGTACAAAGCCAGGCCGCGCGGTGATGTCTGCGCCAGTATCGAAGAACGCGCCGTTGCGTCCGGCGGCGACGGTTTACGGGGATAACTGGGAGACGTTCTGAGTCGCCACCGGGCAAAAAAAAGGGACCTTTCGGTCCCTTTTTCACATCTTATTGCTTATCGGGTAACGCGTACGCGATAACGTAATCCCCGCGATCCGGCGACTGTCGGGCGCCCCCGGCGTTGATGATGATGTACTGCTTACCGGTTTTCGGCGACACGTAGGTCATCGGGCCGGACTGGCTGCCGACCGGCAGACGGTCTTTCCAGATCTCTTTCCCGGTGGCGGTATCAAACGCGCGCAGGTAGAAATCCTGCGTGCCGGCGAAGAACAGCAGGCCGGACTGGGTAGAGAGTGACGCGCCCAGCGTCGGCATGCCGATTGGGATTGGCATGTGCATACGAATGCCCAGCGGCCCGGTATCTTCCACCGTGCCAACAGGCACCTGCCACACCAGCTTGCCGGTTTTCAGGTCAACGGCCGACATGGTGCCAAACGGCGGCTTCTGGCACGGAATGCCCAGCGGCGACAGGAAGCGTTCGCGCATCGCGCCGAACGGCGTGCCGTCCATCGGTACGATGCCCATCTCGATGCCGCTGGCGTTTTTCGCCACGTTAGCGCGCGGCACCATGTAGTTTGCCAGGCCCAGGCGCATATCGTTGACGAACATCAGGCTGTTGTTCGGGTCAACGGAGACGCTACCCCAGTTCATCCCGCCGAGTGAGCCAGGGAACTGCAGGGAACGGTCGAGACCCGGCGGGGTGAAGACGCCCTGATGACGCATCTCTTTAAACTGAATGCGGCACAGCAGCAGGTCAACAGGCGTCGCCCCCCACATGTCGGATTCGGTCAGCGTCTGGTTGCCAATCATCGGCATGCCCACGGAATACGGCTGGGTCGGAGAGTAGCGTTCACCCTCAACGTTACCCGCCGGAACGGGACGTTCTTCTACCTTCGCCACCGGCTTGCCGGTTTCGCGGTTAAGCATGAAGATCATGCCCTGCTTGCTGGTCTGCACCAGCACGGGCGTGGTGCCGCCCTTACCGTCGGGCAGATCGTACAGCAGCGGCTGGGAAGGCAGGTCAAAGTCCCACAGGTCGTGATGGGTCGTCTGGAAATGCCAGCGCACCTGACCGGTGGTCGCGTCGACGGCGACGATGGAGGAACTGTACTTATCGTCCAGCGCGGTACGTTCGCCCGCCCAGAAGTCCGGGGTGGCGTTGCCGGTTGGCAGGTAGATCAGGTTCAGCTTAGCGTCGTAAGACATTGCTGACCAGACGTTCGGCGTGCCACGCGTGTAGGTCTGGCCTTCCGGCGGCAGGCCGGTCAGGTTCGGATTACCCGGATCCCACGCCCACGCCAGCTTACCGGTGTGCACGTCGTAGGCGCGCACCACGCCCGGCGGTTCGCCGGTGGAGTAGTTATCCGCGACGCGACCGCCGACGACAACGACATTCCCGGCGACCAGCGGCGTGGAGGTCTGCTGATAATAGCCGGGCTTAATTTCGCCCATGCCGACGCTCAGATCCACGGTGCCATGGTCGCCAAAGTCTTCGCAGACCTTGCCGGTATCCGCGTTGATGGCAATCAGGCGGGCGTCGGTAGTCGGCAGGAACAGGCGGCGAGGGCATGCCGCAGGCTGTGTCTCTGCCTGTGACGTTGTCACGCTGGAATGGTCTTCAAAATAGCCCAGACCGCGGCAGCGCTGCCAGTTAGGCGCCGTGGCTTTGGAATCGTAACGCCATTTTTCTTTGCCGGAATCCACATCCAGCGCCAGCACTTTACTGTACGGGGTACAGACGTACAGCGTGTCGCCAATCTGCAATGGCGTGTTCTGATCTTCCGCGCCGGAGCCGTTGCTCTGCGGAATATCGCCGGTGTGCGCAACCCACGCGACTTTCAGATCGCGGACGTTTTGCTTGTTAATCTGGTCCAGCGCGGCGAAACGGTCGCCGTGGGTGGTATTACCCCAGTGCGCCCAGTTCTTTTGCTGCTCGCCGGGGGCGACGGGTTTCACCGGAACGGGCTCGTTCGCTGCCACGAGGGTCTGCGGCTTAAACATCCAGCCCAGGCTGACCAGCATCGCCACCGCGAGCACGGCCGCGACGCCAAAAGCGGGCGCCTTGTTCGCAACGCTGTGGTTTGCCGCGCGCAGGAAAGGCCAGACGATGGCGCAGAGGAAGGCCAGTACGGCAAAGGTAAACAGGCGAGAGAAGAGCGGCCAGAAATCCCAGCCCGCATCGCCTACCGCCCAGAACAGCGAGGCAATAAAGGCGATGCCGTAAAGCACGATCCCGCTGCTGCGATTGAGGAAAATCAGGATCGAGGCAATCACCATCACCATGCCCATTATCAGGAAGTATCCACTTCCGCCTACGGTGACGAGCTTAAAGCCCAGCCCGCCGACTGCCAGACCGATGAGCAACATCAGTCCGGCAAGGAGCCACTGCAGGATACGCGGTATCCCACGTGGCGCGCTGCCAAATGCCATTTCTGTCTCCTTAAGATCCCCCCGTCGCTGGGTGTGTACCAGTTGGGTAATAAATGCGGAGGGAAGAATGATTAATACGGGTGAATTCGGGGTTGTAAAATTATTTACGAACCATTTGGTGAATTCGTCGCTATGATAAAACTGTTAAATTGTTTTACGCAATTGTTAATGAATGATTTCGCATTAATTGATTAGCGCGCAAGACGGCCCCTCTCCCTTGAGGGAGAGGGCTGGGGTGAGGGGGAACATACGGCTGTGGTGGTCATTCCGTTCACTTTATGTTTCTTGCTACTCTGTAACGACATGGCCTGTGAACGTGCCAGGGCGGCTCAAACGCCCCCCCCCAGGCCACACCCGCACCCCGCCGTAAAAAAACCCCTACCGGGGGCCGCACCCTATTAATTAATTCAA
>NZ_JAWNBW010000008.1:0-203940 GCF_034106085.1 Enterobacter sp. 302C9
AGCGCGGTGGTCCCACCTGACCCCATGCCGAACTCAGAAGTGAAACGCCGTAGCGCCGATGGTAGTGTGGGGTCTCCCCATGTGAGAGTAGGGAACTGCCAGGCATCAAATAAGTGAAGAGGCCATCCGCAAGGATGGCCTTTTTGCGTTTTTATAGGCTGCACAAACTAATCCCCCAACGCCCTGCTTATACGGTAAACTACCTGCGTTTTTGCATCAGGATAGCGTCTATGAACCACTCCCTTAAGCCCTGGAATACCTTTGGCATTCAACGCAATGCTAAACAAATTGTACGTGCCGATACTGCACAGCAATTGCTGGATGCATGGCAAAGCGCAACTGAAAATAACGAACCCGTACTGATTCTGGGCGAAGGAAGTAATGTCCTGTTTCTCGATGATTTTGCGGGAACGGTGATCGTTAACCGCATCATGGGAATTGATGTGGAAGAGCGTGCCGACAGCTGGCACCTGCACGTGGGGGCCGGAGAAAACTGGCATCATCTGGTGCAATTCACCCTCGAAAAAGGGATGCCGGGCCTGGAAAACCTTGCGCTTATTCCAGGCTGCGCCGGATCGTCACCTATTCAAAACATCGGTGCCTACGGCATCGAACTGAAACATGTCTGTGAATATGTCGACTGCATCGAACTGGCAACCGGAACGGCAAAGCGTTTAACGGCGGAACAGTGCCGGTTTGGCTATCGTGACAGTATCTTCAAACATGAATATCAGGATCGCTACGTGATTGTTGCCGTGGGCCTGCGTCTGTCGAAGGACTGGCAGCCTGTGTTGACCTACGGGGATTTAACGCGTCTCGATCCGGCTACCGTAACCGCCCGCGACGTTTTTGATTCCGTTTGCCATATGCGGATGACCAAACTTCCCGATCCAAAAGTAAACGGAAACGCAGGAAGCTTCTTCAAAAACCCGGTTATCAGCAGCGAAAATGCAAAAGTCTTTCTTGAAGGATGGCCAGCCGCGCCACGTTATCCTCAGGCTGATGGCAGCGTGAAGCTTGCCGCAGGATGGCTTATCGATCAATGCCAGCTAAAAGGCACTTCAGTAGGCGGTGCTGCCGTTCACCAGCAGCAGGCTCTGGTGCTGATTAATCAACGCGATGCGACCAGCGACGATGTTGTACAGCTGGCTCATTATGTTCGTCAGCGTGTGGGCGAAAAATTTAACGTCTGGCTGGAGCCAGAAGTTCGCTTCATTGGCTGCACAGGCGAAGTTAATGCCGTGGAGGCTATCGCGTGAAGGACAATACCGTTCCCTTAACCCTGATTAGCATCCTTGCTGACGGTGAGTTTCATTCTGGCGAGCAGCTGGGTGAGCAGCTTGGCATGAGCCGTGCTGCTATCAATAAACATATCCAGACGCTTCGCGACTGGGGTGTTGATGTGTTCACGGTTCCCGGAAAAGGCTACAGCCTGCCGGAGCCGATTCAATTGCTGAATGAAGAAGCGATCCGCAGCCAGATCGGACACGGCAATGTTGCGGTGCTGCCGGTGATTGATTCGACGAACCAGTATCTTCTGGATCGTCTGCCTGAGCTGAAATCCGGCGATGCCTGCGTTGCTGAATATCAACAGGCCGGTCGCGGCCGTCGCGGTCGCAAATGGTTTTCGCCATTTGGCGCTAACCTCTATCTGTCCATGTACTGGCGACTCGAGCAGGGCCCGGCCGCTGCCATTGGTCTGAGTCTGGTCATCGGCATCGTCATGGCGGAAGTGCTGCACGATCTGGGGGCGGATAAAGTACGCGTTAAATGGCCTAATGACCTCTACCTCAACGATCGTAAACTTGCCGGCATTCTGGTCGAACTGACGGGAAAAACGGGCGATGCAGCGCAAATCGTCATCGGCGCAGGCCTCAACATGGTAATGCGCAATGTACAAAATGATGTGGTGAATCAGGCCTGGACTAACCTCCAGGAGGCGGGGATCGTCATCGATCGCAACACCCTTGCCGTGCGTATGATTAAAGAGTTGCGCAGTTCACTCACGCTTTTTGAGCAGGAAGGGCTGGCATCGTTCCTGTCTCGTTGGGAAAAGCTGGATAACTTCATCAACCGCCCGGTGAAATTGCTGATTGGTGATAAAGAGATCTACGGAACTTCGCGCGGTATTGACGCACAGGGCGCGCTGCTCCTGGAGCAGGATGGCGTGATCAAACCCTGGATGGGCGGTGAGATTTCACTGCGAAGTGCCGAATAACCGGATCGAGTTAATTATGCGAAAACCCGTGTGCGCAACGCTGGCCGTCATGATGAGTCTGCTGTTTTCGCCTCTCTCTCATGCGGATCGGGCCTGGGAGAGTTACAAGGCCCGCTTTTTCAAACCGGAAGGCCGTATTGTTGATACCGGCAATGGCGGCGTGTCGCATACGGAAGGTCAGGGTTTTGCCATGCTGATGGCGGTGGCCAACGACGATAAAGCCACGTTCGATAAGCTCTGGCAATGGACAGACAGTCGGCTAAAGAACAAAGAAAATGGTCTGTTTTACTGGCGCTATAACCCCGCAGAGTCCAACCCGGTCGCCGACAAAAACAACGCTGCAGATGGCGACGTGCTGATTGCCTGGGCGTTGCTGAAAGCCGACGCCCGCTGGCATGACAAGCGCTACAGCGCCGCATCGGATGCAATTACCAAAGCACTGATTGACCACAGCGTGATCCGCTATGCCGGTTACCGCGTGATGCTGCCCGGCGTCCAGGGGTTTAAGCTTGAGGGTGAAGTCGTCCTTAATCCTTCCTATTTCGTGTTTCCGGCCTGGCAAGCTTTCGCCAGACGCAGCCATTTGCCGGTCTGGCGCGATTTGATTAAGGACGGGAAACGCCTGCTGAGGAAAATGGGCTCGGGTAAAGCGAATCTGCCCACTGATTGGGTTTCACTGGCATCAGGTGGCAAGCTGGCTCCTGCCAAAGGCTGGCCGCCGCGAATGAGCTATGACGCGATTCGTGTTCCGCTGTACGTTGCCTGGTCTGATAAGCAAAGCCCACTGCTGACGCCGTGGAAGGCCTGGTTCGGTCAGTTCCCCCGGGAACAAACGCCCGCCTGGGTTAACGTCGCGACCAACGAATATGCGCCCTACATGATGGAAGGCGGCCTGCTGGCTGTACGTGATTTCACGATGGGGCAGTCTTCCGGTGAACCCGAAATCACCTCTAAAGACGACTACTATTCGGCAAGTCTGAAAATGCTGGTGTGGATCGCCCAGCAATAATGTCGACATTATCCCTCTCCCCGATGGGGAGAGGGAAGTCATACCTTGTTACTGCGGATACGGTACCCAATCCCCGCCGTTCAGGCGAACGTACGGTTTGTTCTGATACTGAATGACGACCGCGTTAGCGTTTTCTGAGACCTCTGCGGTTTGCGGCAGGTTGCTGGTGAGCTGATCCCAGTTCACGCTATCCTCCACAAACAGCTTCCCGTCAACGGCGCGGGCAACCAGCTCTGAGATCGCCAGATAGCTGGTTGGCTGTGTAATCTCAATCGGTGCGCCCTGATGCGGTGCCTTCATACCAAAGAATTTAATGCCGGCAGGCACGTTGGTGATGGACGGGCTTGGGATATCACGCAGACCCGACACCTGCATTCTGTCACCTTTCAGCGCACCACCGTGCTCAGGTACCACAACCACCATCACTTTACGGCCCGATTTTTCCAGCTCCGTGAAGAACGCGTCCAGCTCGTCAAAGAACTTCTGCGCACGCACTTTATAATCAGCCGTTTTGCTCACGCCCGGGAAATGGTTACCGTCGTGGAGCGGCAGGGTATTAAAGAACGTCGCGCTGCGTGGATTGCTGTCTTTTTCGATGGTCTGCAGCCAGCGCTGCAGGACGGCAGTATCGTCATAAACGGGCGAGCCGTCGAAGCCCAGCAGAGAGACAGGAAGACCGGTTTGATCCATCAGCGGTGCCTGCATGCCGCCCTGTTCGCGCACCTCTTTCAGGAAGTTACCGAACTGGCCGTTATGCCCCAGCATCAGGTGCTGCGTAAAGCCCAGCTTTGCGAGGTTATCGAACAGATAACACTGGTTGCCGGCGGGTTGATACAGGTTTTTATGCGATGTCTGACCACAGCTTGCACGCAGCAGGCGGATCGCCGCCGGGCCGCTGTACGAGGTGGCAGAGTTGAAATCTTTAAACTGAATATCGAAGTGTGACCACAGCGGATGAGACATCAAACCGGCGGCGTCCACGTCGGCCCAGGAGAGAGAACAGATGTTGATCACCAGCAGTTCAAACGGCTGAGCATCCGTCGGCAGCGCATCCGGGAATTTAGTCTGTCGCTTGTCTTCCGCGGTATAGAAACTGGAGAGCCAGGCGTTCAGATTGGTTGAGGTCGGCGGTGCGGTCTGGGTTGGGATATCGCCCACCACAGGCGTATCGCCTGCCGTTGTGACGGTTGCCGCCGCGCTTCCCCCTGTGGTGGTCACCGTGGTGGTCGGTTGACCGGCAGGCCACAGCGAAAAGTTCGGCCCAGCCAGCGTCAGCACGTTAAGCCAGATCATAATCGCGACGACAAACACCGTGACGCGGATCCACTGTGACAGGAACAGCCAGGCAACCAGCAGCACAAATACCGCGCCAATCATCTGCCAGTTAATAAAGCGCTCGGTCAGATCGAGGACATAGCTGGCGCTAAAGCCCGCCACCTGCGACCCCTGGCTCATAATGCTGTCCGGCCCCGGTAGCCAGGTATCATGCCAGAACAGCGCAAAGCCGACAGGTATAGCGACCCAGTGGCGCAAGCGATGTAGCCTGATATTCGGCAGCGGCATCAGCAGGAAGGCCATAAACACGAGGTTGATAAGGGGATGGAAATTCAGATAGCCTGCCCACAGCAGACCAAACTTCACCAGAAAGTAGAAGTTCCAGCCGGAAAGGCCGCGCCAGTATTGCCAGAGCGGCGAGGGTGACGAAGCGGTATAGGTAGAATTAGTCATGTTTTCGGTCTGCCTTGACGTGTGATGCCCGTGTCAGTGTTCCGGCTGGTTTTACATAGCGAGGTTTAATAAACAGCACTCTGGCCGTATCACGGATACGGCGGATGGAATGGCGCGCATAGTAGCCAAGCGGGAAAAAGATCAGCGCACAGAATATAACCAGTTGAATGATATCGCTGATGTTCATGATGATGCGTTCTCCGCGTTGTCTGTTAATAAGCGAAGGGGTTCCGGAACCCGACGCCAGACGTGTCCATCATGTCTGGCATTGAGGATCGGTTTGGCATCGCTCTTGATAGCGAGCGGCTTAACCCATTGTTCAGGCTGGAGCGCACGCATCTGCACCAGCTCCGCGCTAATCGTATTATCTTCGAACCAAATCATACGGTTCGAGAAAATATCCCCTGTAGGCAGAGGGAAGATGTGGTTAAGCGCCGTATCGAGATCGTTTACCCGGCAGAAGGACAAAAACAGCACCAGGCGATTGTCGCCAATGGTCATGATGTCCCCTGTACGGTTCGGGCGACATAAGGTGAGAGCCTGTTCAACGCGAATACCCGGTACAGGACGCAGAGCAACCATGACCCCTTTTCCGTCAGCAGGAAGAAGCGTGTTGTTCATCATGTTGCCCACGGCGTCGCAGAAGGTATCCCATTTTTGGTACCCACGCAGCTTCATCGGCTGCGTCATGGAGAGCAGCGTGGAAATATCTTCCGGTACATGGCGGCTAAACTGCTGGCCCTGAACGCTTTCGATAAGCGTCAGGCAGCGTGACAACGGCGCATTCCATGGAATAACCATATTGGCGCCGCAGCCCAGAAGCAGGCGCTCATCGGTGGCGCGCAGGCTGGTATTATTTTCGCGCACGATGATTTTCAACGCACTTCCGCGCTGGCGGCGTAAGGTGTGGATTTGTCGTGCCAGCGTCTCAATCTGGTTATTCTGCATCAGCGAGAAAATAAGGGTTGCCGCCTGGGTTGTGCGGGCTTCATGGAAAAGGGCTTCGTTAGAATCAAACAATGTCCAGTTTTCCGACAGGGCGGGTGCCCCCTCTAAAACCGCGATATGGCTCAGGATACGTTTTTCATCACTGCGCGGCTGCACCACGGTTTCTTCCTGCTGCGCCAGGTGCCACTCGCCCTCAATATGTTTCAGCGTAAGCTGTTGCCTGGCGCTCACGCCTTTTTCATTACACCAGAATGCAATATCGTAGAGATAGCTGCCTGCCTGGTCACGAATGCTTGCCAGACCGAACAGGGAGCGATATTCGCCCATTAAAAGTGAGAACAGCTTGTCATTATTACTGCCCGGATTGACTATCAATAGCGTGCAATTTTGAAATTTTGCCCATTTATTGATTTTTTCCAGCCACGGCAGCAGTTTTTCAGCGGGCATATTTTGCAGGACGTTATTTGCGCATTTCAGAATCACAAAATAGTGATCCGGATCAATAGAGCACTGAACGTCGCGGGACAAAAAGTATAGACTATCGGCTTCCGATGTCATGGAAAATAATCGCACCGTCTGGGGGCCGCGACCACTTTCAAGCGTAATAATTTTCTTCGGATCTTCGCCCATGCTAATGACGGCCACGCGGGAATCCTTATCCTGAGCAGCAATTGTCTGGTTTACCAGACTGATAGCATCTTCATTACGGTCCGTATTAATCCACCAGACTCCTCCGACTGGCATGTGGCTCAATTCGTCCCATAATGACTGGATGCCAATAGAAAATATGGAGTCCACGGTGTCCCTCTTTTCGTCTAATTTATCTGTATCTCAGTTTACTAGCGAAAGCGTAGAAATAAACCTAACATTGAAATTAAAGAACATCAGATTTAGCATGTAAATGAAATTTGTCAGGGCAGGAAGCCCCGCAACTTCTTTAGCGTGCGATTTTCCTTAAAGGGATGGAAAAAGAATGGATAATAACGAACCTGGAACCCCAGTCGACTCGACTCTGGGTTACACATTCCAAAACGATTTTCTGGCGCTGACGCAGGCCTTTTCTTTACCTGAAATAGATTACACCGATATTTCCCAGCGGGAACAGTTGGCCGCGGCTATTAAACGCTGGCCGTTATTAGCTGAATTCGCCCATCAACAATAAGGGAGCCATTGATGGCCATACTCGGATTACAGGGTGTCCGTGGCGGTGTGGGTACCACATCAGTTACCGCGGCGCTGGCGTGGTCATTACAGCTTTTAGGTGAATCGGTGCTGGTTATTGACGCCTGCGCCGATAATTTGTTGCGTATGTCGTTTAACGTCGACTTTTCTCGTGAAGAGGGCTGGGCCCGCGCGCTGCTTGATGATAAAGACTGGCAGGATGCGGGGATGCGCTATACCTCCCAGCTTGATCTGCTGCCGTTTGGGCAACTGACCACCACGGAACGCGAGAATGAAGCCGCGTATCAGCGCCTGTTTTCGCAGTTCACGCTGGCGCTGCAAACCCTGAAAGAAAAGGGGCACTACAAGTGGATCCTGCTGGATCTGCCGCACGGCGCCGGCACGCTCACTCGACAGCTTATCGCCCAGTGCGATCATATACTTTCCATCGTCAACGTCGATGCGAACTGCCATATCCGCCTGCATCAGCAGGGGCTGCCTCAGAACGCTCACCTTCTGATTAACGATTTGCGCATTGGCAGCCAGATCCAGGACGATCTGTATCAGGTCTGGCTGCAAAGCCAGCGCCGTCTGCTTCCCATTGTCATCCATCGTGATGAGGGGATGGCGGAATGCCTAGCGTCTAAGCAACCGCTCGGCGAATACCGCAGCGATTCACTGGCGGCAGAAGAGATCCTGACGCTGGCTAACTGGTGTCTGCTGAACTTCGCCAACAGGGCGGAGCATGCAGGGAGTTCTGTATGAGTCGTCTCGCCAGCTGGTTACTCATCCCACCGGTCAGTTCGCGTTTGAGCGAACATTACCGGCATTTCCGCCGGCACGGTGCTTCGGCATTTAGCGCCGCGCTCGGTTGTTTCTGGATGATTCTGGCCTGGATGTTTATTCCACTCGAACACCCGCGCTGGCAGCGCATACGTGCCCGGCACAGTGAGCTATATCCGCATATTAATCCCAACCGACCGCGTCCTTTGGATCCGGCGCGCTATCTCATTCAGGCCATCTGGCTGGTGGTCACGTCATCCCGCACAGAGAAAATAACGCCGCACTGGCGCAGCTTCTCCCGGGTTCAGCAGTTACGTGAGCGCTACCACCAGTGGCTGGATAAACTGCCCAACAGCGTAAGCGATAAGACCAGCCATCTGGATAACCATAAAGAGCTCGGGCATCTTCACCCGGGCCTGCGGCGTTTTATCCTCGGCGTGATCGTCGTGTTCTCGCTCATTCTGGCGCTGGTCTGTATTACGCAGCCTTTCAACCCTCTGGCGCAGTTCACCTTCCTGATCCTGCTGTGGGGCGTGGCGCTGCTGGTCCGCCGTATTCCGGGCCGCTTCTCGGCGCTGATGCTGATTGTGTTGTCGTTGACCGTCTCCTGTCGCTACATCTGGTGGCGTTATACCTCAACCCTGAACTGGGACGACCCGGTCAGCCTGGTGTGCGGCCTGGTGCTGCTGTTTGCTGAAACCTACGCCTGGATCGTACTGGTGTTGGGCTATTTCCAGGTTATTTGGCCGCTCAACCGCCAGCCGGTTCCGCTGCCAAAAGACACCGCGCAGTGGCCGTCTGTTGATCTCTTTGTACCGACCTACAACGAAGATCTGAGCGTGGTGAAAAACACCATTTATGCCGCGCTGGGCATCGACTGGCCGAAAGACAAGCTTAAGGTCTGGATCCTGGATGACGGCAACCGTCCGGCATTCCGCCAGTTCGCAGAGGAGGTTGGCGTCGAGTACATCGCTCGTCCGACTCACGAGCATGCGAAAGCCGGGAACATCAATAACGCGTTGAAGTATGCCACAGGTGAGTTTGTCTCGATCTTTGACTGCGACCACGTGCCAACGCGCTCGTTCCTGCAGATGACCATGGGCTGGTTCCTGAAGGAGAAAGAGCTGGCGATGATGCAGACGCCGCACCACTTCTTCTCGCCGGATCCGTTTGAACGTAACCTTGGCCGCTTCCGCAAAACCCCGAACGAAGGCACGCTGTTCTATGGCCTGGTGCAGGACGGGAACGACATGTGGGATGCCACCTTCTTCTGCGGCTCCTGTGCGGTTATCCGCCGTAAGCCGCTGGATGAAATTGGCGGTATCGCCGTCGAAACGGTCACTGAAGATGCGCACACCTCGCTGCGCCTGCACCGTCGTGGCTATACCTCGGCGTATATGCGTATTCCGCAGGCTGCCGGTCTGGCAACGGAGTCTCTTTCGGCGCACATTGGTCAGCGTATTCGCTGGGCACGCGGGATGGTGCAGATCTTCCGTCTCGATAACCCACTGATTGGTAAAGGGCTCAAGCTGGCGCAACGTCTCTGCTACGTCAACGCCATGTTCCACTTCTTATCCGGTATCCCGCGGCTGATCTTCCTGACCGCGCCGCTGGCGTTCCTGCTCCTTCACGCTTATATCATTTACGCCCCGGCGCTGATGATTGCGCTGTTTGTTCTGCCGCACATGATCCACGCGAGCCTGACGAACTCGAAGATACAGGGTAAATACCGCCATTCCTTCTGGAGCGAAATCTACGAAACGGTGCTGGCCTGGTATATCGCGCCGCCGACGATGGTGGCGCTGATTAACCCGCACAAAGGGAAATTTAACGTCACCGCCAAGGGCGGCCTGGTGGAAGAAGAGTATGTCGACTGGGTGATCTCCCGTCCGTATATCTTCCTGGTATTGCTGAATATCGTTGGCGTCATCGCCGGTATCTGGCGTTACTTCTACGGCCCGGAAAACGAAATCCTGACCGTCTTTGTGAGTATGGCCTGGGTCTTCTACAACCTGATTATCCTCGGCGGCGCGGTGGCGGTGTCGGTGGAGAGCAAGCAGGTTCGTCGCGCGCATCGCGTTGAAATCTGCATGCCTGCGGCGATCGCCCGTGAAGATGGCCACCTCTTCTCCTGTACCGTGCACGACTTCTCTGACGGTGGTCTGGGGATCAAAATCAACGGCCAGGCGAAGGTGCTGGAAGGCCAGAAAGTTAACCTGCTGCTTAAGCGCGGCCAGCAGGAGTATGTCTTCCCGACGCAGGTTGTGCGCGTGGCGGGCAATGAAGTCGGTTTGCAGCTGATGTCGTTGACCAAAAAGCAACATATCGATTTTGTGCAGTGTACGTTTGCCCGCGCGGACACGTGGGCTCTCTGGCAGGACAGCTTCCCGGAAGATAAACCTCTGGAAAGCCTGCTGGATATTCTGAAGCTGGGGTTCCGTGGCTATCGTCACCTTGCAGAATTCGCCCCGTCGTCGGTGAAATTAATTTTCCGGTCACTTACTTCGCTGGTTTCCTGGGTCGTGTCGTTCATTCCTCGTCGTCCTGAGCGGGATGAGGCGAAGCAGGCGGACCCGGTTATGGCTCAACAATGATGATAACGCGATGAAAACAAAACTTTCCTGGTTATGTGCAGTGGCAATGGGGATGAATGTCCTCCCCGCAACAATGGCTAACGCAGCTCCTGGTAACGCAGCGGCAACCCCTGCGCCAACGGTACCTGTCGTCGCGCAAGCAACCGATCCGGTTGTCACCGCGGCACCTGGTCAAACAGAAAATATCATGCCGAACCAGCCAACGGAGGGGAACACCCTGCCGGCAGACGGCCAGGTCATCGGTCAGGTGATGCCTGGCGTCCGGGGGGCGAATGCGCCCGTCGTTGCGGACAATGCGCCGTCGCGGGACGTGAAGCTGACCTTCGCGCAAATTGCACCGCCTCCGGGCAGTATGGTGCTGCGCGGCATCAACCCTAACGGCGGCATTGAGTTTGGCATGCGTAGCGATGAGGTCGTTTCTAATGCGGTGCTGAACCTGGAATACACGCCGTCGCCGTCTCTGCTGCCGACGCAGTCCCAGCTGAAGGTCTACCTGAATGATGAGCTGATGGACGTACTGCCGGTCACCAAAGAGCAGCTGGGCAAGAAAACCCAGGCGCAGGTGCCGATCAACCCGCTGTTCATCACCGACTTTAACCGTATCCGTCTGGAATTTGTCGGCCACTACCGCGATGTCTGCGAAAACCCGGCCAGCAACACGCTGTGGATGGACGTCGGGCGTAACTCCTCGCTGCAGATGACCTACCAGTCGCTGGCGCTGAAAAACGATCTCTCGGCATTCCCGGTTCCGTTCTTCGATCCGCGTGATAACCGTCCGCTCACGCTGCCGATGGTGTTTGCATCATCCCCGAACGTGACCGAGCAGCTGGCGGCCACCATTGTGGCGTCCTGGTTTGGTTCACGTGCTGGCTGGCGTGGACAGAGCTTCCCGGCGATGTATGACAAACTGCCGGACAGAAATGCCATTGTGTTTGCGACCAACGCGAAACGCCCGGCCTTCCTGCGCGATCATCCGGACGTCAAAGCGCCGACCGTTGAGATGATAAGTCACCCGGAAAACCCGTACGTGAAGCTGCTGGTGGTGTTTGGCCGTGATGATAAAGATCTGGTGCAGGCAGCAAAAGCGATTGCCCAGGGCAACGTCCTTTTCCGTGGCAACAGCGTTGTAGTGGATGAGGTCAAACCGCTGCTGGCGCGTAAACCTTATGATGCGCCAAACTGGGTGCGTACCGACCGTGCGGTGACATTTGGCGAACTGAAAACCTATGAAGAACAGCTGCAGGCGACGGGGCTTGAGCCAGCGCCGATTAGCCTGTCACTGAATCTGCCGCCGGATCTGTATCTGCTGCGTACCAACGGCATTGATATCAATCTGAACTACCGTTATACCGCGCCAGCGACCAAAGACAGCTCGCGCATGGATATCAGCCTGAACAACCAGTTCCTGCAATCGTTCAGCCTGCAAAGCACGCAGGATACTAACCGCCTGATGCTTCGCCTGCCGGTGTTGCAGGGGCTGCTGGACGGTAAAACGGATGTCTCCATTCCGGCACTGAAGCTGGGCGCGATAAACCAGCTGCGCTTTGACTTCCAGTACATGAACCCGACGCCTGGCGGTTCGGCGGAAAACTGCATCACCTTCCAGCCCGTACAGAACCACGTCGTGATTGGCGATGAGTCGACCATCGACTTCTCGAAGTACTATCACTTCCTGGCGATGCCGGATCTGCGCGCCTTTGCTAACGCGGGCTTCCCGTTCAGCCGCATGGCCGATCTCTCTGAGTCCATCGTTGTGATGCCAAAAGCGCCAAGCGAAGGGCAGGTCACGACCCTGCTGGATACCATGGCGACCGTTGGGGGACAGACGGGATTACCGGCGATTAACGTCACGTTGACGGACGATGGCAGCCAGATCCAGAACAAAGATGCTGACATCATGGTGATCGGCACTATTCCGGATAAGCTGAAGGATGACAAACGTATCGATCTGCTGGTGAAAGCGGCCCAGTCCTGGGTTAACACGCCGCTGCGCCAGACCGAGTTCCCGAGCATTATGCCGGATGTGAACGACCGTCAGGCCAGCGCGCAGACGACCGTAACGTCTCAGGGGGCAATGGCCGCGGTGGTGGGCTTCCAGTCACCTTACAACGAACAGCGTAGCGTGGTGGCTCTCCTGGCGGACAGCCCGCGCGGGTATGAACTGCTCAATACGGCCATGAACGACAGCGGTAAACGTGCCGCGATGTTTGGATCCGTGTCGGTGATCCGTGAGTCCGGCGTCAATAGCCTGCGCGTGGGCGACGTGTATTACGTAGGCCATCTGCCGTGGTTCGAACGCCTGTGGTATGCGCTGGCTAACCATCCGGTTCTGCTCGCCATCCTGGCGGCGGTCAGCGTGGTCTTGCTGGCATGGGTGCTGTGGCGTCTGCTGCGTATCATCAGCCGTCGTCGCCTGAACCCGGATGAGTAAGATGTGATGAAAGCCTTTCGCTGGTGTGCATTAGCAGCGTTGATGCTGGCGGCGCTTCCTCTTCGCGCCGCCTGTACCTGGCCTGCCTGGGAGCAGTTTAAAAAGGATTACATCAGTGAGGGCGGGCGTGTCGTTGATCCCAGCGACACGCGCAAAATTACGACCTCGGAAGGGCAAAGCTACGCCTTGTTCTTTGCCCTTGCGGCGAACGATCGCAGCGCGTTTGACCAGCTGCTGACCTGGACGCGCGATAATCTTGCCAGCGGCAATCTCAACGACCATCTGCCCGCCTGGCTATGGGGCCAGAAAGATAAAGAGACGTGGGCGGTGATTGATACCAACTCCGCCTCTGATGCCGATGTCTGGATCGCCTGGTCTCTGCTCGAAGCGGGCCGGTTGTGGAAACATCCGGACTATACCCGCACGGGTAAGGCGCTGCTGAAACACATTGTCAGTGAGGAAGTGGTGAAAGTGCCGGGGCTCGGCGCAATGCTGCTTCCCGGTAAAGTCGGTTTTGCCGATGAAAACGTCTGGCGTTTTAACCCCAGCTATCTTCCTCCGCAGTTAGCGAGTTATTTCACGCGCTTTGGTCCTCCGTGGACCCAGCTTCGTGAAACCAATCAGCGTCTGCTGCTGGAGAGCGCGCCGAAAGGATTTTCGCCGGACTGGGTTCAGTATCAGAAAAACAAAGGCTGGCGGTTACAGCAGGATAAATCGCTGGTGGGCGGCTACGACGCCATCCGCGTTTATCTCTGGGTGGGAATGATGAGTGATAAAGATCCTCAGAAAGCCCGGCTGCTGACGCGCTTCCAGCCGATGGCGGCAAAGACAATGAAACGGGGTGTGCCGCCGGAGAAAGTGGATGTGGCGACGGGTAAACGCACCGGGAATGGCCCGGTCGGGTTCTCTGCCGCCATGCTACCGTTTTTACAACAACGTGATGCCCAGGCGGTTCAGCGCCAGCGCGTTGCGGACCATTTTCCCGATAACAATGCCTATTACAGCTACGTGCTGACTCTCTTTGGGCAAGGATGGGATCAGCATCGTTTTCGCTTCACCGCAAAAGGTGAATTAATACCGGATTGGGGCCAGGAATGCGCAAGTTCACAGTAAATCTACTCACTTTATCGCTTGGCCTGGCACTGATGCCGATGGCTGAGGCCGCTAACTCTCCGCAGCAGAAACAGCTGCTGGAACAGGTTCGGCTGGGCGAATCGACACAGCGTGAGGATTTGGTTCGTCAGTCGCTTTACCGTCTTGAGCTGATTGACCCGAACAACCCTGACGTCATTGCCGCACGCTTTCGCTACCTGCTGCGCCAGGGCGATAACGCCGGTGCGCAAAAAGAGCTGGATCGTCTGAAAGGGATTGCGCCGGGCTCGAGTGCATACCAGTCATCACGCAACACGATGCTGCTGTCCACGCCGGATGGCCGCCAGCAGCTCCAGCAGGCGCGTTTGCTCGCCACCACGGGACACACGCAGGAGGCGATTGCAGCCTATGACAAGCTGTTTGACGGCAACCCGCCGGGCGGCGACGTGGCGACGGAATACTGGAACGTCGTGGCGAAAGACCCCGCTCGCCGGAATGCGGCCATTAACCAGCTCAAGAAAATCAACACCAGCAGCCCCGGAAATACACAGCTGCAGGCGACGCTGTCCCAGCTATTGTTCCAGAGCGGACGCCGTGACGAAGGCTTTGCGGTATTGCAGGATATGGCTAAATCGACCAACGGGCGCAGCCAGGCGTCTGATATGTGGTATGACCAAATCAAAGGCCAGCCTGCCAGCAGCGCCAGCGTCAGCGCGCTGCAAAAATACCTGAGCGTATTCAGTGACGGCGATAGCGTCGTGGCGGCGCGTGCCCAGCTCGAAGAACAGCAAAAACAGCTCGCTGACCCGGCGTTCCGCGCGAAAGCGGAAGGGCTGGCGGCGGTGGATGCCGGGCAGGGAAGTAAGGCGGTCGCGGAACTGCAAAAAGCCGTCAGCGCCAACCATGCCGACAGTGAAGCGGTAGGTGCCCTTGGCCAGGCTTATTCCCAGAAAGGCGACCGCGCCCGCGCGGTGGCGCAGTTTGAAAAGGCGATTGCCCTCGATCCCCAGAGCGATAACCGGGGTAAATGGGACAGTCTGCTGAAGGTCAACCGCTACTGGCTGCTGATCCAGCAGGGCGATGCGGCCCTGAAGGCGAATAACCCTGCGCAGGCGGAGCGTTACTATCAGCAGGCGCGCAGTATCGACAATACCGACAGTTATGCCGTGCTGGGGCTGGGCGATGCCGCCGCGGCGCGTAAAGATAATGACGCGGCGGAACGTTACTATCGCCAGGCGCTGCGTATGGACAGCGGCAACAGCAATGCGGTCCGCGGCCTGGCTAATATTTACCGCGCGCAGTCCCCGGAGAAGGCCTCGCAGTTTATCCAGTCTCTCTCCGCCAGCCAGCGCCGGAGCATTGATGATATTGAACGCAGCCTGACCAACGAGCAGCTCTCCGCTCAGGCAGAACAGCTGGAAAATCAGGGGAAATACGCCCAGGCGGCAGAGATTCAGCGTCGTCGTCTGGCGCTCTCTCCCGGCGACGTGTGGATAACCTATCGTCTCTCGCGCGATCTCTACAGCGCGGGTCAGCGCAGCCAGGCGGATACCCTGATGCGTCAGCTTGCCAGCCAGAAACCGTCCGACCCGGATCAGGTGTATGCCAACGGGCTCTACCTTTCCGGTAACGATCAGGACCGCGCCGCGCTGGCGCATCTGGACACGCTGCCGCGCAGCCAGTGGAACGGCAATATTCAGGAGCTTGCCGACCGCCTGCAAAGCAACCAGGTGCTGGAAACCGCCAACCGTCTGCGCGACAGCGGCAAAGAGCAGGAGGCGGAAAACCTTCTGCGTCAGCAGCCGACCTCCACCCGCATCGACCTGACGCTGGCGGACTGGGCGCAGCAGCGTGGCGATCTGGCGTCGGCGAAAACGACGTACAGCGCCGTTCTGCAGCGTGAACCGCAGAACGAAGACGCGATCCTCGGCCTGACCGAGATTTACAGCGCGCAGGGCGACAAAGATGCCGCGCGCGCAGAGCTGGCGAAACTGCCCGCCGCGCAAAACGGCCAGCCGCTGTCGCTCAACATGCAGCGCCGGATCGCGATGGCGCAGGCAGGTCTGGGCGATTCCGCTGCCGCAGAACAGACCTTCAACAAAATCATTCCGCAGGCTAAATCGCAGCCCGGCTCCATGGAAAACGCGCTGGTGTTACGTGATGCCGCGCGTTTCCAGGCGCAAAACGGTCAGCCTCAGCAGGCGCTGGAAACCTATAAAGACGCGATGGTGTCGACGGGCATCACCACGACGCGTCCGGCCGACAACGACAGTTTCACTCGTCTGACGCGTAACGATGAAAAAGACGACTGGCTGAAGCGCGGCGTGCGCAGCGATGCCGGTGACTTGTACCGTCAGCAGGATGTTAACGTCACGCTGCAGCACGACTACTGGGGCTCCAGCGGCACGGGCGGCTATTCTGACCTGAAAGCGCACACTACCATGCTGCAGGTGGATGCTCCGCTGTCTGACGGGCGCATGTTCTTCAGAAGCGATCTGGTCAACATGGACGCCGGTTCATTTGATAACAATAACGGGACCTACGATCCAAAATGGGGGACCTGCTACGAAACGCCGTGTAGCGGCAACACCCATCAGTCCGACAATGGCGCAAGCGTCGCCGTCGGCTGGCAGAATAAGACCTGGGCGATGGATATTGGCACCACGCCAATGGGCTTTGACGTCGTCGACGTGGTGGGCGGCATCAGCTACAGCAGCGATCTGGGCCCCATCGGCTATACCGTTAACGCCCATCGCCGCCCCATCTCCAGCTCTCTGCTGGCGTTCGCCGGGCAAAAAGATACCAACACCGGCACCACCTGGGGCGGCGTACGTGCCACCGGTGGCGGCGTAAGCATGAGCTATGACAAAGGGGAAGCGAACGGCGTCTGGTCAAGCCTGAACGCGGAAACGCTGACGGGTAAAAATGTGGAAGATAACTGGCGCGTCCGCTGGATGACGGGTTACTACTACAAGCTCATTAATAAAAACAACGAGCGCCTGACGGTCGGCGTCTCCAATATGCTCTGGCACTACGACAAAGACCTGAGCGGTTATACCCTGGGTCAGGGCGGCTACTACAGCCCGCAGGAGTATGTCTCCTTCGCACTGCCGGTGACCTGGCGTAAACGCACGGAGAACTGGTCCTGGGAGCTGGGCGGCTCGGTGTCCTGGTCTCACTCGAAAACCAAAGACGAACTGCGCTACCCGATCCAGAATCTGATCCCGACCGATGAGCCAGACCGCTATACCGACCGGGGCGTGATGGAAACGGGCAGCAGCTCCTCAGGCACGGGTTATACCGCGCGGGCCATTATCGAACGCCGCGTAACGTCCAACTGGTTTGTGGGCATGGGCGTGGATATTCAGGAAGCGAAAGACTATACCCCAAGCCATGCGCTGATCTATGTGCGTTACTCTGCTGCAGGCTGGCAGGGCGATATGGACTTACCGCCGCAGCCGCTCATCCCTTACGCGGACTGGTAATCGGATTATCCTTAATCCATTTGTAAGTCTCTCTTAATAGCGCGGCAATCGGGTATACTCAGGCGCGCCAGGTTTACACCCTGGCGCGCCCTGCGCTTCGAGTTTTGTGGAGAGTCATTTTGCGTGTCAGCCGTTCCTTAACAATCAAACAGATGGCGATGGTTTCTGCCGTCACCGTGCTGTTTGTACTGCTCTTCTGCGTAATTTTGCTGTTTCATTCCGTACAGCAGAATCGCTATAACACGGCTTCGCAGTTAGAAAGTATTGCGCGCTCGGTGCGCGGCCCGCTCTCTGCCGCTATCCTGAAAGGGGATATTCCCGAAGCGGAAACCATTTTAAAACGCATTCAGCCTGCCGGCGTCGTTAGCCGCGCCGATGTGGTCTTGCCCAATCAGTTTCAGGCGCTGCGGATGAGCTTTATCCCGGAGCGTCCCGTCCCGATGATGGTGATGCGCCTGTTTGAACTGCCGGTGCAGATTTCGCTGCCCGTTTATTCGCTTGAACGCCCTGCCAATCCGCAGCCGCTGGCCTACCTGGTATTACAGGCGGATTCCTACCGCATGTATAAATTCGTCATGAGCTGGGTGGTTACGTTAGTGACCACTTGCTTACTTATGACGCTTATTCTCAGCGTGGCGCTCACCTGGTGCATTAACCGGCTGATTGTTCATCCGCTGCGCCGTATCGCCCGCGAGCTGAATACGCTTGCGCCGCAGGATCAGATGGGGCATCAGCTTGAGCTGCCGCGTCTGCATCATGACGATGAGATAGGCATGCTGGTGCGCAGCTACAACCTCAACCAGCAGCGCATTCAGCGCCAGCAGGATGAGTTAAACAGCAGCGCCACGCGCTTCCCGGTGTCGGAGCTTCCCAATAAAGCCTTCCTGATGGCGATGCTGGAGCAGACCGTTGCCCGTCAGCAAACCACGGCGCTGATGGTTATCGCCTGTGAAACCCTGCAGGACACGGCTGGCGTGCTCAGGGAGAGCCAGCGCGAAATGCTGCTGCTGACCCTGGTGGAGAAAGTGAAGTCTGTCCTTGCCCCGCGCATGGTGCTGACCCAGGTCAGCGGTTACGACCTGGTGGTGATTGCCAACGGCGTAAAAGAACCCTGGCATGCGATCACTTTAGGTCAGCAAGTACTCACTGTCATTAATGAGCGGTTGCCCATTCAGGGTATCCAGCTTCGTCCAAGCGCCAGTATCGGTATTGCGATGTACTATGGCGATTTAACGGCAGAGCAGCTTTATCATCGCGCGTTCTCGGCGGCGTTCACCGCCCGGCGCAAAGGCAAAAATCAGATCCAGTTCTTCGCGCCGGAAGAGATGGAAAAGGCGCAGCAGCGCCTGACGGAAGAGAGCGACATCCTGACCGCGCTGGATAACCGCCAGTTTGCCCTCTGGCTACAGCCGCAGGTGAATTTGCTGACGGGAGAAGTGAAAAGCGCCGAGGCACTGCTGCGCGTGCAGCAGCCGGATGGTTCATGGGAGCTGCCGGAAGGGCTGATTGAGCGCATTGAATCCTGCGGCCTGATGGTTACCGTTGGCTACTGGGTGCTGGAAGAGTCCTGCCGTCAGCTTGCCGCCTGGCAGGAGCGCGGCGTGACGCTGCCGCTGTCGGTCAATTTGTCAGCCGTACAGCTAATGCATCCGACCATGGTTTCAGAGATGCTGGAGCTGATCCATCGTTACCGAATCAAGCCTGATACGTTAACTCTGGAAGTGACGGAGAGCCGACGCATCGACGACCCTAATCAGGCAGTCGCAATTCTGAAACCGCTGCGCAATGCCGGCATTCGCATTGCGCTGGACGATTTCGGCATGGGATACGCCGGGCTGCGTCAGCTTCAGCATATGAAAACCCTTCCGGTGGATGTGCTCAAAATTGATAAAGCGTTTGTCGACGGTCTGCCTGGCGACAGCAGCATGGTGCAGGCGATTATCCAGATGGCGCGCAGCCTCAACCTGCATCTTATTGCCGAGGGGATTGAAACCGAAGCGCAACGCGCATGGCTGGCAGAGGCGGGCGTGGAGAGCGGACAAGGCTTCCTTTTTGCCCCTGCTGTTCCTTCGGATGTCTTTGAAGAACGATACCTTTCTGGTGCTGACAATAACGCAAAAGTGTAATTTTGTTGCTGGCTTGTGCGAGCCAGCTCAAAGTTCTTAACATTTGTGTTTCAAATTTGAACTGAGTTTATTTCTGTCCTGTTATGTGGGTGTTATTTTAAAGCCGCAGGTTAACCATAACCTTACAAAGCCTGTGGTTTTTCTTCCCAAGGACACCTTATGAAAACCTCACTCTTCAAAAGTCTTTATTTCCAGGTCCTGACAGCCATCGCCATCGGTATTCTGCTGGGTCACTATTACCCTGAGCTGGGCGCGCAAATGAAACCGCTTGGCGACGCGTTCGTTAAGCTCATCAAAATGGTCATCGCTCCGGTGATCTTCTGTACCGTAGTAACGGGCATCGCTGGCATGGAAAGCATGAAGGCGGTCGGTCGTACCGGTGCAGTGGCGCTTCTCTATTTTGAAGTGGTTAGTACCCTTGCGCTGATTATCGGTCTGATCATCGTCAACGTGGTGCAGCCGGGCGCGGGGATGAACGTAGACCCGTCAACGCTGGATGCCAAAGCGGTCGCGGTGTATGCCGAGCAGGCGAAGGATCAGGGCGTGGTGGCCTTCCTGCTGGACGTGATACCGGGCAGCGTCATTGGCGCGTTCGCCAGCGGAAACATCCTGCAGGTTCTGCTGTTTGCCGTGATGTTTGGCTTTGCTCTGCACCGTCTGGGCAGCAAAGGCCAGCTTATCTTTAATGTGATCGAAAGCTTCTCCCAGGTGATTTTCGGCATCATCAATATGATCATGCGCCTGGCGCCGATCGGTGCTTTCGGCGCGATGGCCTTCACCATCGGTAAATATGGCGTCGGTACGCTGGTGCAGCTGGGTCAGCTGATTATCTGCTTCTATATCACCTGTATCCTTTTCGTGGTCGTGGTGCTGGGCTCCATCGCCCGCGCGACGGGTTTCAACATCTTCAAATTTATCCGTTACATCCGCGAAGAGCTGCTGATCGTTCTGGGGACTTCCTCTTCAGAATCGGCGCTGCCGCGTATGCTCGACAAGATGGAAAAGCTGGGGTGCCGTAAATCGGTGGTCGGGCTGGTGATCCCGACGGGCTACTCCTTCAACCTGGACGGCACCTCGATATACCTGACGATGGCGGCCGTGTTTATCGCTCAGGCGACCAACAGCCATATGGATATTTTCCACCAGATTACCCTGCTGGTGGTGCTCCTGCTCTCCTCTAAAGGCGCGGCAGGCGTGACGGGCAGTGGCTTTATCGTGCTGGCTGCTACTATTTCCGCTGTGGGCCACCTGCCGGTGGCGGGTCTGGCGTTGATTCTCGGTATCGACCGCTTCATGTCAGAGGCGCGTGCGTTAACCAACCTGGTGGGTAACGGCGTGGCAACGGTGGTGGTGGCGAAATGGGTGAAAGAGCTGGATCACAAAAAGCTCGACGATACTCTGAATAACCGTTCAACTGACAGCAAAAATCCTGGCTTAACCTCTTAATCTTGTCACAAATGCCCGTATTCCCTTGTCGGGATGCGGGCTCCTGCGCATAATAACTGTTCGTACCTGTCATAATTCGACAAGATTTTTTTTGGGTATATTTCACTTCTGACCGTGACGTTTTGCCGAACGCGCGGTCTAATCGACGTGTTTTCATCGTCATCTTTAAGAGTGAAGCGCGTCGCGAAACACTCTTTTTTAACCAGGAATGTTGATCAGGGGTTCACATGCAGGGCACAAAAATTCGACTCTTAACCGGCGGTTTGCTGATGATGGCAGCAGCCAGTTATGTGCAGGCAGATGCGCTCCAGCCAGACCCGGCCTGGCAACAAGGGACATTAGCGAACGGTTTTCAGTGGCAGGTTTTAGCCACTCCGCAACGTCCCAGTGACCGTGTAGAAATCCGTCTGTCCATTAATACCGGTTCCCTCGCGGAAAGCACTCAGCAAACCGGTTTTAGCCATTTTATTCCACGGCTGGCGCTCACGCAGAGCGGCAGCCTGCAAGCGGTTCAGGTGCGTTCGCTTTGGCAGCAGGCCATCGATCCGAAACGCCCGCTCCCTCCGGCTGTGGTCTCGTATGACTACACCATGTTTAACCTGAGCCTGCCAAATAACCGTAACGACCTCCTTAAAGAAGCGCTTACGTATCTCTCCGATGCCTCTGGCAATCTGGCGATTACGCCGGACACCGTCAACTATGCGCTGAGCAACAGCGACATGGTGGCGACCTGGCCCGGGGATACCAAAGAGGGCTGGTGGCGTTACCGCCTGAAGGGCTCGACGCTGCTGGGACATGACCCGGCCGAACCGCTGAAACAGCCGGTGGACGCCGAACAGGTAAAATCGTTCTACCAGAAGTGGTACACCCCGGATGCGATGACGCTGATCGTGGTGGGTAACGTGGACAGCCGCGCGGTGGTGGAGCAGATCAACAAAGCGTTTGGTGATTTGAAAGGCAAGCGTGAAACGCCAGCCCCTGTCCCGACGCTTTCTCCGCTGCGTGCAGAGCCTGTCAGCATTATGACGGACGCTGTGCGTCAGGATCGCCTCTCCGTCATGTGGGATAACGCCTGGCAGCCAATCCGCGAGTCCGCGGCGATGTTGCGCTACTGGCGTGCCGATCTCGCGCGTGAAGCGCTGTTCTGGCACGTTCAGCAGACGCTGAGCAAGAACAACGTGAAGAATATCGGTCTTGGCTTTGACTGCCGCGTGCTGTTCCAGCGTGCGCAGTGTGCCATCAACGTTGAATCGCCGGGCGATAAGCTGAATGCCAATCTGGGCGTGGTCGCAAAAGAGCTGGCAAAAGTGCGTAAAGAGGGGCTTTCCGAAGAGGAATTCAACGCTCTCGTGGCGCAGAAAAAACTCGAGCTGCAGAAGCTGTTTGCGACCTACGCTCGCGCCGATACCGACATTCTGATCAGCCAGCGTATTCGTTCCCTGCAGAATCAGGTCGTGGACATTGCGCCGGAACAGTATCAGAAACTGCGTCAGGACTTCCTGAACGGTCTGACCGTCGAGATGCTCAATCAGGACCTCCGTCAGC
The DNA here is from genome assembly GCF_034106085.1 of Enterobacter sp. 302C9. NCBI lineage: Bacteria > Pseudomonadati > Pseudomonadota > Gammaproteobacteria > Enterobacterales > Enterobacteriaceae > Enterobacter > Enterobacter sp. 302C9. Next base: position 22,567 of record NZ_JAWNBW010000008.1, read on the forward strand.
AGCTGTCGCAGGAGATGGCGTTGATCCTCCTGCAACCGAAGGGCGAGCCGGAGTATGACATGAAGGAACTTCAGAAGACCTGGGATTCCATTATGGCTACCGCGCCGCAGCCTGCGCAGGCCCCCACGGCTGATGATTTACATCCGGACGCGACGGATATTCCGCAAGGGCAGTAATGCTTAAACATTCCCTCTCCCACAGGGAGGGAGTGTTCATCGTCCACTCTCCCTGTGGGGAGAGTAATCCCCAGTAATTTTCTACCTGAAGCGATGAATGTTGCTTCAGGTAAATGAATGACTTACAGCGATGCCCTGGTCCGGCTGTAAATCGCTGAGGTGTTTCCTGCAGGCCGGGGCGAGGCGCAGGAATGCGCCGAGAGGGCGGGCTTTACAGGGACGTTGCCTCCGCCCGTAACCGATAAGCCGGAAGGAATAAGCCGAGGGCACCGCGAAGCGGCGATTTATCGCCGGGAGCCCGGGTCGCCAGGGCGGCGGCGACTGAGCCGCCATGGCACGTTCACCGGTAATGTCGTTACAGAGTAGCAAGAAACATAAAGTGAACGGGATGACCACCAGAGCCGTATGTTCCCCCTCACCCCAGCCCTCTCCCTCAAGGGAGAGGGGGTAGTCCGTGCTGGCATTATTTTGTGGGGAACCCTCAGGCCTGTGGGAGAGGGTTAGGGTGAGGGCATCAGCCCGCACCCTCCTTAAACAGGCATCGCCTCACGCGGAATAATCGCCCCGCGATACTGAATCACCGTGCTGGCCGTCAGGTGCCCACGCTGTGCCGCCGCTTCCGGCGTTCCACCCGTCAGACGTACCGCCAGATAGCCCGCGCTGAATGAATCACCGGCCGCCGTGGTATCAATCACTTTCTCTTTGGCAAGCTTCACCGCCGGAACGTCAACCAGCGCTTCGCCCGCCACCGCGACCAGGCACGAATCCGCCCCGCGCTTAATCACCACTTCGCTCACGCCAGCCGCCTGCGTGCGTGCAATCACGTCCTCTACCGGTTTCTCACCCCACAGAGCGTCTTCATCGTCGAGCGTGAGGAAGGCGATGTCGGTGCACTGCAGCATCTGCTGATAGACCTGCTGCGTCTCTTCGCGGCTGGCCCACAGGCGCGGGCGGTAGTTGTTATCGAAAATAACCTTGCCGCCGTTTGCACGGCATTCGCGCAGCAGCGAGAGCAGCTTTTCACGGCTGGTAGGGCTCAGGATCGCCAGGCTAATCCCGCTCAGATAGAGGTAATCAAAGGTCGCCAGCTCTTCGCAGATGGCTGCGGCCGCGTCGCTCTCCAGCCAGAATTTGGCCGCGGCTTCGTTACGCCAGTAATAAAACGTGCGTTCGCCGGTGCTGTCGGTTTCGATGTAATAAAGCCCCGGGAGGCGGTTCTCCATACGCTGAATCAGCGACGTTTCGACATGTTCACTCTGCCAGGCCTCCAGCATTTGCTGGCTGAAGCTGTCCGTGCCCAGGGCGGTCACGTAGTTCACCGTAAGCGCCTCAGGTGCAACCTGACGGGCAATATAAACGGACGTGTTTAACGTATCGCCACCAAATCCGCGGCTGACTTCCGCGCCTTTTTGTGACAGCTCAATCATGCATTCGCCAATCACGGCAATTTTTTTGGACATAGTCGTGAACCTGAACAGAAGAATTATCAGCAGTGTGCGCTGAGTGAATTAACCGGTCAACTATATTAAAACAACGTTCCATTATTTTATTTGAGCCAGCGCGTGTTCCCGCGCATTTCTGTCATCTTAATTTCATTTTCCCGGTGAATTGAACATAAAGTTCTCAATTGTCGCGCCGATAATCCTGTGACGAGTCCAGAAAGGCTATCCCAACAACAGGACATCTGAAATGAAGTCAGAGCAGGTTATCCAGCGGCTGAGCACTACGCCTGAGGCAAGTATTGAGAACTTGCAGGAGCATCGCTACTGGCTGCAATGTGAGCGTGCGTACACCTATCAGCCGATCTACCGAACAGATGGTCGACTGATGGCAATTGAAATTTTGACCGTCGTTACGCATCCCTCAAACCCTACTCAGCGCATCGCGCCGGATCGCTATTTTGCCGAAGTTGCCGTTCGCCAGCGTCTGGACGTGCTGGAAGAGCAGCTTCGCATGCTGGCGACGAAGCAGTCCTTTTTCGAACGGCACGATATCCTCGCCTCGGTGAACGTCGATGGTCCAACCCTGCTGGCGCTGCGTCAGAACGCAAAATTGCAGGAGCTGATCGCCACCCTGCCGTGGATGCGCTTTGAGCTGGTGGAGCATGTCCGCCTGCCGCAGGATTCCTCGTTTGCGTCGATATGCGAATACGGCCCGCTGTGGCTGGATGACTTTGGCACCGGCATGGCGAACTTCTCCGCCCTGAGTGAGGTGCGCTACGACTACATCAAAGTGGCCCGCGACCTGTTCATTATGCTGCGTCAGACCCCGGAAGGGCGGAATCTGTTTACGCTGTTATTACAGCTGATGAACCGCTATTGCCAGGGCGTGATTGTTGAAGGTGTAGAAACACTGGAAGAGTGGCGTGATGTGCAAAACTCTCCCGCAGCGGCGGCGCAAGGCTATTATCTCTCCCGCCCGGTACCCATGGATCGCCTCGATAGCGTGATAACGACCCTCTGATAAGCCCGCTTCCCTTTGTCTGGACTATAGTTTTACAGGACAGGTCATCAGGAAAGGGGATAAAAATGACGAGAACAACCAGGGTAATCTCCTGGACAGCAGGGATTTTCTTGTTGTTGATCGTGGTCGTCGCCATCATTATTGCGACGTTTGACTGGAACCGTCTCAAGCCGACCATCAACCAGAAAGTCTCAACCGAACTGAACCGCCCCTTCGCCATACGCGGTGATTTAGGGGTGGTATGGGAGCGTCAGAAAGAGGAGCCCGGCTGGCGAAGCTGGATCCCCTGGCCTCACGTCCATGCCGACGACATCATTCTCGGCAACCCGCCGGATATCCCCGACGTCACCATGATCCACCTGCCGCGCGTTGAGGCCACGCTGGCTCCGCTGGCGCTCCTCACCAAAACGGTCTATCTGCCGTGGATCAAACTTCAGCAGCCCGATGCGCGTCTGATCCGACTTTCAGAAAAAAACAACAACTGGACGTTTAACCTTGCCAGCGACAGCGAAAAAGATCCGAATGCCCGGCCTTCTTCCTGGTCGTTCCGTCTCGACAATATTCTCTTCGATCGCGGGCGGATCGCCATCGACGATAAGGTCAGCAAGGCGGATGTGGAGATCCTCGTCGATCCGCTGGGCAAACCGCTGCCGTTTAGCGAGGTAACGGGCACGAAAGCAAAAGGCGACGCGGCAAGCGTAGGCGACTATGTCTTCGGCCTGACGGCAAAAGGACGCTACAACGATCGGCCTCTCAGCGGTAAAGGGAAAATAGGCGGCATGCTGGCGCTGCGGAGCGAAGGCACGCCGTTCCCGGTGCAGGCGGACTTCCGTTCCGGTAACACCCGCGTGGCGTTCGTTGGCACGGTCAACGACCCGATGAATATGGGCGGCGTCGACCTTCAGCTTAAATTTGCCGGCGATTCGCTGGGCGAGCTGTATGAACTGACCGGCGTGCTGCTGCCGGATACCCCGCCGTTCGAAACGGACGGGCATCTGGTCGCCAAAATCGATACCGAAAAATCGTCCGTTTTTGACTACCGGGACTTCAACGGCCGTATCGGCGACAGCGACATCCACGGCGCGCTGACCTACACCACCGGAAAACCGCGCCCGAAACTGGAAGGGGATGTTGAGTCCCGTCAGCTGCGTCTGGCCGATCTTGGTCCGCTGATTGGCGTGGACTCGGGTAAAGGTACCAGGTCGAAAGAGGTCAAAAAGGATGTTCAGCCTGCGGGCAAAGTGCTGCCATACGATCGTTTCGAAACAGACAAATGGAACGTGATGGATGCGGATGTGCGCTTCAAAGGCGGAAAAATTGAACATGGCAGTACGCTGCCGATCAGCAATCTTTCGACCCATATTCTCCTCAAAAATGCCGACCTGCGCCTGCAGCCGCTGAAGTTCGGCATGGCGGGCGGGACAATTTCCTCGAACATTCATCTGGAAGGCGATAAGAAGCCGATGCAGGGACGGGCGGAGATCCAGGCGCGTCGATTGAAGCTGAAAGAGCTTATGCCGAACGTAGAGCTGATGCAGAAAACCCTCGGTGAAATGAACGGTGATGCCGACATTCGCGGCGTGGGGAACTCGGTGGCGGCGCTGCTGGGCAGCGGCAATGGTAACCTGAAGCTGCTGATGAACGACGGGCTGGTCAGCCGCAACCTGATGGAGATCCTGGGGCTGAACGTCGGTAACTACGTCATCGGGCAAATTTTTGGTGATGACGAGGTGCGGGTGAACTGCGCGGCGGCAAATCTGGATCTGGTTAACGGCGTGGCGCGCCCGCAGATATTTGCCTTCGACACGGAAAACGCGGTGATTAACGTGACCGGGACCGCCAGAATGGCCTCGGAGCAGCTTGATTTGACGATTGACCCGGAAAGTAAGGGGATTCGTATCATCACCCTGCGCTCGCCGCTTTACGTGCGCGGAACCTTCAAAAACCCGCAGGCGGGCGTGAAGCCCGGACCGCTGATTGCGCGCGGTGCGGTGGCTGCGGCCCTGGCGACGCTGGTCACCCCGGCCGCAGCGCTGCTGGCGTTGATTTCGCCGTCAGAAGGCGAGGCCAATCAGTGCCGGACTATTTTGTCGCAGATGAAGAAGTAGCTCCCTTTCTCCCTCTCCCTGTGGGAGAGGGCCGCAGTGAATTACAGAGCCTGGTGCTTCGTCTCGTGCGTCAGCAGCAGCGCAATCAGCGTCAGCGCCGCCATGGCCGCCAGATAGACGCCCACATAGAACAGACCATAGTTCGCCTGCAGCCAGGTGGCGATATACGGCGCAACGGACGCGCCCAGAATAGAGGCAACGTTGTAGGAGAACGACGCGCCGGTATAACGCACTTCCGTCGGGAACAGCTCAGGCAGCAGCGCGCCCATCGGGCCGAAGGTCAGCCCCATCAGGCTCAGGCCAATCAGCAGATAGGCCATCACCAGCGCCGGGCTACCTGAACCCAGCAGCGGCGGGAAGACGAACAGCGCGAACAGAATAATCAGCGTGGTGATCGTAATCATGCTCGCACGACGACCAAATTTGTCCGCCAGCAGGCCCGCAATCGGTACCATCACGCCAAACCCGATCACCGCCATCATCAGCATCCACAGCACTTCGTTACGCGGCAGGCCCAGGCCAACCGGCGCGGCGGCGGTACTGAACGTCATGGAGTAGACGGTCATGATGTAGAACAGCGTATAGGTTGCCAGCATGATAAACGTGCCCAGCACGGTCACGCGGACGTGTTTGGTCAGCAGCGTACCCAGCGGCACTTTCACCTGCTTGTTCGCCGCGGCCACTTTCGCAAAAACAGGAGTCTCATGCAGCGAAACACGCACATACAGGCCAATCAGCACCAGCACGGCTGAGAAGATAAACGGGAGACGCCAGCCCCAGCTCATGAACTGTTCATCCGTCAGCAGCCAGGAGAGCAGCAGGAACGTCCCGTTGGCAAAGAAGAAGCCAATCGGCGCGCCCAGCTGCGGGAATGAACCGTACAGCGCGCGCTTGCGCGCCGGGGCGTTCTCGGTGGCCAGCAGCGCCGCGCCGCCCCATTCACCGCCCAGCCCCAGACCCTGACCGAAACGCGCCAGCGCCAGCAGGACCGGCGCCAGAATGCCGATGGTTTCATAGGTCGGCAGCAGACCGATGGCTACGGTGGAGATGCCCATCGTCAGCAGCGAGGCCACCAGGGTGACTTTTCGGCCAATGCGATCGCCAAAGTGTCCAAACAGCGCAGAGCCAATCGGACGCGCAACAAACGCGATGGCAAAGGTCGCCAGAGACTGCAGCGTGGCCGCCGTTGGATCGCCCTGAGGGAAGAAAATATGCGGGAAGACGATGACCGCGGCGGTGGCATAAATATAAAAGTCGAAGAACTCAATGGCGGTGCCAATCAGCGAGGCGACGACAACTTTATTGCGCGAGTTTACCGGAACGTTTTCCGTTCCTGAGTCGAGTGTGGTGGCTGTTGCTTGCATAATATTTTCTTATTTTTGTCGAACGAAAGGCCATATTACGCACAGCAAAAGCGACATTTCAATCTGTAACAAAACCGCGAGCTGGTGATAAAAGCAACAAAAAGCGGATAATTTTCAGGCCAGCGAAAACACGTCTATGAAATGCTTCACAGATTTTAAATATCAGTCAATTAAACTGGTTTTCAGTTAAATAAAAGTTACGGACTGGATTTATATGCTGAAATGATGAATCGGGCTGAAATTTCAGCCCGAGAGCGGGGCTAGCGGTGCGTTTTACCGGGCATTCGCGTGTCGCCTTTGTACTCGGCGGTGGCAATCCATGCCGCGCAGAACAGCGTCAGACGGGCGAAGAAATAGAAGAAGGCCATCAGTCCCAGCACCGAGCCAAACGCCGCGCCGGAAGGGGATTTCACCAGCGACGGCAGCGTGTAGGTCATCACGATTTTGATCACCTCAAAGCCGATCGCCGCAATCAACGTGCCGCGGATCAGCGCCTTCTTGCGCGGACGATGGCGGGGCAAGCGCCAGAAGATCCAGAAGAACAGCAGGTAGTTGGCGAAGATAGAAATGGCCAGCCCAATGCCGCGCCAGGCGGGCTTGAGCCATTCGATGTAATCAAGATAGAGCGCGGAGATGATCATCTGCTGCGCCGAGCCCGCCACGGAGGTAATGGAAAGCGTCACGATCAGCGCGACGAGCAGGCCAATCAGCGAAACAAAATCGCGGAGATACTTCACCCAGATTTTCTCCTGGTCCTGCGGCTTACGCTCCCAGACGTCGCGCGACTGGGCGCGGATGGCCTCGCGCAGGTTGCCCATCCAGTTAACGCCGGAGTAAAGGGCAATCAGCAAACCGACGATGCCGACGGTGGTACGCTGCTGAACGGCGGTATTGATGGTGCTTTTGAGCGTGCTGGCAAGGGTCGGGTCACTGACGTTATTCAGGATCTTAGTGAAGATATCCTGCAGCAGCGTCGGGTGCGACGCGAGCACAAAACCGGCTGCCGCAAACGACACCATCAGGATTGGGATCATCGACAGGAAGGAAAAATAGGTGATGGCGGCACCAAACTGGTTCCCCATGCGGTCATTAAACCGTTCTGTGGCGCGTATCAGGTGCGCAATCATGGGAAGCTGCTGGATCTTTTCTGCCATGCTGGTAACCGTACCCAGCGCTTTGCTGGCTGTTCCCGGCGTTGCGGGCGCTTCAGGCTCGGTTTCCATCTTTTTGACGGGCTCATACTCTAAATGTTGGGTGGGTCGTTGCGGGTTGTTTTCCGGCATCACGCGCATTTTCCTTTTCGTTGAGCTGGATGTGTTTTTGAATTATAGCTTGCGGCTAGTCCACGTAAGCTTTTGTGAGTTCAGTAAGCCACTCCATGAACAGATGGACCCGGCGGGAGAGGTTGCGGCGGTGGGGGTAAATCAGGGAGACAGGCATCGGTTCGGCCCGGTATTGCGGGAGGATCTCAATCAGTTTCTTCGCGCGCAGTAAATCACGCACCCCAACCCGCGGAACCTGAATAATGCCCAGCCCGGCGAGACAGGCAGCCTGGTAAGTTTCCGTGCTGTTGACGGTTAACACCCCGCCCGTTTTTATCCACTGCGTCGCACTGCCGTTATAAAACTCAAAGCCCTGCGGGCGGGTTCCCAGCATCGCGGCGTAGTGGATCACGGCGTGCGAGCCTAAATCGTCGAGCGTTTCCGGGTAGCCAAATCGCGCCAGATAATCCGGGCTGGCGCAATTAATCACCGACAGCTTGCCCAGCGGACGGGCAATCAGCCCTGAATCCTTCAATGTGCCGACGCGCACCACGCAATCAAACCCTTCGCGGATCACATCCACCAGACGATCGCTGCTGCTGAGCTCGAGTTCAATGCCCGGATAGTGCTGCAGAAAAGCAGGCAGTTTGGGGATGACTAAATTTCGAGCAACGCCGACGGGCATATCCACGCGGAGCCGACCGCTGATGCTGGAGGGATCGTGCTGAAACATACCGTCGAGTTCATCAAGGTTTGCCAGCAGATCTTTTGCCCGTTCGTAATAGACCATGCCGTCCTGCGTCAGGCTGACGCGTCGCGTGGTGCGGTGCAATAGCTGGGTGCCAAGCCGGTTTTCCAGGGCCTGAATTTGCCGCGAGACGCTGCCTTTCGGCAGGGTTAATGTTTCGGCCGCGCGGGAAAAACTCTCCAGTTCCGCGACGCGGACGAACAACTGCATTGCGTGAATTTTATCCATAGAGGAAGCTCATTGTTGTTTCTGTTGAAACAGTGAAGCGTTTTAACCCATCTTTATTGATTTTCTATCACCTAATAAGCTCTTTCTCAATCTCCTTAACAGCCAAAACGAGGTTTATGATGAGTGAACGTATCGCATTAGTGACGGGTGGTAGCCGTGGTCTGGGTAAAAACGCTGCGTTAAAGCTGGCGGCAGACGGAACGGGAATTGTCCTGACATACAATCGTAGCCAGCAGGAAGCGCTGGATGTTGTGCATGAAATTCAGGAAAAAGGCGTCAACGCAGCGGCATTACAGCTCAACGTCGGGGATATCACGAGTTTTGATCATTTTGCCCGACAGCTTCAGGAAACCCTTAAGACCGCCTGGCAGCGCGAAACCTTTGACTATTTATTGAACAATGCCGGAACGGGTTTATATGCGCCCTATGCCGACACGACGGAAGCCCAGTTTGATGAAGCGCTGAACATTCATTTCAAAGGACCTTTCTTCCTGACCCAGCGCCTGCTGCCGCTGCTTAACGACGGGGGGCGTATCCTCAACGTCTCAAGCGGGCTGGCCCGTTTTACCCAGCCGGGCTCTGGGACCTACGCGGCCATGAAGGGGGCGATGGAAGTGCTGACGCGTTATCAGGCGAAAGAGCTGGGCGCGCGCGGAATTTCCGTCAATATCATTGCGCCGGGCGCGATTGAAACCGACTTTGGCGGCGGACGCGTGCGCGACAACGCGGAGCTGAATCAGCTTCTGGCCTCGCAGACGGCGCTGGGCCGGGTGGGGCTGCCGGACGATATTGGCGATGCCATTGCGGCACTGCTCAGCGATAAATTGGGCTGGATGAATGCGCAACGTATTGAAGTATCAGGCGGTATGTTCCTGTGATGCACGGGCTTAAGGGGAAGGAACCCCTTAATGAAACCCTTAGTATGGATGTGTCTGCATACTGACAGTGATAAAGAACGCAGGCAGCCATAGCCGATAACCCCTTTTCATCACGATATTTCTCCAGAGAAAGACCCTGATGTTTATTTATTAACGCAATGGCGGCAGAAAATATTTTCAGAGAATGACGTTTGATATTCGTTTCCTCTTAATAGCGACACTGAAGAGGAAACGACGTCCGGGAAATATCTGCTAAAAAGCGGTTGGTCAGGAATTATTATTCAGGTATTCCTGCTGTAATAAACCAAATAGCCAGTCATTTTGCCAGCGCCCCGCAAGGTAATAGCTCTCGCGTAATTCACCTTCCAGGCGAAAGCGGGCTTTTTCCAGCAGGCGTCTTGACGCGACATTTCCCGCGGTGACGGTGGCGGTGAGCCGCCGTATACCGCCCTGATGAAAAGCGTAATCGCAAAGCGCTTTCAGAGATTCAAAGCCGTAACCTTTCCCCTGCGCCTCGGGTGCGAAAAGGAAGCCCACTTCGGCGCAGTCTTCCTCCCGATGAATATACCCGGTAACGCCCAGCGGGGCCGGTGAGGCGATGTCACGCACGACGAGACAAAGCCAGTGCGCGCTGCCCGGTGCCCATGGGGCCAGGCGCGAATCAAACGCCTCGCGGATCGCCGCGACGGGGCGGTTTTCCGCCACAAAGCGCATCACGTCCGGGTGCTGCTGTAGCGCCAGAAAAAAGGGCCAGTCTTGTTCCTGCAGGGGCGAACAGGTCAGGCGAGAGGTAATTAAAACCGGCATTCAGATTCTCCTGAAACATTTTAAATCATTTTAGGGTTGTCACTTTATTTCAACAGAAAGTCAGGTATGGTTAACCGCGTATAAATAAAAAGAATAAAGGGCGTTTCGTGCCCATTCCGGATGTCTTCGTTGTCGCTTAAGGAAAACAATGACTCTCAGCACATCACATCATATTCGCGAACAGTTTGAACACTGTCTGGCAGTCATTCGCCATGCGTCGGTGGAAATTTTACTCCTTCTGAATGTACATGCTTCTGAGGGAAAAGATCCACGCTGGTTTCTGGAACAACTCGACAGCGCGCGATTAGCTCTGGGCGGCTGGGGAGCCGTTGCGAAAAAACTCAACCTCAATGATGCCGAGATGTCGGAATTTACGCTCCAGCTGCGCCTGCTGCAGCAGCGCGTTCCGCAGTATGAAAGCGGACAGGATGTGAGTGAAAACCAGCTTATTGCGGCGATGCGGTTTGTGACCGCGCTGGAACATCTTCGCCTGCAGCAGCCGCTGTTGACCTACAGCACCGACCTGGCACCGGGAAGCGAACTCCAGCAGCAGCAGGCGCACAAGCAGGTACGCGCGATTGAGCTGATGATCAAAGGGCTCATCCAGCAGGCCTGGCCCGATCAGGTACGGCTGAACAACCATCTTAAGACCCTGTTTAACGCTGACCGCGTGCGGCGCTGGCTGAAGCTTGGCGAGATCAATGATGTCCTCAGCGGCATGATGTTCAGTGAACTGGCGCAGATGCTGGTGGATAAAAAAGAGTTCAGCCGCTATTACGCTTCGCTGTTCAGCGACCCGTCCATGCTGACGCTGCTGGTTGAACCGCGCAAAACGCTGCAAACTTTCCTCGATGACATTCGGCAAATCCGCAACAGCATCACCGTTCAGAAAACGTTAAGCTCGGCGCAAATCCAGCTGCTGGATAACTACTACGCGCAGATCGCGCGGCCCGTTCAGCGCGCGTTTGAAGAGGGGAGAACGCGCGTCAATCCGGCCGGATTCATGGCGGTAGATGCCAGCGAATTGCATACCTTCTGGGAAAAGGCGCAGAAAATGGATCGGGTCACCGGTGGGGATCTGTTTGAAGTCCGTGACACCATTGAAAAGCCGACCCAGCGCGCGCCGCGTACCCCTGAACAACGCGAGCAGCTCATTTCCGGTGCGCTATGGGGGGCGGTTGGCGTCATGGTGATTGCCATCGTGGCGGGTGGCTTCTGGCTGGTGACCAGCAGCAAACCGCAGCCTGCAACCGCCAGCGCGGCTGAAGCGGCTCCTCCGCAGGAAATGCGCGAGACGCCTTCTTCGCGCGAAACGCTCACGCGCATGGGGGTCACCTGGGACGAGAATAATTTCCGCTCGGCCATTAACCGCAACGATACCCGCGTAACCCTGCTATTTTTGCAGGGCGGTATGGACTGGAAGCTGTCCTGGACCGAAGAGGCGATGTCGGCAGGCTATGACGATGTGCTGGAGCTGATGTTACGCTACCGCCAGAACATGGTGGAAGAGAAGCCGTGCCGTCGCTTCATCAACACGCTCAGCCACGCCATGTCGAACGGCGAGTCTCTGACCTCGGTTCGTAAAGAGTATCTCAAAGCGTTCTGCACCGTGCCTGCCGTGGTGAAACGCCAGCAGCACGATCTCGACATGGCCACACGGCGCGCGCAGTCGCAGCCGGATGCCACCACGAAAAAATGGCAGTCTATTCAGACTGCCATTTATGAGGTGATTCGCTAAAATTTTTCCCCTCACCCCAGCCCTCTCCCCATAGGGGCGAGGGAGATGAAGAGCGCACCGTGCAGTCCACTCTCCCCTCTGGGGAGAGGGTTAGGGTGAGGGGTGAGGGCACCAGACCGCACCCCGCTTAAGGCTCCCCATACAACCCAATCAGCCGCCGCACCACGCCGTTCGTCCAGCCAAAACCGTCCTGCAGCGGATACTCACCCCCGCCGCCTTCGCGCGGCGTGCTGCTGGCGATGTGGTACTTCTCAATCAGCTTGTGATGCGTCTTATAAAAATGGTTCACCGTATGCAGCCAGCTCCAGGCGATCTCATCGCCCAGCGAGTCGTTGCCGTACTGCTTGAACCCCTGAATCGCCATCCACTGCAGCGGCGCCCAGCCGTTGGGTTTATCCCACTGCTCGCCGGTTTCGTACTCGGTCGCCAGAATTCCGCCCGGCGTCAGCAGACGCGCCTTGACCGCATCCGACAAACGTTCTGCCTGCTCGTGCGTCGCCATTCCAACATATAGCGGCACAATGCTGGCGGCAGAAAACAGCGCCAGCTCTTCGCGTCGCCAGTCGTAATCGCGGTAGCAGCCGCTCTCCTCATCCCACAGATAGCGGTTTACCGCCGCGCGGCGATCGTTGGCTTTCTGGCGGAACGCCTCTGCCGTCTCTTTATCCCCTTTCGACGCGGAGATGTTGGCGATAGCGCTTTCCAGCTTGAACAGGAAGGCGTTCAGATCGATGGGAATAAACTGCGTCGTGCGGATGCTGGCGAGCCGCGACGGATCGCGCAGCCAGCGGGACGAGTAATCCCAGCCGGACGCCGCCCCCGCGCGCAGATCGCGATACACCTCATTGGGCGGGCGACCCGAGTGGCGCGCGGTTTCAACGTCCTCGATCCACGATTCGTCGCGCGGGGTATCACGGTCGTCCCAGTAGCGGTTGAGCAGTGAACCGTCCGGCATACGCACGGCGCTGCGGTAAGCCTGGTTAAGCAGCAGCGACTCCGCGCCGTCCATCCAGAAGGCGTACTCCATTTTGAGGTGGTCCAGATAGCGTTTCGCACCGCGCACGCCGTCCTCCTCGAACAGCTCCACCATCAGGGCAAAGACCGGCGGCTGCGAGCGGCTGAGGTAATAGGTGCGGTTGCCGTTGGGGATATGCCCATAGCGTTCAATCAGCCAGGCGAAGTTGTCCGCCATACATTTGAGCAGATCGTTACGGCCGCTCTCCGCCAGCCCCAGCATGGAGAAATAGGAATCCCAGTAGTAGGTCTCGCTGAATCGCCCGCCGGGGACGATATAGGCCTGGGGCAGGGCCAGCAGGGAAGACCAGGGAATATGATCCTGCGGCTCGCGCGTCAGCACCGGCCACAGGTTATCAATGTGCTCTTTCAGGGAGAGTCCCGGGTCGGAGACATATTCTGTGCCGTACGTTTCCGGCATCCAGAAGTGGTTCTCCACAAACTGGCGCAGGTCGAAATCCCGGTGGCGTCTGACCTTGCGGTAGCGGATCAGGATATCCAGCGGATCCATCTTCGGCGCGCAGTCGGGGAAGGTTTTACTGTCCGCAAACAGCCGCGTCGACTGCACATGCTCGAACAGTTCAAGATAGCGGTCTGCGGGCGTCAACGCATCGGAGGCGGGTAGCCCCTCGATCATTTCGGGTTCCGGCTCCGCCTCAATCATTTCATCCAGTTTCAACTCGCAGGGATCGGTCTCGTAGCGCAGCTCTTCTGCAATCTCGAACTCGATGTTCTCGGTAGCCTGTAGTTTCTGGTTGAACATGGTGATAGGGACCTCCGGTTGTGTGTTCAAAAGACAGGTTTATCCGGGCGTCTTATAAGCGTAGACATTCGCTTCGGTAGATGGGGAGGGATATGTGCGGTAGATCACTATTTTCGGAGCATTCGTTTTGCAACGATTTATGAATGTTAAAAAAAATGCCCCTCCGGAGAGGGGCATCAGGATTAACGCATGGTCACAAACTCTTCCGCGGCCGTCGGGTGGATGGCCACCGTGTTGTCGAAGTCTTTCTTGGTTGCGCCCATCTTCAGCGCCACGGCGAAGCCCTGCAGGATCTCGTCCATGCCGAAACCGATGCCGTGGATACCGACAATCTTCTCTTCCGGGCCCACGCAGACCAGCTTCATGCGGCACGGCTGACGGTGAGAGGTGACAGCGGTGTACATGGCGGTAAACGCCGATTTATACACTTTCACCTGGTCGTCGCCGTACTGCTCACGCGCCTGCGGCTCGGTTAAGCCGACGGTGCCGATTGGCGGGTGGCTGAAGACCACGGTCGGGATGTTGCTGTAGTCCAGATGCTCGTCCGGCTTGTTGTTGAACAGGCGCTCGGAGAGACGACGACCCGCCGCAACGGCGACCGGCGTCAGCTCAACCGCGCCGGTGTTGTCGCCGACCGCATAAATGCCCGGTACGCTGGTGTTCTGGAATTTATCGACGACGATATAGCCTTTTTCGTCGGTTTTCACGCCCGTCACGCCCAGGTTGAAGTTATCGTTCGCAGGTTCACGGCCAATCGCCCAGATCAGGCAATCGACGGTCTGGCTGCGGCCATCTTCCAGCTCAAGCGTCAGGCTGCCGTCCGCGTTTTTCACCACCGCTTTTGGCACGGCGTTGGTGTGCAGGGTCGGGCCTTCGGTGTTCATCACTTCAACCAGCGTATCGACAATCAGCGGGTCAAAGCTGCGCAGCGGCGCGTGTTTACGTACGAACAGGTGCGCTTCCGCGCCCAGGCCGTTAATCACGCCAGCCAGTTCCACCGCGATATAGCCCGCGCCAACAACGGCAACGCGTTTTGGCAGGGCAGGCAGCTCGAAGAAACCGTCGGAGTCGATGCCGTATTCCACGCCCGGGATGTTCGGGTGGCTCGGACGACCGCCGGTGGCGATCAGGATGCGATCGGCGGTGATCGTCTCGCCGTTCACTTCGATCGTTTTCGCGTCCACAAAGCGGGCGAAACCGTGGATAACATCGACGTTATTTTTACCCAGCACGTTGTCGTACGAGGTGTGAATGCGGTCGATGTAGGCGGTACGGCTGGCGATCAGTTTGTCCCAGTCGAAGCGGTTGATGGTGGTGTCAAAGCCGTAGTCCGGGCCATACATATGGATAGCTTCACGGATCTGCGCCGCATGCCACATCACTTTCTTCGGTACACAACCCACGTTCACGCAGGTGCCGCCCAGCGCTTTGGCTTCAATCAGCGCGCACTTCTGGCCGTACATGGCCGCACGGTTGATGGAGGCGATGCCGCCGCTGCCGCCGCCGATTGCGATGTAGTCATAATGCTTAGTCATTGCTTTTGTCCTTAATCGTGAATTGCCGCGATTGTATACCTGAAATCAATAGTTTCCACCGATGACTGCGATTACTCCGGCACGATCCAACTGACGGTGGCGTGGCCTGTACCGGCGGGGACCAGCGTTTTATGCAGCCACGGCAGCACGTTGTTCATCTGCGCTTCGAGCTTCCACGGCGGGTTGATCACAATCATGCCGGAGGCGGTCATGCCGCGCTGATCGCTGTCAGGGCGTACCGCCAGCTCGATCTGCAGGATCTTGCGGATGCCGGTCGCTTCCAGGTCTTTGATCATGCGTTTGATCTGCGCGCGCAGCACCACCGGGTACCACAGGGCATAGGTGCCGGTAGCAAAGCGTTTGTAGCCTTCGTGGATGCCGGTTACCACCGCCTGATAGTCGGTTTTGATTTCGTACGGCGGGTCGATCAGCACCAGGCCACGACGGGAAACCGGCGGCAGTTTGGCCTTCAGCTGCTGGTAACCGTCGGCTTTTTCCACGCGGGCGCGGCTATCTTTCTGGAATTCGGAACGCAGCAGCGGGAAGTCGCTCGGATGCAGCTCGGTCAACTGGAGGCTGTCCTGCTCGCGCAGCAGCTGGCGTGCAATCAGCGGTGAGCCAGGGTAGTAGCGCAGCTGGCCGTTGCGGTTGAAGTGATTCACCACGCCGATGTAAGGCTCCAGCTCGGCAGGCAGGTCGTCCTGCTGCCAGATGCGGGCAATCCCTTCCAGATATTCACCGGTACGCTCGGCATGCTCGCCGCTCAGCTGATAACGGCCCGCGCCCGCGTGCGTGTCCAGATAGAGAAACGGCTTCTCTTTCTCTTTGAGCGATTCGATGATCAGGCTCTGAACGGTGTGTTTAAGGACGTCGGCGTGGTTGCCTGCGTGGAAGCTGTGGCGATAACTGAGCATGGATGAATGTGTTCCAGGTAGTAAACGTAGGCCCGATAAGCGTAACGCCATCGGGCAAAAATAGAGCGTATCGCCACAGTATACAGAAAAGTTTCCACCGCCGCGAAAGCGCAACGTCCGGCATTGAAATCCTCTACACTTAACCCCATTCTAGATCTCATATGCACAGCGCCGGATGCGCGCTTCATTCACCTATTTCAACAGGACAGCGTTTATGACCAATCCATTACTGACGCCTTTTTCGTTGCCGCCGTTTTCTAAAATCCTCCCTGAGCATGTTGTTCCAGCCGTTACGCAATCGCTGGACAACTGCCGCGCGGCGGTAGAAAGCGTGGTAGCGCAGGGCGCGCCGTACACCTGGGAAAATCTGTGTCAGCCGCTGGCCGAAGTGGAC
The DNA here is from genome assembly GCF_034106085.1 of Enterobacter sp. 302C9. Lineage (NCBI taxonomy): Bacteria > Pseudomonadati > Pseudomonadota > Gammaproteobacteria > Enterobacterales > Enterobacteriaceae > Enterobacter > Enterobacter sp. 302C9. The sequence continues at coordinate 38,959 of NZ_JAWNBW010000008.1, forward strand.
GACGTGCTGGGGCGTATCTTCTCCCCGGTGAGCCACCTGAACTCGGTAAAAAACAGCCCGGAACTGCGCGAAGCCTACGAGCAGACCCTGCCGTTGCTCTCTGAGTACAGCACCTGGGTCGGGCAGCACGAAGGGCTGTACAAAGCCTACCGCGACCTGCGCGACGGCGACCACTATGCCGAACTGAACACGGCGCAGAAAAAATCGGTCGATAACGCCCTGCGTGATTTTGAGCTGTCCGGGATTGGCCTGCCAAAAGAGAAGCAGACCCGCTACGGCGAAATTGCCGCGCGTCTGTCCGAACTGGGCAACCAGTACAGCAACAACGTGCTCGACGCCACCATGGGCTGGACGAAGCTGATTACCGACGAAGCTGAGCTGGCCGGTATGCCGGAAAGCGCGCTGGCGGCGGCAAAAGCCCAGGCCGAAGCGAAAGAGCAGGAAGGCTTCCTGTTGACGCTGGATATCCCGAGCTATCTGCCGGTGATGACCTACTGCGACAACCAGGCCCTGCGCGAAGAGATGTACCGCGCGTACAGCACCCGCGCCTCCGATCAGGGGCCGAATGCCGGTAAGTGGGACAACAGCCCGGTAATGGCGGAAATCCTCGCCCTGCGTCACGAGCTGGCGCAGCTGCTGGGCTTCGAAAACTACGCGGATAAATCCCTCGCCACCAAAATGGCGGAGAACCCGCAGCAGGTGCTCGACTTCCTGACCGATCTGGCGAAACGCGCCCGTCCGCAGGGTGAGAAAGAGCTGGCCCAGCTGCGCGCCTTCGCGAAAGCCGAGTTCGGCGTGGACGAGCTGCAGCCGTGGGATATCGCGTACTACAGCGAAAAACAGAAGCAGCATCTCTACAGCATCAGCGACGAGCAGCTGCGCCCGTACTTCCCGGAAAACAAAGCCGTTAACGGCCTGTTCGAAGTGGTAAAACGCATCTATGGCATCACCGCCAAAGAGCGTACCGATATCGACGTCTGGCACCCGGACGTGCGCTTCTTCGAGCTGTATGACGAGAAAAACGAGCTGCGCGGCAGCTTCTACCTCGATCTCTACGCGCGTGAGAACAAGCGCGGCGGGGCGTGGATGGACGACTGCGTAGGCCAGATGCGTAAAGCCGACGGTTCCCTGCAAAAACCGGTCGCCTACCTGACCTGTAACTTCAACCGTCCGGTAAGCGGCAAACCGGCGCTGTTCACCCACGACGAAGTGATCACCCTTTTCCACGAGTTCGGTCATGGTCTGCACCACATGCTGACCCGTATCGAAACCGCAGGCGTAGCCGGTATCAGCGGCGTGCCGTGGGATGCGGTCGAGCTGCCAAGCCAGTTTATGGAAAACTGGTGCTGGGAGCCGGACGCGCTGGCGTTTATCTCCGGCCACTACGAGACCGGCGAACCGCTGCCGAAAGAGCTGCTGGATAAAATGCTGGCGGCGAAAAACTACCAGGCGGCGATGTTCATTCTGCGCCAGCTGGAGTTCGGCCTGTTCGATTTCCGCCTTCACGCCGAGTTTAGCCCGGAGCAGGGTGCGAAAATCCTTGAGACCCTGGCCGAGATTAAAAAGCAGGTTGCCGTTATTCCAGGGCCAACCTGGGGCCGCTTCCCGCATGCCTTCAGCCATATCTTCGCCGGCGGCTACGCGGCGGGCTACTACAGCTACCTGTGGGCCGACGTGCTGGCGGCAGATGCCTTCTCCCGCTTCGAAGAAGAGGGGATCTTCAACCGCGAAACCGGCCAGTCGTTCCTCGATAACATCCTGACCCGCGGCGGGTCTGAAGAGCCAATGGTGCTGTTCAAACGCTTCCGCGGACGCGAGCCGCAGCTGGACGCGATGCTTGAGCATTACGGGATCAAAGGCTGATTGTTACGTGAAGATCTGCTTAGTAGATGAAACAGGCGCCGGAGACGGCGCCTTATCTGTTCTGGCGGCCCGCTGGGGGCTGGAGCACGATGAAGAAAACCTGATGGCGCTGGTGATGACGCCGGAACATCTCGAATTACGCAAGCGCGACGAACCGAAGCTCGGCGGGATTTTCGTCGATTTTGTCGGCGGCGCGATGGCGCACCGGCGCAAGTTCGGCGGCGGTCGCGGCGAAGCGGTGGCCAAAGCGGTCGGCATTAAAGGGAGCTACCTTCCGGACGTGGTCGATGCCACGGCGGGGCTGGGGCGCGATGCGTTTGTGCTGGCGTCTGTCGGCTGCCGCGTGCGGATGCTGGAGCGTAATCCGGTCGTCGCTGCGCTGCTCGACGACGGGCTGGCGCGAGGCTACGCGGACCCGGAAATCGGCCCCTGGCTGCAGGATCGTTTGCAGCTGATCCACGCCTCCAGCCTGACGGCATTAACGGACATCACCCCGCGCCCGCAGGTGGTCTATCTCGACCCTATGTTCCCGCATAAGCAGAAAAGCGCGCTGGTGAAGAAAGAGATGCGGGTGTTTCAGTCGCTGGTGGGGCCGGATTTGGATGCCGATGGCCTGCTGGAGCCGGCTCGTCAGCTTGCCACGAAGCGGGTGGTGGTAAAGCGCCCGGACTATGCGCCGCCGCTGGCGGACGTTGCGACCACTAACGCGGTGACCACCAAAGGGCACCGGTTTGATATTTATCCGGGTACGCCGGAATAAAAAAAGCCGGGTGGCGGCTTCGCCTTACCCGGCCTGTGTCCTCGATCTATCCCCTCTCCCTTTGGGAGAGGGTTAGGGTGAGGGGAGTTTAACGCACTTACTCGTCTTCTTCGTCACGCAGTGGAACAATCAGCATATCCACGTGAACGGTGTTAATCAGCTGGCGCGCTGAAGACATCAGTTTGCTCCAGAAGTCCTGATGATGACCGCAAACCACCAGGTCCATATCGTATTTCTTAATCGCATCAACCAGCACCTGGCCCAGGTCGCCGCTGCCGCTCAGGGTTTCGGTAATCGGATAGCCCGCGTTGGTGGAGAGTTCGCTCAGGGCATGGTGAGTCTCTTCGGAGATGCGTTTCTGCATATCGCCAAGATTCACGTCGATCAGACCGGTGTAGAGGTCGGAGTAATTCACGTCAACGTGAATCAGCGAAACTTTCGCGTTGTAGGGACGTGCCATGGATACCGCTTTATCAACCAGCACTTTGCTCTCCGGAGAGAGGTCAACCGCGATGAGAATGTGTTTGTAAGCCATAGTGTTACTCCTTCCTTAAGTTATCGATGACTAAGTGAGAATGCCGTCGTCTGATACTTTCATTACGGCCCAGTTAAACATATTTTTCAAGCTTTGGTGTTGATAACGATTAACCTTGTGGCAAAAAAATTAACGGATCTCCTACACTGTTAAATGAGCCGTTCGGATATTAAAACGCGAACCGGATCGATTTTGGTCATTCTTTCACTGAACTGTCTGTCAGGGCATTGGGGTGCGGTAGCTCAGGAGCCTTGCTTCGTGGGCGGACGCCGGGGAGGATGTATGATTAGCACCGTCGCATTGTTTTGGGCGTTATGCGTGGTTTGCATAGTGAATATGGCGCGCTACTTCTCATCGTTACGTGCGCTGTTAGTGGTACTTCGTGGTTGCGATCCGTTGCTTTATCAGTATGTGGACGGTGGAGGGTTCTTCACCTCGCATGGACAGCCCAGCAAGCAGATGCGTCTGGTGGGGTACATCTACTACCAGCGCTACCGCGATCATCACGATGAAGAGTTTATTCGTCGCTGCGAGCGCCTGCGTCGTCAGTTCATTTTGACCAGTGCCCTGTGCGGGCTGGTCGTAGTCAGTATGATTGCATTGATGATTTGGCACTGAGCATCACAGCAGGCGGGGAAAGCCCCGCCTTCTTTCATCTGGCTCAGGGCTTAACTGAGAACCGGAGACTGGAGATATTGTTCTCAATCGAAATAACCTTTCCGCTATAGGCAATGTTCACTTCCCCGCTTGTATCAATACTGGCCGAGGTTATCGTGCCTGTACCTTCGATTACCGGATACTTCATCGCAAGCTGATGGATAATATCAGGGTCTTTCCCTGCAAGCGCCCCCGAGAGATAGTAACGGTAGATTGTGGGCACGGTTGCACCATCCTGATTGTTCACGGTCATATAGAGCCAGACGCTATCGGATAATTTATAAACGCGCTGTAGCTCATCGCTATTTCGCTGATTGGGCTGATGGTTTAACCAGAAAAATCCAATGACCAGAACCAGAAGTGAAAAGGTAACAAGGCGATGAATCCATTTAATAGCCGTTTTGAATGGCATACTCTATTCCTTCTCTGATGTTGCGTTGGTCCGTTGGGTCGTCTCCGTAAGGCGGCTTTTCGTACCATTTTCCCCATTCCGGTTTTGAGGTACCTGCCCGGCCTTGAGCCCAGCCTGCCCCCATAAGGAGGATGTTTGCAGGGATACCTGCCGCAGTACCGGCGGCTCCGAAGTTGAAGTTACCAAATGCAGCAAAATAAGGGTCGAATTTTTTATAATCCCAGGGACCGCCATTTCGGACTTTTTGGTAGAACCAATAATACGTTGAGGGCGTAGCCATATTGCGTGACATTCCGTTAAGGCGTGCCTCACGCATATTGTTCGCTATAACGATTGAACCCGGTCCTGAGATAGGGACAGAAGCCATACATTCTCCTTTGTCTGGATTTTTCTTCTGGCCGCCATGATAGTTTTTTCTGTGTTTTAAAATTGAACAAAAAATGTTCAGGAAATCCTCATGTTATCAAACACTTCATGGAAAAAAGCTGCCATAAAAAAAGCGGGTCAGTTTTCCTGACCCGCTTTTTTGTCGCACTAAACCGATTAGATCAGCTTCAGCGAAATCCAGTACAAACCGCCAGACAGCAGGATGGACGCCGGAAGGGTGAACACCCAGGCCATCAGAATGTTGGTCACGGTTTTGCGCTGCAGACCGCCACCGTCAACAATCATGGTACCTGCCACGGACGAAGAGAGTACGTGGGTGGTGGATACCGGCATACCGGTGTAGCTCGCCAGACCGATAGACACTGCCGCCGTCATCTGCGCGGACATACCCTGCGCATAGGTCATGCCTTTCTTACCGATCTTCTCGCCGATGGTGGTCGCCACACGACGCCAGCCAATCATCGTACCGATACCAAGCGCCAGCGCGACGGCCATGATGATCCAGATTGGCGCGTACTCAATGGTGTTGAGCATATCGCTTTTCAGTTTCTTCAGCAGACGTTTGTCGTCACCATTCACCTCTGGCAGCTTCGCGACTTTATCGGTCACATCAGAGATACAGAGCATGATACGACGAAGCTGACCACGCTGTTCTACAGCCAGTTTGTCGTAGCTTTCGATATCGCCCAGCATGCCTTTCGCACGTTCCAGCGCGTTAATCGCGTTTGCCGGATGGCAGTGGAACTCGCCAGGCGCGGTGGTTGCACCGGCTTCCGGAGAAGGGATCAATTGATCAACGCCGGTCGCTTTTTTCAGCAGGTCAGGATGCTGCTGGAAATAGGTTTCAACGTTGTTGACCGCATCGCGGGTACGGGTGATTTCGTAACCCGAGGCGTTCATGTTCACCACGAAGCCTGCCGGTGCGACGCCGATCAGAACCAGCATCACCAGACCAATGCCTTTCTGCCCGTCGTTCGCGCCGTGAGAGAAGGCCACGCCGATAGCAGAAATGATCAGGGCGATACGCGTCCAGAACGGCGGCTTTTTCTTGCCGTCTTTCTTTTCACGCTCTGCTGGCGTCAGGTGGATACGCGCACGTTTTTTCGTGTTGCTCCAGTAGCGACGCAGGATGAAAATCAATCCCCCCGCGACTACCAGACCCACGATAGGGGAGATGATCAGGGAGCCGAAAATGCCCAATACTTTAGGCAGGTTCAGCGCATCAACAACCGATGTCCCGGTCATCAGGGCGTTGGTTAACCCGATACCGATAATCGCGCCGATGAGGGTGTGAGAACTGGATGCAGGCAGGCCAAAATACCAGGTACCGAGGTTCCAGATAATTGCAGCAAGCAGCATTGAGAACACCATAGCGAGGCCATGGCCAGAACTAACGTTAAGCAGCAGATCCGTTGGTAGCATATGCACGATGGCATACGCAACGCTCAGCCCGCCCAGGAGAACACCAAAAAAGTTAAATACCGCCGCCATAACAACCGCAAGCTGCGATCGCATTGCGCGAGTGTAGATAACCGTCGCTACTGCGTTTGCAGTGTCGTGGAAGCCGTTGATCGCTTCGTAAAACAGTACAAAAACCAGAGCAAGCAATAATAAAAGCCCGGTATGTAAATCCAGGCCGGCAAACAAATGTAGCATAGGACGTTACGCCATTTTGAGGACATGAACGCGGCGCATTATCCAGGACAAATGCGCGGCGGGCAAAGTGAAATATAGACTTTTTTTGACATACCACCTGATTTGAGAAAAGCGCCAGAAAGGATATTCTTTAAATTTCAATGGAATGGCTTTGTAATATCTTTTTACGCTGGTGTGACCACAGAGGAAACTTTACAATCCGCGGCAGTTAACAAAGAGGGTTTTGACGTGGAAAGGTTTGATGCCGTGGTAATTGGCGCCGGTGCGGCGGGTATGTTTTGTGCGGCAATGGCCGGACAGGCGGGTCGTCGCGTGCTGCTGCTGGATAACGGTAAAAAGCCCGGCCGTAAGATCCTGATGTCCGGCGGTGGGCGCTGCAACTTTACTAATCTGTATGTTGAACCCGCGGCCTATTTGAGCCAAAACCGTCATTTTTGTAAATCTGCGCTGGCGCGCTACACCCAATGGGATTTTATCGACCTTGTGGGTAAGCACGGTATCGCGTGGCATGAAAAGACGCTGGGGCAGCTGTTCTGCGACGACTCCGCGCAGCAGATTGTCGATATGCTGGTGGCCGAGTGCGAGAAGGGCGGCGTCGTCATGCGCCTGCGCACGGAAGTGCTGGAAGTCGCCCGCGACGACCAGGGCTATACGCTGCAGCTGAACGGTGAAACCGTCAGTGCGGATAGCCTGGTGATCGCCAGCGGCGGCCTGTCGATGCCGGGGCTGGGCGCCTCCCCGTTCGGCTATAAGATTGCCGAACAGTTTGGCCTGAAAGTCTTGCCCACTCGCGCCGGGCTGGTGCCATTTACGCTGCATAAACCGCTTCTTGAACAGCTTCAGACGCTGTCTGGCGTGTCCGTTCCCTCGGTCATTACCGCCGAAGACGGGACGGTGTTCCGCGAAAATCTGCTCTTTACCCATCGCGGCCTCTCCGGCCCGGCGGTACTGCAAATCTCCAGCTACTGGCAGCCGGGGGAGTTTGTCACGGTTAACCTGCTTCCCGATTGCGATCTCGACGCGTTCCTTAACGAGCAGCGTACTGCGCACCCGAATCAAAGCCTGAAAAACACCCTGGCAATGCAGCTGCCAAAACGTCTGGTGGAATGTTTGCAGGCGCTGGGGCAGATCCCGGACGTGTCGCTCAAGCAGCTTAACAGCCGCGAGCAGGAAACGCTGGTCGAGACCCTGACAAACTGGCGCGTTCAGCCAAACGGCACCGAAGGCTACCGCACCGCAGAAGTGACGCTGGGTGGCGTTGACACGAATGAGCTCTCGTCCCGCACCATGGAAGCGCGCAACGTGCCGGGGCTCTATTTTATTGGCGAAGTGATGGACGTCACCGGCTGGCTCGGCGGGTACAACTTCCAGTGGGCATGGGCAAGTGCCTGGGCGTGCGCTCAGGCGCTGGCAGATGTCCGAAGACAATAAAGTTGTACACAAAGCACTAAAGTTGTAACCATTCTCAAAAAACGACGCTAATGTTGTATACTTACTGAATGTGTGGTTATAGGGTTGGAGACTATAAAATGCACATATAGGTACGTATCAATGTCGTTTTTTGGGTACGATCATGGGTAGGGGTAGGCGTCTCAAATCCTATTTGGATTATGAAAATGCGCTAGGTGACGGCATAGGAGTGGGCTATGGCCAAAGTTATCAGCCCTGGCTTAGAGCTCAGGACGTTAAATCCCGTGGAAACCGTTCGATAGTCTTTGGCCTTAAGACGTTTCGAAACCATCATCTCCTTTCTTCTGTCGAAAGTAACTTTTTCTATCTGGCTGAGTTTAATGACTCGGTGATTGATATCCGGGAACAATTCCCACTCTTTCCTCTCCGGCTTACCCAACAAATAGCAAATCATCTACATTTTCAACATCCTATGGTGAGGGGAGTAAGAGGAGTACCTGTCGAAGTTCTGAATGTTATGACAACCGATTTTTTACTGACCTTGAGAACTCCTGAAGGCGGACTTCGATACAAAGCTATAGCAGTAAAACAAAACGAGAGCATACCTGAACGCGAAGCCCAAAAACTTGAAATAGAGAGGATGTTTTGGCAGTTGATTGATGTTGAGTTTCAAATTTATGTTGGCTCGGAACTCAATAACGTCGTCGGTAAAAATATTTGTTGGGTTACTTCTGTATTAAGAGATGGTTCTGTATTTTATGATAAATATCCTCTTGATAAAATCCTATGGAAGCTTAAACCAGATGTTTATCCCATAGTGGGACTACGTGCAATGATTTCATCAATCATTGGGGTAGATGCACAAGAAGCGATGATGTTATTGCAGGCAATGATTGGATTAAAAATGATAAAAATTGATTTATCATATCCAATACTCGAAACCGGTCTGATAAAGATAATATCCAATGGCCACTATATAGGACTGAACGCAAATGGATATTATTAGAAATTCAGTCTGGCTCTCTCAAGGCACTGATTTGCTTGCAGAGGGGCTTTATCGTGTTTTGGATTTTGACAAAAAGGTTGATTTGTTAATTTTGTTTAAAATAAAATCAGAAAGAACTGGTAAGCCAATTCCTTTCTCATTTTCATTGTTTAAATATTATATTGAATCAAATAGCATAACTTGTAAAGATTATATATACCCTTCAGATATGTTAGTAGATGAGAAAGAAATAACAGATGAAGACAGGGGAAGGCGAGATGAAAATTACAATATCATTAAAGATCTTGTAGATGACAGAATGTTTCTGTTCGACTATGCATTACATAAAAAGTCTCACCTTTTAATGGACTACTCCAGAAATAAAAAAATATCACAATATACTATCAGAACGCTTCTGGCGTTGTACTGGCGACATGGGCAGGATGTTTATGCATTACTACCCGCATTCTCGAACTGTGGTGCCGCTGGGAAAAGTAGAATCAAACATGAAATTCAACTTGGGAATTCCAAGAAAAACAGAGCATTACCTAATGAACGTTCACGTGGTTTCATTCTTAATGAAAGAGATATAAATAATATTAGAAAATCTCTCATTATGTATCATTATAAAGTTAACGGAGATACGATAAAGAAAACATTAGAGAGACATATTGATTTGTATTTTAGGGATGAAATTAAAACAGCAAACTTAGAAAATAGAGCTCCATATGTTCCTTCTTTAAAACAATTTTCATACTGGAATAAAAAACTCTTCACTAAAGATTTCTCGATAAAGAAGAAGAACACGAAAAAAGAAATAGACCTCAAAATGCGGGCGCTTTTAGGTAGTGCGGCTAATACAACTGTTTTACCGGGTGATGTTTTCGAAATAGACTCAACTGTCGCTGATGTACATCTTATTTCGAGTTTAAACAGACGAAAAGTCATTGGGCGCCCAACTATTTATACAGTGGTGGATCGCGCAACAAGAATGATTGTTGGCCTTCATGTTTCTTTATACCATGCTTCATGGCGAGCTGCCCGACAAGCGTTAGCAAATTGCTTTATGCCAAAAAAAGAATATTGTAGATTATTTGGAATCTCTATTACTAATGATGATTGGCCTTGTTCTCATATTCCATTAACATTGATGTGTGACAACGGGGAGATGATTGGTCTTAAACCTCAGGAAAAGATGACCCCCCTGACAAAACTTGAGTTTGCGCCAGTCGGTAGAGGCGACAGAAAAAGCATTGTTGAACGCTGTTTCGGTATTCTAAATGATGAAGTTATTCATAGGCTTATTGGAACAACACGAAGGGGTAAGATTGTTAAAGGAGAGCCAACACCGCAATCCAGGGCTTGTTTAACGATTCAGGAGGTCACGTCTTTACTGATTCGGGAGATACTTGCACATAATCAGAGAACATATGAAGAACTGGCTTATATCAATCCCTTACTGATTGAAAATGATCTCGTAATATCACCAAAAAATAGTTGGATGATAAGCTTAAAGCACGGGAGATTCAGCGCAAGAGCCGTTGGGGCCGACGAAGTGATCGCACGATTGTTGATCCCTGTGAACGCTAACATTACCGCCGGTGGGATTCAGTACAATAATCTTTTTTATGAATGTGATCCAGACATTGCATCAGGTGCCAGAGTATTTGGAAGAACCACTTGTGAAGCAAGAATAGATGACAATTGCGTAGATTATATATATGTAAGATTTGACAAAAATAGCATTTTCAAAAAGCATTACCTGCTTAAGAAAAGAGATATATTTAAAGGTAAAGCTCATCTTGATACAGATGTAATGGCTGATTGGGTAGATACTCAAAAAGAAATTAATTTATTTACTCTGGATTCACTCAGCAATATCAATAATAAAGATGATTTTAACAAGAAAGGTAACGAAAGATTAAATGAAATATACGAATCTCGACGGGTACATGGTAAAGATATTAAAAAGAACAGGAAAAATGAACTTGATTCATTAGGGCGAACTGATGTTGCTAATGGAAGACCTGAACCCCTACTTCCGTCATCCAGTAAGGTTCTGCTTTTGCCTGGCCGGGAGGAGAAACAAAGATGGTTAAAAGGTAAGAAGAAGACTGAGGACGCAGAATAATGAACCTTATACGGAGCGTTTCAGCGATATATAAAGAACAGGAGTTACCTGAGTATCGTGGCAACCCCTTAATTGAAGCACTTCCTGAAGCGCTTACGGAAGATGAAGTACTTCTGGAAATGAGTTATTTTCCCGAAATTGACGAAAAAATCCGCTGGACTGCCCCGGCGAATGTTAGAGAGCAGTATGTCGAACGTATAAAGAAATTCCGTTGCCCTCAAACCAATCTTATCCAGGCTTATAAAATGATTTTACGGGCACTTAGGGAAAGCTATGCAGCCCGTAATCCTTTAAAAAGCGGAACTATTCAATATCTTCATTACTATGGGACTGAGCGTCCTGATATTGAACCCGAAAGTGGATATTTTAAATCCCAGGCTGAAACCATTACGATAGTTGGAATGAGTGGTTCTGGAAAAACTACCATGATCGAGCAAGTCATGGATCATTTCCCTCAGATTATAGAACACAGCAGCTATAAAGGAGTTTTTCCCGGCTTCAGTAAGCAAATCGTATGGGTAAAGATTAATTGTCCATACAACTCAAGTGTGAGAGACCTTTGTGAAGAGATTTTACAAAAATTAGATGAAGCAATTGGTATTGAACGAACTACACCAGAGATTAGAAATGGTGCTCTGGCTCGCCAGATTGCGCAAAGAATAAAATCATCATTTTTAGGTATCCTTGTTATTGATGAAATGCAGAGGCTAAAATTTTCAAGAACTGGAGGTGAGAGTAAGTTGATTGATTTTTTACATGAAATTGTAGATTCGATGGGGGTATCTATGGTTTTTTGTGGAAATCATCCTTTTGACGAGACTCTGACAAAGAAAATGAGAATTGCCAGGCGGGCAGAGTCTGGTGGTTACATGAAAATTTCAAATGTCAGATACGACTCACAAGACTGGCAATCGTTTATTCATTATTTATGGCCATTACAATGGACAAATGTTGAAACACCATTAAATGATGAGTTAAACGAAAAATTATTCATTTTATCTAAAGGCAACATTGGATTGGCTCAGATGATTTATCGGGGGGCACAATTAAAGGTTATCGGTAGCGGTAATGAAATCATAACTGGTGCAGTCTTGTCGGCCTCTGTACCGGTACTCGTAAGCCATACGGAGGAATATAAGGATACTTTACTCCCGGGGGCAGCGACTGAAGACGAGGAAGCCAAATGGCTCTCTGCATCTAATGAAAGTGATGCTTCGGCTAAGTTCATGTCAGAGAGGCCCTTAAAAGCTTTGATCCCTGGAGATATAGACAGGCCACAGCACAAGGAATTCGTAAGAAAAATAGACGAGGTTATGCGCAATTTCGACGAGAAAATACTGTCTCTTGACCATGATCTTGTTATCACCAGAACAGCTGAAAAGAAAAATACCTACGATGCTCTTCAGCGTTGCGGGCTTATAAATACAGATCCACTTAATAAATTGTAATGAGGTCATCAGTTCGTAACGGTCAAAGAGAGGTGGGGTAAATGAGAATGTTGTCTGTTTTACCTGATGAATCCTTGTTCAGTCGGTTTTGTCGGACAGCTACCGTGTACGGTATGTCCCCATCTTCTCTGTTAACGATCATTTTCCACAAACCTGATATGAGCGTCCATCCAATTCTCAATTCAGGATTAAAGGCTATTTCTCTTCATACATCCGAAAGTGCAGAACAGCTCTGGCATGAACAGACTTTACTCCCTCTGTTTGCCTGGGCACTACCAATCAGTCGTAATGAAATTATGGATTTCAACACGACCCCTGCCAGGCTTAATCGATTGTGCCGCCTTAGTAATTTTTCACTAGGACAGCGGACACTATTGAAGTTTTGCCCGGTTTGCGCTCGTGAAGATACTTTTCATTATGGTGTTACTTATTGGCATCTGGCGCATCAACTTCATGGGGTTACAACCTGCCATCGGCACCAGGTAGTGCTTGAAAGCATCAATGTCCCTTCTGCACCGCACATACGTATTGGACTGATGCCTCCTGTTTCGTATACAGAACAACTCAGCAATGAGACAGACTTCGATTTTGCTAAATTTTGTTATGAGTCCATAAATATAATCAGAAGAAAAGAAATTTGTCACCCAAATTACATGGATGTACTTAAAAAGTTAAATTTATTATCATTGGACGGGAATCTGAAGCAAAATGTATTTTACGCATATGTTTATGCTAAGTGCCAGTTATTTGGGGAGGGTTCATCGGAGCTTCTACCGACATCCCTTACTGATTATCACTACTGGGAGCCTATACTCAAAGATAAATGTTGTCAGCATCCCACAAAGCACCTTTTGCTTTGTTATTGTTTGTTAAATACTTGCTGGCCAACGTATGCAGGAAGTAGTCCTAATAAAAAGAAAGAAATCTTTAAAAGCCATAAGGAATACAGCTTTCATATGGCTGAAAATAATACTAGTGTTAGCATCCTTGGGAGAGAATTTAATCGCAGCAGATGTTACATTAAAACACTTATTTATAAAAAATACCTGAGGGCGTTTAAGCGAAACACAAAAATTAATATATTCACTGAATTGCTTATCAAGTCTATGGCTGTAAGGGGGTTTAGTCTGGCATCCATAGCTGAGAAAAACTCATTATCGGAAGGAACTGTATCCTCTGTAATTTCATCTTGTTACGGTTTATGCTCATGGCGTAAAAAATGTAAAAAAGATTCTTTAAGACGGCGTCATAAGCAGAAAATATTAAGATTTATACATAATCAATCCGTTTCTGTAACGCGAAAGCTAGTCAAGGAAAGTTGTTATGCTAGTTTCTATTGGCTAAATAAACATGAAAATGGTTGGCTTAATTCCTGTCTTCCTAAAGCAGTACGATGCTATAGAAATAAAAGAGTAGACTGGAGCGAGAGAGATATAATCTCATCATCATTAATAAATGATGTTTTATCTCAGGGGCAATACCCGATGTCACTTACAAGCCTGGATGCTTTACTGGGGGGGCATAACTGGCTTTTGAAATACAGAGATAAACTACCAATGACAATGACACTTCTCAGGAAAAAGAATCTAATTAAATAAGAGGGAGTGATATGGTTTACGAAAATGAATTGTGGCACAGTTTTCTTCTGCGTTCACAGATAATGTATAACTTATCCAATTGCAGGAACATAATATCTAAGCATGGTGAACTAAGGTACGATGCCTTTCCTCGGCTCGAACTGATTGATATGTACAAATTGCATAGTTTGCAGGATATATATGACATTCTTGCCACAAGAAATGGTTATATACTAACTTCCAATATAGTGTCGTTATCTTCTGGTGTTTACGGGTATTTCAACGCTGTTGAAGATGCCTGTCGAAATAATTTACACATAACTAATTCATATCCATTGGTAAACATCTCAAAGATTCGTTACTGCCATAAATGTATTATTGAAGATATACACTCTAAAGGCATTGGTTATCTTCGTCATAGATGGTTGTTTGAATCTAAATGTGCAGCTCATAGTACCTGTTTATATGAGGTTTGTTTTGACAACTATTTGGATGCAGTGAAAGGACTTAGTGACTTAATTATAAGTGGAATAAATCCTCATGGTTATTGTTCCCTTGTGGTTGACATTTCAAATCCTTTCAAAACTCCAGTGTATTTATTGCCATGTGCCAGGGATAAAATTTTAAAATGGATTTCTGACAATAAAAATGAGCTGGTTTACTTTCTCTTTGACCTCTTTAAAAGTAAATCGCATTCTAGTTTATTAAAGGTTATTGAAGTCAGGATAATGCATAGTAGTTATATTTCTGCGGTGTTCAGGATATTGAGTGAGGTTAATTTTTGTAATTTCAACTCATTTATTACCGATTTATTCGAGGACGTAAGTTATGCCTCTGTTGGACTTGATGATTATTCTGTTAATGTGGATTTTCTTAGGCTAAGAGCCGCAGATTGCAAATTTTGCCGGTTCAATGGTAAAAATTTTTGCTCACTTTTTAATGTAAAGCTTCTTCGCTAATTTTTACTTCATTTATAAACTACTAAGAAAGCTAATAAGATAGGGTTATATATTTTGATTAGGGCGGGAATAAATTATCACTTCCCGAGTATCCTTGGGGGTTACCACCTGAGTATGATGCCGGTTAGCAACAACGTCTAAAAGACCTACGATCACGATAAATGTCACTGGGTCACTCTCAAGCAAAGTGGTCAGGGGTGTTAGATACCAGTACTGCTTACTCAACACGGCCTTGTTTTTGAAAGATGCCGAATCTTGGCAAGAGGCGTATTACAGCCTATAGTCTGTTAATGAGTATTACAGCTTATCTGCTGTAAATCCATTCGTTGTGCTTGTTAACCCGTCGATACGGAAGATCACTTATGAACACTCAATACGCTTTGAAGACCTTGAATCAGTTGCGTCCTGTTTTAATCGGCTTTCGCAAAGCCAATGGACTGACGCAAAGAGATGTTTCTGAACGTTTGGGTGTAACACAGCAAACTTATGCCCGACTGGAGGCCAACCCTGCAAGTGTGGGTTTTGAGCGTTTGTTTAGAGTGTTCAGCGTCCTTGGAGTGGAGATCGTACTTTCATCCAGGGAACCATTGTCAGATGCAAAGCCCGAATACGGAGCTTTGCACAATGATTCTTCACTTCCAGCCAGGCGGGAGAAATGGTGACGCCATGCGCTTCCCGGTCTAATTATCTGCAGCAATATTAACCCCTTAGCGGCCTGAAGTATCAGGTTGCTATGAAGCCTTTCGTTTCTTCTGTTATGTTAAATACACCAGTTTAAGCTGTTTCGGACAACCATAAATTATCTCTTCACTCTTAAATGAAAATTTTATGTCGATCACATTATCGATGAATTTAGGAAATGATCCGTAAATGAAAATCTATCTACCTTTAAATTTATCAATGTCCGTACGACATAATTAATATCAAAGAATGTGTATTATTATCATTTAAGTCATAAAAGCCATGAGTCAGTTCCAAAAAATATAATGAGCATTGAAATTATTACCCATCATTCTGGAGTTTTAACTTAGCCATGTATCGAACCACAAGTTGGCTTCCGGTGTTTTGAGGAGCAGTAAAGTTCAGAAAGCGCGACCAGATCATAATCCAGAAATGTCGTTAAGATATTCTCAATAACGGTTATCCCTGCATGCTGGCAGGCATTTGAAAATATATTTTGTATTCAGGTTGCAGCAAAACGCTTTCTTACACACAGGACTTCATATGCGGCTCAAAAAATTAAAACTGAAAAACTTCAGAGGCTACAGAAACTCTACTGAAATCATTATTGATGAAGGCATGACGGGCATTGTTGGTCGTAATGACTTTGGGAAATCAACGCTTCTGGAAGCGCTGGCTATTTTTTTTGAAACAGAAGGAATGAAGGCTGACAAGAATGACATGAACTGTTTCAGCCTGAGAGAAGGGGAGGGCCGTTTTGAAATAGCCTGTGAATTCGATGATCTGCCCGATTTTATCATGATCGACGACAGGGTGCAGACCACGCTCGCCTCAGAACATCTGCTGAATGAAGACGGCAATTTTGAAATCGTCAAAACGTTTAAAGCAACGACCTCAGGAAAACCGGAGCAGACCTGCATCCGCTGCATCCACCCGGATGAGGAGCCCCTGAGAAATTTACTGGGCATGAAAATTTCCGAACTCAAGGCGGTGGGAAAAGAAGTTGAAAAAAATGTGGCGGATAAACGCACCGCATCGTTATGGCGTCAGGCCATCAGGGAAGCCGCCGCTCCCTATACCTGTTCGGAAATGTTGCTGGATGTCGATAAAGAGTTTGGAACCGACACAAAATCATTATGGGGTAAGATCCTCGACTTGCTGCCCACGTATGCGATTTTCAAAGCCGACAGGGAAAGCAGCGACGGGGATTCAGAAGCTAAAAACCCCTTACAGCAGGCCGTAAAAGACGCTCAGGCGGCGCTGCAGGACAAAATTACAGCGCTGGAAAATGAGATCCAGGACAGCGTACTGGATGTCGCACAGAGAACGCTGGATAAATTACGTGAAATGGCCCCCGAACTCGCCAGTGAACTGACTCCACGATTTAAGGAAAAACCCAAGTGGACCTTCAATTTCACCCTGGACGGGGAAAATGGCATCCCCATCAATAAGCGCGGCAGCGGGATAAGGAGGCTTATCCTGTTGAATTTTTTCCGGGCTGAGGCTGAAAAGAATGTCGCGGGGACGCCCAGAAACGTGATTTATGCCATCGAAGAGCCTGAAACGTCACAGCATCCAAACTATCAGATGATGCTGATGAAAGCGTTGCTGGCACTGGCAGGCCAGCCGCACCGTCAGATTATCGTCACCACCCATGTCCCGGCGCTGGCCGGATTGATCCCTGTCGAAGGTGTACGTTATGTCACCCGAAATGAGGCGGGTGAACCCGTAGTAAAAATGCCGGATGACGCTGTGCTGAAGGAAGCCACTGAAAGCCTGGGGGTGCTACCAGAGACCGGTATGGAAAGGGCGCAGGGGATTGTTCTGGTAGAGGGAAAGTCGGATGTCACTTTCCTGAGGCATGCGGCCAGTTCATTAAAACAGTCAGGTGTGCTGCCAGCCTCTCTGGAGGACGTGAAAATAGTGCCAGTCATCATAGGAGGGTGTGGCAGCGTCAAACACTGGGTTACATTGAATCTGGCCAACGATCTGGGGCTTCCCTGGTGCGTTTTTCTGGACTCCGATATTGGGGGAGACCCTGCACAGGTTATGTCCATTCAGAAACGTAAAAGAGAAGTGGAGGATGCCGGTAAGGTATTCTTCGCCACGCGTAAACGTGAAATAGAGAACTATCTCTGCCCGGATCTGATCGAAGAAATGACCGGTGTAGCCGTCACGTTTACGGACACCTGTGATGCTAAAAAAATAATTGGCCGGGCGGTGGGAATGAAGCCCGATAATGTGCTTGATAAATTCTGGCCCCGGATGACAGCGGAAAGAATCATCTCAAGATCAACCTATCATGACGGAATGCAGGAAAGGATTGAGCTGGTTGAGATCCTGAGCGATATTGTTGCCATGACGAGATAATGTGTAAAAATTATCGCTGCTGCATATATTCCGGTCCACAGCAAAGGACCGGAGTATAGTATATAAAAAACCCGAAATTAATCGGGTTTTAATTATTTAACGTTTAACAGGCTCCCGTGCCCGGGAGTGAATTAAAATTACGCTTATTATGGCGTTTTTGCAATCTTTATTTTTGACTGCCAAGCCATTTATTCATCTGCTCGATTTCACCTTTCTGAGCTTTAATGATGTCCTGCGCAAGCTTTCTCATTTCGGGATCTTTTCCGTATTTAAGTTCGGTCTCAGCCATTGCTATTGCTCCTTCATGGTGTGCGATCATACCTTTTGCAAAGGCCTTATCGGGATCGGGCTCATTAACGGCGGCCATCATTTTGTCATGCATGTCTTTCATGCCAGCCATATATTCCTGTGACGATGCCGATGAGTGCATATCTGACATTTTCATTTCCGAATGTTCAGCAGAAATGGCTGGCAGGGATAACATTAATATTACAAAAAGGGTGTTTTTGATTTTCATTTAATAAATCCTTTTCAGGTAGGTACCGGTTAATTGTAGCTGAGTCAGATAAAAAAGCCCCCTGACGGGGGCAAAAATCTCACAACATATCCGGTTAAGGAATATTCTATCAAGGAAAGGGTAAAAGCACGGATACTACAGTCGCATTCAGCCTGCATTGATCATGCGGCGGTGCGCTTCGGCCATGGCCTGATGTGGGCCGGATTGCCCGTTATTCATGAATTCATGGGCAACCGCTGCTCTTTCATGCTCATTCATCGCCGTGTAAGATGTTGACGGGACGGTCGTGGATACTGTGTTATTTCCCATCATCTTCTGATGACTTTCCACCATTTTCTGGTGCGCATCCGCCGAGCCGTTCGTCATGGTTTCATGAGCAATAATGGCCTGTTCATGCTGGTCCATACCGGTCATACGAGGAGCAGTCCCCTGGATCCCGACAGGAGCCGCAGCAGACTGCATCTGGTGAGCAGGAGCCTGTGCATTGTTGACGCGATCATGGATATTCACGGTTTCAGTGGCCCAGGACGATGTAATTAAACCAAAGCCCAGCAAAGATGCTAATACGATATTTTTCATGATAACTCTCCATTTCTGAATTAGTGATGTCCGGGGAAGTACAACCGGTGTTTTCAGTTCCATAACTGAAACAGGTTCGGCAGCGTTTATTTCTCCGGGAGAAGGCTGGATATTCATTTCCTGGCGTACTCTGACGCCGGGTATTGATGAAGCAATCCAGCCTTCCTGATAAGTTGCACTAATTATATCGAATGGCTTCTGTTTGCTGCATGACAGGCTAATGACATCTTTGTCATTTAAATCTTTATTCTCAGCATTGGATTTCCGGGATCATTTTCTCCAGTCTGGGCACGGATAAGATAAAACGCGTTGAGCGTACGTCCGATTCCACCCGCACTCTTCCGTGATGTGCTTCCACGATTGACTTTACAATCGCAAGGCCGATGCCGCTGCCTTCTCCTTTTCGTTGTCTGGACGGATCCACCCGATAAAAACGGTCAAAAAGCCTTAATAAATGTTCTTCAGGGATTGGTTTCCCCGGATTTTCAATCACAAGGTCAAAAAAACTCTCCTGCTCTCTTATTGAGACGGTGATGGCCTGTCCCTCCGGGGTATAACGCAGGGCATTGGATAACAGATTATTGATCGCTCTTCTGAACATTTGTGGATCTCCCTCAACCAGGCAGGGCATTCCGTTAAATTTGAGCGTGATATTGCGTTCTTCGGCCCAGGCTTCGAAAAACTCGAAGACTTTCATGACTTCTGCTCTGAGGTCAAACCGGACCCTGTCAGGTATCAGCTGATTATTGTCCGCCTGCGCCAGAAACAGCATGTCGCTGACCATTTTGGTCATCCGGTTATACTCTTCAAGACTGGAGTAGAGGACATCCTCAAGTTCCTTCTGGGTTCGATCCTGACTCAGTGCGATTTCAGTCTGCGTCACCAGATTGGTGATGGGCGTTCTGATCTCGTGCGCGATATCGGCAGAGAAATTGGCCTGGCGGGTAAAGACATCCTCAATCTTTCCAATCATATGATTGAACGAGATAACCAGCTGCTCCAGCTCAATGGGAACGCGTGTCGGTTCCAGCCGCGCATCAAGATTCTCGGAGGTGATGTTTTTAATGGCATTGCTGACATTACGAAGGGGCAGGTGCCCCTGACGGACAGCGATGCGAATGATCAGAACAATCAGCAGGCTTATCACGACGGCGATCGCAATCAGATTTTTTTTCAGCGCATCGAGGTAATGGAGATGGAAATTAATGGAGAGGCCAGTCAGCATGACATAGTTCTGCTGTTTGCCCTGAAATATCGCCTGGCCAGAGGAGGCGATAATCCGGTATGTTTCCATCTTCATTTCAGACCCGGTATCCATCGGTCTCGCAGGATCCTCCACCGTCCAGAGAAAGACATCCCGTGCGCGGCTGTGCTCGCTAAAATCTGCGGAATTCACGGCCGGGCGTAGTGCCGCCCCCTGCGCTGAACTAAAGAGCACTTCCCCCCTGGGATTGAGGAGCAAAAGGGCAACGTTGCGGTAGCTGGCAATCGACTCCTTTATTTTGCTTACTTTTTTTTCATCCGGATCCACCGGGGACTGCAGTATACGGTTCAGGGTAGTGCTGATTTGTTGAAGATCGCTGACATCCTGCTCGGCAAAATGATTTTCAACAGAATGCAGCATAAACCAGGTGAAGGCGATAAAAGCCAGTATCGTGGACAGGCTGATAAAAAAGGTCAGCCGCAGGGCGAGTGAGAAAGGGCGCCTGGAAGGTTTGCTATGCATCCGGGGCCTCCAGCATATAGCCCACGCCCCGGACAGTCTGGATCAGCTTTGTCCCGTAATCGTTGTCTATTTTAGCGCGGAGTCGCTTTACGGCGACATCAATCGCGTTAGTGTCGCTGTCAAAATTCATGTCCCAGACCTGAGAGGCAATCAGGGAGCGGGGAAGAACCTCGCCCTGATGCCGAATGAAAAATTCCAGCAGGCTGAACTCTTTACTGGTGAGCACAATGCGGTTTCCGGCGCGACTGACTTTTCTGGATACGAGATCCATCGAGAGATCAGCCACCTTCAACTGGCTTTCCGTGATCATCGTGTTTCCCCGCCTCAGAAGGGTTCTCACCCGGGCCAGCAGTTCGGCAAACGCAAAGGGTTTAACCAGATAATCGTCCGCACCCAGTTCCAGTCCTTTGACCCTGTGTTCGATCGTGCCGAGGGCCGTCAGCAGTAAGACCGGCATACCCTTTCCGGCAGTGCGCAGCATGCGGATGATATCCCAGCCGTTCACATCAGGCAGCATGATGTCCAGAATGACTAAATCATACTCGGCTGTCATGGCGAGATGATATCCGGTAAGACCATTATCAGCGTGATCCACTACGAACCCTGCCTCTGTAAGCCCTTTGCTGAGATATTCACCTGTTTTAATTTCGTCTTCGACGATCAATATTTTCATCTTGCTCCCCGGCTGGCTGCTAAGGTCATTCTATTGCGCCCACGATCGTTATCAACGGATTACAGCAAAAATGACAACATTGTCATTATCCTGTCACCCGCCAAACAGAGAGCGTTCGGTAAAGTACCCCTATCAATACTCTGGACTTCATTTGAACCATTTACCAGGTCTGCCTGGACGAGAAGCGTTATGTTCAAATTAAAATTACTCAGCATTAGCACGATATTCATCCTGGCCGGTTGTGTCTCTCTGGCCCCTGAATATCAGCGCCCGGCAGCACCGGTACCCCAGCAGTTTTCACTGTCCCGAAACAGCCTGACGCCAGCAGTGAATGGTTATCAGGATACGGGCTGGCGTAACTTTTTTGTCGATCCCCAGGTTACACGGCTGATTACTGAAGCCCTGAATAATAACCGTGATTTGAGAATGGCTGCCCTGAAGGTTGAAGAGGCCCGGGCCCAGTTCAACGTCACGGATGCAGATCGTTATCCCCAGTTGAATGCCTCATCCGGGATCACATACAGCGGTGGCCTGAAAGGCGACAAGCCGACCACACAGGAGTACGACGCGGGTCTGGAACTCAGCTATGAGCTCGATTTTTTCGGCAAACTTAAGAACATGAGTGACGCTGATCGCCAGAACTACTTTGCCAGCGAAGAAGCCCGTCGGGCCGTACACATCCTGCTGGTATCCAACGTTTCACAAAGCTATTTCAGCCAGCAACTGGCGTACGAACAACTCCGTATTGCGCGGGAAACGCTGAAAAATTATCAACAGTCCTATGCTTTCGTTGAGCAGCAGCTCGTGACCGGGAGTACGAACGTTCTGGCGCTTGAACAGGCGAGAGGACAAATCGAAAGTACCCGCGCCGAAATAGCCAAACGAGAAGGCGATCTGGCTCAGGCAAACAATGCCCTGCAACTGGTGCTGGGAACGTACCGCGCACTTCCGTCAGAAAAAGGGATGAAAGGCGGGGAGATAGCACCAGTAAAATTGCCACCAAATCTGTCTTCACAAATTTTGCTGCAGCGACCGGATATTATGGAAGCGGAATATCAGCTGAAAGCGGCTGATGCCAATATTGGCGCAGCGCGAGCGGCCTTTTTCCCCTCCATTACCCTGACCAGTGGTCTTTCCGCAAGCAGTACGGAGCTGTCCAGCCTGTTTACGTCAGGAAGTGGAATGTGGAATTTTATCCCTAAAATTGAAATTCCTATATTTAATGCTGGCAGGAATAAAGCCAATCTGAAGCTGGCTGAAATTCGCCAGCAACAGTCGGTGGTTAATTACGAACAAAAAATTCAGTCAGCCTTTAAGGATGTTTCCGACACGCTTGCGCTGCGCGACAGCCTTAGCCAGCAACTTGAGTCACAGCAGCGTTATCTTGATTCACTTCAGATAACTCTCCAGCGTGCCAGAGGATTGTATGCAAGTGGTGCTGTCAGTTACATCGAAGTGCTGGATGCAGAACGTTCCCTCTTCGCTACGCAGCAAACCATTCTCGATCTTACCTATTCCCGACAGGTTAACGAAATTAATCTGTTTACCGCGCTGGGTGGCGGTTGGGTAGAGTAAATTTATTTAATTAATCAGGAAATTAAAAATGCGTAATTCACTTAAAGCCGTTTTATTTGGTGCCTTCTCTGTCATGTTCTCTGCCGGTCTTCATGCTGAAACACATCAGCATGGCGATATGAATGCTGCCAGTGATGCTTCGGTACAGCAGGTTATCAAGGGCACCGGTGTCGTTAAAGACATTGATATGAATAGTAAAAAAATCACCATTTCGCACGAAGCAATCCCTGCGGTGGGCTGGCCTGCAATGACCATGCGCTTCACTTTTGTTAATGCAGACGACGCTATCAATGCCCTGAAAACCGGCAACCATGTCGATTTCTCGTTTATTCAGCAGGGCAATATCTCCTTACTCAAAAGCATTAACGTGACGCAATCCTGATTAACAGTCCGGAGCGAATACATCCAGTGCGCCTGAACATTCATTAAGGGATTACTGTGAATGAATGATCGGGCGCATATGCCAGGTGTTTTGATTTTTCAGCGAGAAATTGTATGGCTTCTTTAAAGATAAAATATGCTGCAATAATTATCAGCAGCCTCATAGCAGGAGGGCTGATATCGGTTACTGCCTGGCAGTATGTAAACTCATCACAAAAAACAGTACAAACAGAACAAAAGGCACCGGAGAAAAAGGTACTTTTCTGGTATGACCCGATGAAACCGGATACCAAATTTGATAAACCCGGAAAATCGCCCTTTATGGATATGGACCTGGTGCCAAAATATGCTGATGAAAGTGGCGATAAAAGCAGTGGCGGGATCCGTATCGACCCAACCCAGGTTCAGAATCTGGGATTAAAAACGCAAAAAGTCACGCGAGGAATGCTGAATTATTCTCAGACAATCCCGGCTAATGTCAGTTACAACGAGTATCAGTTTGTCATTGTGCAGGCGCGTTCTGACGGTTTCGTCGAAAAAGTGTATCCCCTGACGATTGGCGATCATGTGAAGAAAGGCACGCCGCTTATCGATATCACCATTCCTGAATGGGTTGAGGCACAAAGTGAGTTCCTGCTGTTATCCGGTACAGGCGGTACGCCAACCCAGATAAAAGGGGTTCTGGAGCGACTTCGTCTGGCGGGTATGCCGGAAGAGGATATTCAAAGGCTGCGTACAACCCGCACCATCCAGACCCGTTTTACCATTAAAGCACCTATTGATGGCGTCATTACTGCATTTGACCTGCGCACCGGCATGAATATTTCGAAAGATAAGGTGGTGGCTCAGATTCAGGGAATGGACCCGGTCTGGATCAGCGCTGCAGTGCCAGAATCTATCGCCTATCTGCTGAAAGATACGTCGCAGTTTGAAATTTCGGTACCGGCTTATCCGGATAAAACATTCCATGTCGAAAAATGGAACATTCTTCCCAGCGTGGATCAGACAACCCGTACGCTTCAGGTCCGTCTCCAGGTTTCTAATAAGGATGAGTTTCTCAAGCCGGGCATGAATGCCTATCTGAAACTGAATACCAGGAGCCAGGAGATGCTGCTGATACCAAGCCAGGCCGTTATCGATACCGGCAAAGAACAGCGCGTGATTACTGTTGATGATGAAGGCAAGTTTGTGCCGAAACAGATCCACGTTCTGCATGAGTCACAGCAACAGTCCGGCATCGGCTCCGGCCTGAATGAAGGCGATACCGTGGTGGTCAGTGGCCTGTTCCTCATTGACTCTGAAGCCAATATTACGGGCGCACTGGAACGTATGCGCCACCCTGAAAAAACAGAAAGCAGTATGCCAGCAATGTCTGACCAGCCTGTAAATATGCATTCAGGGCACTGAGGAGACGACGATGATTGAATGGATTATCCGGCGCTCTGTCGCCAACCGTTTCCTGGTCATGATGGGGGCCCTGTTTCTCAGCATCTGGGGCACATGGACGATTATTAACACGCCTGTCGATGCCTTGCCTGACCTGTCAGATGTGCAGGTCATAATCAAAACCAGCTATCCCGGCCAGGCCCCGCAGATTGTAGAAAACCAGGTCACCTATCCACTTACCACCACCATGCTGTCCGTGCCTGGCGCAAAAACCGTGCGTGGTTTTTCACAGTTCGGTGATTCGTATGTGTATGTCATTTTTGAAGACGGCACCGATCTGTACTGGGCCCGTTCCCGCGTGCTGGAGTACCTGAACCAGGTACAGGGAAAACTGCCCGCCGGTGTGAGTTCTGAAATCGGTCCGGACGCCACGGGTGTGGGCTGGATTTTTGAATATGCCCTTGTCGATCGCAGCGGAAAACACGACCTTTCAGAACTGCGTTCTCTGCAGGACTGGTTCCTGAAATTTGAGCTGAAAACCATCCCGAACGTGGCTGAGGTCGCTTCGGTTGGCGGCGTGGTGAAACAGTACCAGATTCAGGTCAATCCGGTAAAACTGTCTCAGTATGGTATCAGCCTGCCCGAAGTGAAACAGGCCCTTGAATCGTCTAACCAGGAGGCCGGTGGCTCATCCGTTGAAATGGCCGAAGCTGAGTATATGGTCCGTGCCAGCGGTTATCTTCAGAGCATTGATGATTTTAATAACATCGTCCTGAAAACAGGCGAGAACGGCGTGCCGGTTTATCTGCGGGATGTTGCCCGCGTGCAGACCGGGCCTGAAATGCGGCGTGGTATTGCCGAGCTGAACGGCCAGGGCGAAGTCGCTGGCGGCGTGGTGATCCTGCGGTCGGGTAAAAATGCACGCGACGTTATCACGGCAGTGAGGGATAAACTTGAGACGCTGAAGGCCAGCCTGCCGGAAGGCGTTGAAATCGTGACCACCTACGATCGCAGCCAGCTCATCGACCGGGCGATTGATAACCTCAGTTCCAAACTTCTGGAAGAGTTTATCGTGGTGGCCATCGTCTGTGCCCTGTTCCTGTGGCACGTACGTTCTGCCCTCGTGGCGATTATCTCTCTGCCGCTTGGCCTGTGTATCGCCTTTATCGTCATGCACTTCCAGGGACTGAACGCCAATATCATGTCGCTGGGAGGGATAGCGATTGCCGTCGGTGCGATGGTGGATGCCGCCATTGTGATGATTGAGAATGCGCATAAGCGGCTTGAGGAGTGGGATCATCAGCATCCGGGTGAGCAGATTGACAACGCCACCCGCTGGAAGGTGATTACCGACGCCTCCGTTGAAGTGGGACCCGCACTGTTTATCAGCCTGCTGATCATCACCCTGTCCTTTATTCCTATCTTTACCCTGGAAGGTCAGGAAGGACGTCTGTTTGGCCCGCTGGCATTCACGAAAACGTACTCCATGGCGGGCGCGGCTGCGCTGGCCATCATCGTCATTCCGATTCTGATGGGATTCTGGATCCGGGGGAAAATTCCTGCAGAGACCAGTAACCCCCTGAACCGGGTACTGATCAAAGCGTATCATCCATTGCTGTTGCGGGTTCTCCACTGGCCAAAAACAACCCTGCTGGTTGCGGCCTTGTCCATTTTCACCGTTATCTGGCCGCTGAGCCAGGTGGGCGGTGAGTTTCTGCCGAAGATTAACGAGGGCGACCTGTTGTATATGCCGTCGACCCTGCCGGGCGTCTCTCCGGCTGAAGCTGCAGCGCTCCTGCAGACGACGGACAAGTTAATCAAAAGCGTTCCTGAAGTGGCCTCTGTATTTGGCAAGACCGGTAAAGCAGAGACCGCAACGGATTCCGCACCGCTCGAAATGGTTGAAACCACGATCCAGCTCAAACCTGAGGATCAGTGGCGTCCAGGCATGACGATTGACAAGATTATTGAAGAACTCGACAGGACCGTCCGTTTACCGGGGCTGGCAAACCTCTGGGTGCCGCCAATCCGTAACCGTATTGATATGCTCTCAACCGGGATCAAAAGCCCGATAGGTATCAAGGTGTCCGGAACGGTTCTGTCCGATATCGATGCGACGGCGCAGAGTATCGAAGCGGTAGCCAAAACGGTACCGGGCGTGGTGTCTGCCCTGGCTGAGCGACTTGAGGGTGGGCGCTACATCGATATCGATATCAACCGGGAAAAAGCCTCCCGCTACGGAATGACGGTGGGTGATGTGCAGCTGTTCGTCTCATCAGCCATCGGCGGTGCGACGGTAGGGGAAACGGTGGAAGGCGTGGCCCGGTACCCGATTAATATCCGCTATCCGCAGGATTACCGGAACAGTCCACAGGCGCTGAAACAGATGCCGATCCTGACCCCGATGAAGCAGCAGATCACACTGGGCGATGTTGCGGATATTAAGGTCGTTTCAGGGCCGACTATGCTGAAAACGGAAAATGCCCGTCCAGCCAGCTGGATTTACATTGACGCGCGCGGCAGGGACATGGTGTCAGTGGTTAATGACATTAAAACGGCGATCAGCGAGAAAGTGAAACTGAGACCGGGTACCAGCGTGTCATTCTCCGGACAGTTTGAACTGCTTGAGCATGCCAACAAGAAACTGAAGCTGATGGTGCCGATGACGGTGATGATCATCTTCATCCTGTTATATCTGGCATTCCGCAGGGTTGATGAAGCCCTGTTGATCCTGATGAGCCTGCCGTTTGCCCTGGTTGGCGGGATATGGTTCCTGTACTGGCAGGGCTTCCATATGTCAGTGGCGACCGGAACCGGGTTTATCGCCCTGGCCGGGGTGGCAGCAGAGTTTGGCGTGGTCATGCTGATGTATCTGCGTCATGCGATTGAAGCGCACCCGGAATTGTCCCGTAAAGAGACGTTCACACCGGAAGGCCTTGATGAAGCCCTCTATCATGGTGCCGTACTGCGTGTCCGGCCGAAAGCCATGACCGTGGCGGTGATCATTGCGGGTCTGCTGCCAATACTCTGGGGAACCGGTGCAGGTTCAGAAGTCATGAGCCGTATCGCGGCACCCATGATTGGTGGGATGATCACAGCTCCGCTGCTGTCCCTGTTCATTATTCCTGCCGCCTACAAATTAATCTGGCTGCGCAGACATAAAAAAAGCGTGTCCTGAACCTGAAAGGGCACCCCCTGTGGGTGTCCTTCTTTACTGATTCACCCTGACGTCAGGGTTTAAATCGATAATATACAGAGGTGAGTATGAAAAAAGTGGTTCTGATGGCGCTGGCTCTCGGCCTTTCACTGCCCGCGATGGCGAGTGAAAAAGTGATTGATATGTACAAATCTGAAAACTGTGGCTGTTGTTCCCTGTGGGGCAAAGCGATGGAAAAAGACGGGTTTGAAGTACGAACTCACGTCATGAATGATCAGGCGCTGTCAGCCCTGAAAGAAAAGCATGCTATTCCTGCAGGACTACGAAGTTGTCATACCGCGGTTGCCGGTAATTTGATCATTGAAGGCCATGTGCCTGCGACAACGATACATAAGGCAATGCAGTCTGGTTCGGGTATATACGGTCTCGCCACCCCCGGTATGCCAGCAGGAAGTCCTGGAATGGAGATGGGAGCCCGAAAAGAGGCTTACGATGTTATCGCATTCTCACCGGATGGAAGTAAAAAAGTCTTCCAGCGAATCGAATAGTCAGCGGAACGGCTGATAACGGGACGCCGGTAGCAGGCACTCCTGTGCCGGCGACATTCGTGGTAATCGCATCCATGACATACCCTGAAGACAGAAGATGCTTCGGTATGCATAAGGAGAGTTACTGTGAAAAATGACAATGCAGTGCAACACAACAACCAGACTGCTTCTGAGCAGACATTATCCCCGGACGAGAGCCACGTATTGCATAAGGTGAGAGATCCCGTGTGCGGGATGGCCATCCTGCCCGACAGGGCGCACAGCAGCATTCGATACCAGGACCATCAGCTTTATTTCTGCTCCGCCAGCTGTGAGAGTAAATTTAAAGCCCATCCCGATCGTTATCTTACCGAAGATGCCAGTGAACATTCCCATCACCATCACCACGATCATCACGAAGTCAGCCCTGATCAGATAAAACAGCCTCACCACCAGGCGGAGAAAGAGAATTCTGAAGGTGTGTGGACATGTCCGATGCACCCGGAGATACGCCGCAGTGGTCCCGGAAGCTGTCCTGTCTGTGGAATGGCACTGGAGCCGCTCGTAGCTACGGCATCCACGGGGCCGAGTGATGAACTTCGCGACATGACAAGACGCTTCTGGCTGGGGTTGTTGCTGGCGTTTCCGGTTCTGGTACTCGAAATGGGATCTCATCTGTTTCCCGCCTTGAGGAATACAGTACCTCCACAGTACAACACATGGCTGCAGCTGCTTCTGGCCTCTCCTGTCGTGTTGTGGTGTGGCTGGCCATTCTTCGCCCGGGCCGGAATGTCGTTACGTAACCGCTCCCTGAATATGTTTACCCTTGTTGCAATGGGCACCGGCGTAGCCTGGGTGTACAGCGTCATTGCAACCGTCTTCCCCTCCTGGTTTCCTGCATCGTTCAGAAACATGGATGGCCTGGTGGCCGTTTATTTTGAAGCCGCAGCAGTTATTACGGTGCTTGTTCTGCTGGGACAGGTTCTTGAGCTGCGGGCACGGGAACAAACCTCAGGTGCCATTACTGCGCTTCTGAATCTTGCCCCCAAAACCGCCAGGCGGCTGGATCATGACGGTCATGAAACGGATATTAATGCGGAAGATGTTCTGCCTGGCGATAAGCTCCGCATCAGACCTGGAGAGAGTATTCCGGTCGACGGTATTGTGATCGAAGGCAAAACAACCGTTGATGAATCGATGGTGACCGGGGAGTCTATGCCGGTTACCAAAACGGAGGGTGATCCTGTCATTGGGGGGACCATTAATCAGACAGGTAGTCTTATCATCCGTGCAGAGAAAGTCGGTGATGAAACGATGCTCTCACGAATTGTTCAGATGGTCGCTGATGCACAGCGTTCGCGTGCCCCCATCCAGAGAATGGCTGACAGCGTTTCAGGCTGGTTTGTTCCTCTGGTGATACTTATCGCGGTTGTTGCTTTCGTGATCTGGTCTGTCTGGGGACCCGAGCCCCGGATGGCGCACGGTCTCATTGCGGCTGTGTCGGTCCTGATTATTGCCTGTCCCTGCGCGCTGGGGCTGGCCACGCCGATGTCGATAATGGTGGGGGTAGGCAAAGGAGCCCAGGCCGGGGTGTTAATCAGGAATGCCGAAGCCCTGGAGCGTTTTGAAAAAGTGGACACGCTGGTTGTCGACAAAACAGGCACGCTCACGGAAGGTTCGCCTACGGTGACAGGGATTATCAGTCTCAATCCGGGTGGGGAAACATCTCTTTTGCGTGTAACGGCCGCAGTGGAAAAAGGCTCGCAGCATCCGCTGGGTATGGCAGTAGTTAAAGCAGCACAGGAAAAGGGGATCGCAATACCCGCAGTCTCTCATTTCGATGCGCCGTCGGGTAAAGGTGTCTCAGGCGATGTCGAAGGTCAACGGGTTGTTATCGGTAATGAACTGGCGATGCAGGAAAACAGTATCGTTATTGATAATCAAAAGGCCGTTGCGGATACGTTGCGGATGGAAGGCGCTACCGTTATCTATGTGGCCACAGACGGGCACCTTGCAGGCCTGATAGCTATCTCGGATCCCGTGAAAGCAACCACGCCGGATGCGCTTAAAGCTTTGCGTCAGGCGGGGATCCGCATTGTTATGCTCACCGGGGATAACCAGCTTACTGCTGAAGCAGTCGCACGGAAACTGGGAATAGATGAGGTTGAAGCCGGAATTCTGCCGGATGGCAAAAAAGCAGTGATAACCCGACTGAAAGAGTCTGGCCATGTGGTTGCGATGGCCGGAGACGGTGTGAATGATGCCCCGGCGCTGGCAGCGGCTGACGTGGGTATAGCCATGGGAACGGGTACAGATGTGGCAATTGAAAGTGCCGGAGTCACCCTTCTCAAAGGCGACTTGATGAGACTGAACAGGGCCCGTCATCTGTCAGAGATCACCATGAAAAATATCCGTCAGAATCTGTTTTTTGCATTTATCTACAACGCACTTGGCGTGCCTGTGGCTGCAGGTCTGCTTTATCCTGTGTATGGAATACTGCTGTCGCCAGTTATTGCGGCAGCGGCCATGGCTCTTTCCTCCGTCAGCGTCATTGTGAATGCGTTGCGTCTGAAAAGTGTCAGGCTCGGGAAATAACACTGAGTGAAGGGTCTGTTACGAACAGAAGGAGTCCAGTATGAAAAGTACCACCTATGCGCTTATTGCTGTCGCCGCGATCGCGGCATTTGCCCTCCTGCGCGAACACTGGTCACATGTGGCAGGTTACTGGCCATATCTGTTATTGCTGGTCTGCCCGCTAATGCATCTTTTCCACGGCCACGGAGGACATGGAGATCATCAACATCACGGAAGTGAAAACGATAAAAAAAATTAATCCGGCAGACGGGGCCGCGTCGCGGTCCCGTTATCAGTCCAGGTATCGTTCGTAGTCTCTGGCATGCGCAAAGGCATGCTGTTCGAGTTTGTTATCAGCGGGTGCCGCTGCCCGGAACGCCAGTGAGTTAACAGGATTGTTATTGATGACCAGCTCGTAATGCAGATGAGGACCGGATGAACGTCCGCTGTTACCGGATAACGCAATAGCGCCTCCCCGGGTAACCCTGGCTCCTTTAGTAACGAGTATTTTATTGAGGTGGAGATAGCGAGTTTTAACACCGGCTTTTCCCGTTACTTCAACAAAATATCCCATGGTACTGTTGTATTCGGCCCGGGTGATTTTTCCGTCGATGACGCTGACTATTTTCGTGTTCATGGGCATGGAATAATCAATGCCATTATGGGGACTCACTTTTCCCGATACCGGGTTAAGTCTTGCAGGATTGAAAGGCGAACTGAGTCTTGCTGTGGCCGGTAACGGATAATCGAGACTGCCTTTCCCGGAAGTATCGGAAAGGTTATAAAACTTTTTGTCTGATATACGATACGCCGTGTAATTAAATGAACCGGACGTAAATTTATAGGCCACTACACGTGATTTTCCCGCTTTCTTTTGCAGTACGAGTTTTAATGATTCATTTTTTTTCAAATGCCGAAGATCAAACCGGGAAGGCAAAGAGCGCTGAAGGGTAGCGATCTCGTTCGATTCCAGCCCCGAGCGGGTGGCTGAAAGGTAGGCATTTTCTTTTACGACATCGGTAGAATACATTTACTGGAATTCGCCGTTAGCATGAACACTGCGGCGTATGCTAGGGGTTTTCAGGAGGCGTGTCATCTCTCAGTTAATCGGGAGCACTGTTGATGGTCGTCATTTTTGTAACATATCTTGTTTCCCGTTTGTTCCAGAAGGTCTGGGAACTGTATGACCAGCCCGACGGTGATGATTAACGGGACTGAAACAGGTTACGGCAGAGCAATATGGGGCTCATGTCCTGCTACGTAACCCGCCAGTAAAGCCCTGCTGCGCACCCGACGCTGAGCAATAACCCGCCTGCAGTTACCTTGACGAATACAGTCCGCGAAGCTTTCTTGCCTGCGTCTGATGTGCTTCCGCACCGGCATTATTGACCTGCTCATGCACGAGGGCGGCTTTCTCTCCGGCATTCAGTTCGTTAAAAGAAGAAGATGAGGTCTTTGAATTTGCATCACTGCCGGACAGCATTTTTTTATGTTCCTCAATCATTTTCTGATGTGCATAGGACGCGCTGTTGTTCATAAATGAATGAGCAACAATGGCCCTTTCATGTTCATTCATTTCAGAGAATGAGGGTGTGTTGTTTTTATTAACCCTGTCAGGCAAGTTTTCATGCGTCGATGAATTCACATGACTGACGGCTGAGGCATTATTCACGAATCGATGTGCTTCATGGGAAATATCACTGGACTGAGCAAATGCTGCCCCACAAAATAAAGCTGTAAACGCAGTGGTCGTAATTAATGTATTCATGTGTAATTACCTTCTTAGGTACATAAAAGATGTCATCACGAGCATATATAAAAATAATCAACCTGTGGGGAAGATGACGTAAATGTAATACAGTTGCGTACATTACACGATTGTAATGAATTTGTTTCTTAAAGTGTGTTAGCTTCATTTCATTGTAAGAGGATGAACCAGAAATTTAATTTAAATCGGTTCTCGAATTCTGTCAGTAACCATACTTGGATAAGGGAACGCGCATGCTGTTGAAAACGTCTCGACGAACTTTCCTGAAGGGGTTAACCCTCTCTGGCGTAGCCGGAAGTCTTGGCGTATGGAGTTTCAATGCGCGTTCCAGTCTGAGCCTGCCAGTTGCCGCATCCCTGCAGGGTACTCAGTTTGACCTGACCATTGGTGAAACGGCCGTCAATATTACGGGCAGTGAGCGTCAGGCCAAAACAATCAATGGAGGCCTGCCGGGGCCCGTTCTTCGCTGGAAAGAAGGTGACACCATTACCCTGAAGGTCAAAAACCGTCTTAATGAACAGACGTCCATTCACTGGCACGGCATTATTCTTCCGGCCAATATGGATGGTGTTCCGGGGCTGAGTTTTATGGGCATAGAGCCTGATGATACCTACGTCTACACCTTTAAGGTTAAGCAGAACGGGACTTACTGGTACCACAGCCATTCCGGTCTGCAGGAACAGGAGGGGGTATACGGTGCCATTATCATCGATGCCAGGGAGCCAGAACCGTTTGCTTACGATCGTGAGCACGTGGTCATGTTGTCTGACTGGACCGATGAAAATCCTCACAGCCTGCTGAAAAAATTAAAAAAACAGTCGGATTACTACAATTTCAATAAACCAACCGTTGGCTCTTTTTTCCGCGACGTGAATACCAGGGGGCTGTCAGCCACTATTGCCGACCGGAAAATGTGGGCTGAAATGAAAATGAATCCGACTGACCTCGCGGATGTCAGTGGCTACACCTACACCTATCTCATGAACGGGCAGGCCCCGCTGAAAAACTGGACCGGACTGTTCCGTCCCGGTGAAAAAATACGCTTACGGTTTATCAACGGCTCGGCAATGACCTATTTCGATATCCGCATCCCCGGGCTGAAAATGACGGTCGTGGCTGCAGATGGCCAGTATGTAAACCCGGTTACCGTTGACGAATTCAGGATTGCCGTTGCCGAAACCTATGATGTCATTGTGGAGCCTCAGGGTGAAGCCTATACCATCTTCGCACAATCCATGGACAGGACCGGTTACGCGCGCGGGACTCTGGCCACGAGAGAGGGGTTAAGTGCTGCCGTTCCCGCCCTCGATCCCCGTCCTCTGTTGACCATGGAAGATATGGGTATGGGAGGAATGGGACATGATATGGCAGGAATGGACCACAGCCAGATGGGAGGCATGGATAACAGCGGAGAGATGATGTCTATGGACGGTGCTGGCCTTGCGGATAGTGGGACATCCTCCGCGCCCATGGATCACAGCAGCATGGCCGGTATGGATCATTCACAGATGGCCGGAATGCCGGGTATGCAAAGTCACCCTGCGTCAGAAACGGATAACCCACTGGTTGATATGCAGGCGATGAGCGTCTCACCGAAATTAAACGATCCGGGTATTGGTCTTCGAAATAACGGAAGAAAGGTTCTCACGTACGCGGATTTGAAAAGCCGCTTTGAGGATCCTGACGGACGTGAACCTGGCCGCACCATAGAACTGCATTTAACCGGCCACATGGAAAAGTTTGCCTGGTCATTTAACGGAATCAAGTTTTCAGATGCCGCACCGGTGCTGCTGAAATACGGTGAGCGACTCAGGATCACGCTGGTCAACGATACCATGATGACTCACCCCATTCACCTGCATGGTATGTGGAGCGATCTGGAAGATGAAAACGGTAATTTCATGGTTCGTAAACACACAATAGATGTTCCCCCTGGTACAAAACGCAGTTACAGAGTGACAGCAGATGCGCTTGGCCGCTGGGCGTATCACTGCCATTTGCTCTATCACATGGAAATGGGAATGTTTCGTGAAGTCCGGGTGGAGGAATGATGCGAATGAAGAGAAGTTTTAAGGCCATACCTGTTCTGATCGCCGGTTTGTTTACCTCACCGCTTTCGATTGCGGCGGGCTCCGTGTCTGCAGATCCCCACGCCGGGCACGACATGTCTTCCATGCAGATGCCAGCAGATGAGAATTTCACTGAGATGACGTCCATGGAGCCCATTGTAACTGAGAGCAGAACGCCAATTCCGCCTGTTACCGATGCCGACCGGAAGGCTGCATTCGGCAATTTACAGGGGCATGCGATTCACGACAGTGCAATTAATTATCTGGTTCTGCTGGATCAGCTGGAATGGCAACGGTCGGATAACACAAACAATTTCAGCTGGAGTGTTAACAGCTGGATTGGAGGCGACACAGACCGGCTCTGGCTAAAGAGTGAAGGCGAACGAAGCGGGGGGAAAACAGAGACGGCAGAAGCCCAGTTACTCTGGGGGCATGCGGTTGGCCCCTGGTGGGATTTGGTTGCGGGTGTCAGGCAGGATTTCAGACCTGCGTCTGCCCAGACCTGGGCTGCTGTCGGTTTTCAGGGGCTTGCTCTCTATAATTTTGAGTCTGAAATTACGGGTTTTGTCAGTAATGGTGGAAAAGCAGCCCTCCGACTGGGGGGAGAATACGACGTTTTACTGACAAACCGACTCATACTCCAGCCATCCTATGAGGTAAATCTCTACAGTCAGGATGATGAATCGCGGGGGCGCGGCAGGGGATTAGCTGACACAGAGCTGGGCCTTCGGCTGCGCTATGAAATACGCCGCGAGTTTGCACCCTATATAGGCGTCTCCTGGAATCAGCTTTACGGGAAAACGTCCGATATGGCGAAAAGAGAGGATGAGAAAGACCATCAGATAGTATTCCTGGCGGGAGCCAGAATCTGGTTTTAATACGTTGACTTAAAACACTAAACTAAACAGGTAAATAACATGTCGATTTTAAATAAAGCCATTATTACAGGTGGCCTGGTTATGGGCGTCGCTTTTTCTGCCATGGCCCATCCGGAATTAAAAAGCTCTGTGCCACAGGCAGATTCAGCCGTAGCGGCCCCGGAAAAGATTCAGCTTAATTTCTCGGAAAATCTGACCGTGAAATTCTCAGGTGCAAAATTAACGATGACGGGTATGAAAGGCATGTCATCACATTCTCCGATGCCGGTTGCGGCAAAAGTGGCGCCAGGCGCTGACCCTAAATCGATGGTCATTATTCCGCGAGAGCCTTTACCCGCTGGTACTTATCGTGTTGACTGGCGCGCGGTTTCTTCAGATACGCACCCTATTACCGGTAATTACACCTTTACAGTGAAGTAATATTATGAACGACCTGATTATGATTGTTATTCGTTTTTTTCTATATCTGGATTTGATGGTAATATTTGGATTGCCATTTTTTCAGATATACGGAATAAGCGGTGTCAGACATGAAACCTATAACCTGACTAATTTCAGGTCGTTTATAACCTTTGCTGTTGTTACAGGCATCATTCTTACTGGCATTAATATGCTCCTGGTATCTAATGCCATGAGCGGAGTAACTGACCTCAGAGAGTTATCCATCCATATTATCGAGATGGTGATAGAAGAAACTGATGTAGGTATTAGCTGGATTGTCAGGCTCTGTGCCCTGTTTACCACACTCGGTGCTTTGTTCCTTTACACTAATAAGAGAGTATTGTCCTGCCTGCTGATGACGATGAGTGGGGGCGTGGCGCTGGCCACACTTGCCTGGGGAGGACACGCCGTCATGCATGACGGTCTGCATTACTATCTCCATTTACTGAGCGATCTGACTCATCTCGGCGCTGCAGGTGCCTGGACAGGTGCTCTGGTTGCATTTGCTATCCTGCTGATGCGCAGAAACGCGCATAATGCACAGAGCGTCATTGTGATATCTGACTCCTTAGCAAAATTTGCCACGGCAGGTACGGTGATTGTTGTAGCCCTGATCCTGAGTGCGCTGGTCAACTATCTGTATATTGCTGAGGGTAATTTAACCCCCTTATTCAACAGCTCATGGGGGGGGATATTGCTTGCCAAGACGGCTCTGTTTGTTCTGATGCTTCTTCTGGCTGCAGCAAACCGGTTTCACCTGGGTCCCCGGCTTGAAGTTATGGTCAGGGAAGGGAATTATGATCGCAGTGTTGCCCTGATGCGAAACAGCATCCTGACAGAATTCGTTGTTGCGATTATCATTCTGGGCGCCGTAGCGTGGCTCGGAATGCTTGCTCCGTCTCAGGTCAGCTAGGGGACAGCCAAAGCTCATGCGTGAGATTTTTACTTTCATATCAGCGAGTTGACCATGCAGCGTATTTTAATCGTTGAAGACGAACAAAAAACAGGTCGTTACCTGCAGCAGGGACTGGTTGAGGAAGGCTATCAGGCCGATCTCTTTAATAATGGCCGCGATGGTCTCGGGGCCGCGTCGAAGGGACAGTATGATTTGATAATACTGGACGTGATGCTGCCTTTCCTCGACGGGTGGCAAATCATCAGCGCACTGAGGGAGTCCGGGCACGAAGAACCGGTCCTGTTTTTAACCGCAAAGGACAACGTGCGGGACAAAGTGAAAGGACTGGAGCTTGGCGCAGATGACTACCTGATTAAGCCCTTCGATTTTACGGAGCTGGTTGCACGTGTAAGAACCCTGCTGCGCCGGGCACGCTCGCAGGCCGCAACAATCTGCACCATCGCCGATATGACCGTTGATATGGTGCGCCGGACCGTGATCCGTTCGGGGAAGAAGATCCATCTCACCGGTAAAGAATACGTTCTGCTTGAGTTGCTGCTGCAACGCACCGGAGAAGTGTTACCCAGGAGTCTTATCTCGTCCCTGGTCTGGAATATGAACTTTGACAGTGATACGAATGTGATTGATGTCGCCGTGAGACGTCTGAGAAGTAAAATTGATGATGACTTTGAGCCAAAACTGATCCATACCGTTCGCGGTGCCGGATATGTCCTGGAGATCAGAGAAGAGTGAGGTTCAAAATTTCCCTGACCACACGCCTGAGCCTGATTTTTTCTGCGGTGATGCTTACGGTATGGTGGTTATCAAGTTTTATCCTGATTAGCACCCTTAATGGCTATTTCGATAATCAGGACCGCGATTTTCTGACAGGTAAACTTCAGCTCACCGAAGAGTTTCTTAAAACAGAGACGTTCCGGAACAAAACGGATATTAAGTCATTATCAGAAAAAATAAACGATGCGATGGTAGGGCACAATGGTTTATTCATTTCTATAAAAAACATGGAAAATGAAAAAATTGTGGAACTGTATGCCAAAAATTCTGTTGTTCCAGCGATCCTGCTTAATAAGTCGGGTGATATTCTCGACTATATGATCCAGACGGAAGAAAATAACACCGTGTACCGCAGTATCTCGCGGCGGGTTGCCGTGACGCCGGAACAGGGTAAAAGCAAACATTTCATCATTACGGTTGCCACGGATACCGGGTATCACACCTTGTTTATGGATAAGCTCAGTACCTGGCTGTTCTGGTTCAATATCGGTCTGGTCTTTATTTCTATTTTTCTGGGCTGGCTGACCACACGTATTGGTCTGAAACCGCTACGGGAAATGACCAGTCTGGCTTCCTCCATGACCGTACACAGCCTGGATCAGCGTCTTAATCCCGATCTGGCTCCGCCGGAAATTTCTGAGACCATGCAGGAGTTCAATAACATGTTCGATCGCCTGGAGGGGTCATTCCGTAAACTGTCTGATTTCTCGTCTGACATCGCGCATGAGCTGCGCACACCGGTCAGTAATCTGATGATGCAGACGCAGTTTGCACTGGCTAAGGAAAGGGATGTTTCGCATTACCGCGAAATCTTATTCGCTAACCTGGAAGAACTGAAAAGGTTGTCACGAATGACCAGTGACATGCTTTTTCTGGCACGTTCAGAGCATGGTCTGCTGCAGCTGGATAAACATGATGTGGATCTGGCCGCCGAACTGAATGAATTACGTGAGTTATTCGAGCCCCTGGCCGACGAAACAGGAAAGACAATCACGGTTGAAGGAGAGGGCGTTGTTGCCGGAGACAGCGATATGCTGCGACGTGCTTTCAGTAACCTGCTTTCCAATGCAATCAAGTATTCTCCCGATAACACCTGTACAGCGATACGCCTTGAGCGTGACAGTGACTGTGTGAACGTGATGATTACGAATACGATGTCTGGCCCGGTTCCCGCTAATCTGGAACGTTTGTTTGATCGGTTCTATCGAGCTGATTCATCAAGGGTCCACAACACGGAAGGCGCGGGGCTGGGATTATCAATTACAAGGTCGATCATTCATGCTCACGGCGGCGAGCTGTCAGCAGAACAGCAGGGGCGGGAAATTGTGTTCAAAGTGCGCCTGTTAATGGATTAATCCCGTTATTCAGGAGAAACCTGGAAGGTGACAAAATTGTCATCATTCAGTCACGCGATAAACAGAGGCGGTTTTTTATAATCATTCATAAATCAGGAGCAGAGTGATAACGCAATCGCCTGGTTCCTGGAGTGATGAATAACCCGCCCTGAGATCAAATGCTTTCTCTGTTATAAGCCGTTGATTGTTTGGGTATGAAAACACCGGAGACCCAACCATGAAAAAGATCCTTGTATCATTTGTTGCCATTATGGCTGTCGCTTCATCCGCCATGGCTGCAGAGACAATGAACATGCATGACCAGGTAAATAATGCCCAGGCACCCGCCCATCAGATGCAGTCAACCTCTGAAAAAAGCGCTGTTCAGGGAGACAGTATGACAATGATGGATATGAGCGGACACGATCAGGCTGCAATGTCCCATGAAATGATGCAAAACGGCAACGCTTCTGCCCACCAGGACATGGCGGAGATGCATAAAAAAATGATGAAAGGCAAACCAGGGGCCACCAACGAATCAGCAACGTCATTTTCAGAAATGAACGAGCATGAAAAAGCCGCTGTTGTGCACGAGAAGGCGAATAATGGTCAGTCTTCCGTTATTCATCAGCAGCAGGCTGAAAAGCATCGCAGCCAGATCACCCAGAATTAACCCGCAGCTCCACTTGTTAGACCCTCATTTGACGCCGAAGTCACTGGCTTACGCTCCCATTCGGGAGCGTTTTTTTTATTCTGTCATTTATCTTTGAGTCTTACGGGAATGGATTTAATCAGTTACTTAATCCCTGCCTCAGCAACAAGTCCCGGAAAGAGCAGTTTTATATTCCGGGTTTTTCTGCTCATAACCTCAACGGTGGCGCTTAGGATGTACTTTGTAAGTACCCAGAGTGTGTGTCATCGGTACCGGTGTTAATGCACCAGCCCATTCCAGCCATGTATACCCATGTAAATCCCAACAGCAGCAATCAGGGCGCTTGAAATATAGGGGGCTCTTCTGGCGATGGTATTGAAGCCACTCCAGCGTTTGGCGACCTGACGAACGCTGATCGCCGCACCCACTCCAACCGTTACGAGGGTCAATGCCAGGCCGATACTGAAACAAACAACCAGTGTGGCACCCAGCGTAAGCGCTTTAAGCTGAAGGCAGATCAACAATACAGTTATAGCTGCCGGGCAAGGGATAAGCCCTCCTGTCAGTCCAAATATCAGGATTTGCCCGTTGGTTACTTCTTTCCCGTCGAAGCGGCGTTTTATGTCATTGGCATGAGCCAGTTCGTGAGCGTCCTGATACTCTTTCGAATTCACATCCAGCCCATCAAGCTCAGAGTGGTCATGGTCATGGTCATGGTCGTGTTCAGTGAACGCCACATCATAGTCATGGACATGACCACGATGTCCCAGAGACAGACGTACGTTGAAACTGTGAGGCTCAGGGATGGGGGATGTTGACTCCAGATAATCACCATGATCAACAAATTCAAAAGTCTGAGAGATCGTACTGTTTTCCCGAAGTGTGGTTAATGAGATATCTTCAGAAGCCCATCTTTGGCCACTAAGAGTGCGTAGCCGCCAGTGGGGAAGTTGTCCTTCTTCAAAAATGGACAGTTCAACTTTTCCATGGCCAGTATCGATCAACCTTGTATCGTCATGGTGATGATGTTCATTCTCCTGCACTCCCTCCAGCCAGTTTTTCTCACCGCTCCAGGTTCGCCAGAACATCCAGAAAGCCGTACCAAGGATGATCACTGAAGAGACCATCTGTAGCCAGGGTTCGGCTGATTCTGCGGTAAATTTATTACTGATATACATCCCTCCAAAAGCAATCAGCCATACGACTGCAGTGTGCGACAACGTTGCCGCGACACCCAGCATCACGGCCTGACGTACGGTGCCTTTTATAGCAATGATGAATGCTGCCATCATTGTTTTGGAGTGCCCGGGTTCCAGTCCATGAAGCGCGCCAAGGAGAATGGCGCTGGGGATGAAAAACCATGCGTTGCCTTGCTGAAGAAGTGTCGTAAATTCGTTCATGAGAATCATTCTTGGTTATTAAGTGTTGGCAGGATTCTACTCCCCCCCAGTAAAATATACTACCCCCCAGTAGAATAACGCTGGTATAGTTACATAAAATATCCAGGAGAGTGAGAGCCCACATGTCACATACCATCCGCGATAAACAAAAACTGAAAGCACGTACGAGCAAGATCCAGGGGCAGGTTACTGCGCTGAAAAAAATGCTTGATGAACCTCACGAATGTGCCGCTGTACTGCAACAAATAGCCGCCATACGTGGTGCCGTGAATGGTTTATTGCGTGAAGTGATTAAAGGACATTTGACTGAACATATTGTTCATGAAAGTGAAGAACAGAAACGAGAAGAAGACCTGGACGTTGTGCTGAAGGTTCTGGATTCTTACATCAAGTGACAGTTTGGCTAAAAGCCCTGAGCATTAATTTATCTAAATAACACGTTATCAAGTGACGGTTTTGGGCTGTTTGTAGCGGCATAGTGAGTTTGTTTAATCAATGAGCTTTAAGATGCCCCCCTTCATGCAAGGCAACGCGTACATTTCTGGTACATCTACTTCCCTTACTTTGCTCAGGGCAACCCACATTGCAAAAGCCTCTACTCGCTGACCATCAAAATCACCCAACGTCAGATAATGGAAAAAAATTTTGGATGACATTTTGAAACGTGTCCTCTGCTGTGAACGTCGAGAGATGCTACGCGAGAAAGGAGATGACCTACTTAGTATCCTGTTAAGTAGGTCTATCTGAAGAAGTAGACAACTTTAAAGTCTTTTTCATGTTAAAGGAGACAACTTTAATGTCTGTGTACAGCAGAAGACAAGTGACATAAGAGCACAGCCACTCGTCACGGTTGGCTTTACGAGCTGACGGTGGTGACGTCTGTCACAGCAAGAATATTGCTCGCGGCCACGGTCCCCATCCTGATATATGACGCTGCGGTAACGCCGCCAATATGCGGTGAAATAACCACGTTTTCTACGGACTGCCAGAGGTGCGGCGCGGTCAGCGGCTCGTGGGTAAAGCTGTCCAGCGCGGCGCTGTGCAGCGTGCCATCCCTGAGCGCCGTCAGTAACGACTCATCGTGGATCAGCCCACCGCGTGCCGTATTGACCAGAATGGCGTTCCGCTTGCAGTGTGCGAGCGTTACGCTATTGATCATCCCCCGATTCTCATCGGTCAGCGGACAGTGCAAAGAGATGACATCGGAACGGGAAAGAAGTCCGTTCAGCGTTTCTGCACGTTCGCACAGGGCAGGCATAGTCTTAGCATAGGGATCGTAAGCCAGCACCTTCATGCCGAAAGCGTGACCAATAGTCGCCACGCGCGAGCCGATAGCACCCAACCCAATTAGCCCTAACGTTAAGCCCTCCAGTTCAATGGATTTATGCGTCGCCTTATCCCAGTGCCCGTCTCGCAGCCGCTTGTCCAGAGGCACCACTGACTTTGCGCAGGCGAGGATCAGCGCCCAGGTATGTTCAGCCACTGCCGCCGCGTTTGCGCCTGGCGCAGACCGGACGGCGATGTTGCGCTCGGCCGCTGCCGTCTGGTCTATCACATCGATCCCGCTTCCGTGCTTGGAAATAACCTGCAAAGCCGGGGCGGCATCCATAACTTTCTCGGTGATCCTGCCGTAACGTACCAGGATCGCCACAGGATTGTGTCGTTTACATAGCGCGATCAGGTCATCTTCTGTGGGCTGGCGGCCCGCAAACACCACCTCAAAGCCCTGTAACATCACCATGGCCTGCTCCGCCAGGTCGCTTCCGGTAACCAGCACTACGTCTTTGCCCCCCATCACAGCGTCTCCCCGTCGCTCAACATACCTGCCTTACGAAGCGCGTCATCAAGCCAGTGTGGACGTAAATCGCCTTCACGGATGGCAGCAAGACGCCGGGTCTCCATCTCCAGCTTTTCTTTTGCCAGAGCGATAACCTCCTGAACCTCATCTCGCGGGATAACGACCACGCCGTCGATATCCGCGACAACAAGATCCCCGGCCTGAACCGTCGCCCCGGCGACTGAAATGGGATGATTAACCCGGCCAGAAATTAACTTTGTCGGGCCGCAGGGGTTCAAACCGGCAGAAAAGACGGGGTAGTGACCTTTGCTCAGGGTGTCGGCGTCACGTACAGCGCCATCAATAATAATGCCCGCAATGCCGCTCGCCTGAGCCTGAGTGGCCATGATTTCCCCAAGCAGCGCGCAGCTCAGGTCGCCTTTGCCATCGACGACCAGGACATCGCCGGGCTGCGCCACCGCCATCGCGGCATGAATCGCCAGATTATCACCCGGACGGACTTCAACGGTGATGGCCGGACCCGCAACGGACATGTGTGGGGCCAGCGGTTTGATGCGGCCATGAAGCGTACCGCGGCGACCGGCCACGTCGGCCAGAATAGCTGCCTGATACTCGGCAGCCCGACGAACGTCCTCGGCAGAAACGCGCTCGAAATGGCGATTAATCGGTTTTTTTTCATTAACGGACATAAATGCCTCCATATTGTTTTACTGAGTACAATGCAGGTGTACAGAACAAAACAACTATAGCGGTGTTGCTTTCCTTTTAGCCAGACCCGAGGTGGCGTTTGTGATGTAAAC
This sequence comes from Enterobacter sp. 302C9, assembly GCF_034106085.1. NCBI lineage: Bacteria > Pseudomonadati > Pseudomonadota > Gammaproteobacteria > Enterobacterales > Enterobacteriaceae > Enterobacter > Enterobacter sp. 302C9. The sequence continues at coordinate 82,715 of NZ_JAWNBW010000008.1, forward strand.
ACGAAGTGACTCACAAAATTTGAGGTACACTCACTGCCGGGCTAACAAGGAGATAATGATGGGGAATGAAGGCGTTGTAGCGGTTGAAAAAGCGCTGGCTTTACTGGATTGCTTCCGTCCTGGAGATGAGAGCCTGACGCTGACCGCGCTGGCACAGCTGTCGGGTTATCACAAAACCACGGTTTACCGCTTGATGAATTCTCTTGAACGGATGAATTACGTCGTCAGGCATGAAGACGGCAATTATGCGCTGGGCCCACGTCTGCTTTACCTCGGCAAGCTGTATGAACAATCTTTCCATCTTTCCCGGGTGGTTCAGCCAGAGCTTCAGGCCTTATCCCTGGCGTCTCAGGAGAGTGCCAGCTGGTATGTGCTGGAGGGAGGGCAGCGGCTTTGCCTGTTTCGCGCTGAAGCGTCGCATGGCCTGCGACACAGCAATCTTCCCGGCAGCCAGTTCCCACTCGATAATTCGGCCATCAGTAAGGTATTGCGTCATTGGGGGCTCAATGAAAGCCTGCCGGAGGGAGAAGCTGAACTCCCATTCTACACGTCAGGCGCGCGCGATCCCCACACCGCTGCGTTTGCGATGCCTGTCTTCGGCGTTCACGACAAGCTGGTTGCGGCGTTAGCCCTGACCGGCCCCATCTCGCGGCTGACGGAAGATCGTCGTGAGAAGGAGATAGGGCAGTTGATGAAGGTGGCTGCAAGCCGTCTGTCGCAGAAAATGGGCGCCAGCAAGCCCTTCTGTCAGCAGTTCTTTGGTGAAACGAGCGACGCGGCGGAAGAAAATCTTTAAATGCAGAAGCGGGACAAATGTCCCGCTTCTGTCATCGTTAATGCGTGACCTGTTTTTCGTGTAGCTGAGCGCGGCGGGCCTGCCGCCCCATAATGAGCACCGCGATACCCCCGGCCACGCACAGCGCGGCCAGCGGAAGCATTGCCAGCGTGTAGCTGCCCGTCCGCTCATTGATAATGCCGTACGCGTTTACCATCACCGCCCCGCCTATCAGGTTTGCGATGGCGCCAATCGCGGCCAGTCCCGCCGCCGCTGAGGTACTGCTCATCCAACCGGACGCCAGCGCCCAGAAAGGCCCTTTCATTGAATAAGCGCCTATCAGCATAATGCTCAGGATAACGATCGTGGCAGACAGCGAGACGCTTACAAAGGCGGCGAACACACCGGCGGCAATCATGAACAGCGTGAGTGCGGTATGCCAGCGTCGTTCGTTGGTACGATCGGAATTCCGTCCCCATACAATCATCAGAACAGATGCCAGACCGTAAGGAATAGCGTTAAGCAGACCTGTCTCAAGGTTATCGAGATGGAAGGATTTCAGCAGTTGAGGAGACCAGACGCTGATGGTGGTGCCCGCGGAAGATGCCCCCGCGTAAATCAGCGCCATCAACCAGATTTGGCGATGCTTCAGCAACTGCCACGTCGTCTGGTGTCCGATACTCTTTTGCTGATTGCGCTCGGTTTCCAGCGTGGTTTCCAGCCACTGTTTCTGTTCATCACTGAGCCAGCTCGCCTGATGAGGGCGATCCCGGAGAATAAACCAGGCTGCAATACCCAGCAGTACCGCCGGCAAGCCTTCAATAATGAACAGCAGATGCCAGCCGCGAAGACCCAGCCAGCCATCCAGTGACAGTATCAACCCGGAAAGCGGGGAGCCGATGAAGTTAGCGAGCGGGATGGCGACCATAAAGGACGCAATAATGCGTGCGCGGTAGCGGGACGGGATCCACCAGGTCAGATACAGCACGACGCCCGGGAAGAAGCCCGCCTCTGCAGCACCGAGAAGAAAACGGACGATATAGAGCGACGTGGTGTTCTGCACCAGGGCCATACACATGGAGACGATGCCCCAGCTGATCATAATGCGCGGGATCCACAGCCGGGCGCCGACTTTCTGCATGGCCAGGTTGCTGGGTACCTCAAACAAAAAATAGGCCACGAAGTAAAGGCTGCTGGCGAAGCCAAAGGCCGCTTTGCTGAGGCCAAGGTCCTCATTCATCTGCAGCGAAGCCATGCCGATATTCCCGCGATCGATAATGGAGACCAGGTAACTGACAATCAGAAACGGGAGAATACGCCAGATCACTTTCCGCATCGTCTCTCTTTCTATGTCCTCGGTGGCGGTAGCGCCGTTACGTAAATGTTCTGTCATTGTGTCCTCGCAGGGTTTGTTCTTTGTTTTATTAGGTACAACTCAGTTTTATTAAACAAAACCACTATAGCGACGGCGCGTTATTTTTATCCAGTTAATGGAAGGTTTAAATGATGTAAATAAGAGGTGACTCACAGATAGTGCGCTGCAGATATATCGCTCACAGCAGTCGAACCAGCCGCAAAGAGGGCACGCTGCAGGGGAGATAATCACGCAACGCAATTATTGCACCAACTTTTCCTCGTCATTCAACTAAGCTTCGACCAGGTGCCCCGCCTCGTTCGCGGGGCCAGATTCCTTTTGGTCGAGCACGCATCATGCAGCTACTCAGTATTATTATTTTGCTTACCCTTACCGTGGTGATCCATTCGCTGTGGATGTTTGGCGTTTTAAAGTTCATCAAATTAGAAGTCGATTCGGCGGTACGCATCGTTTTACGCAATGTCGGTATCGTGACCTCCATGATCTTCGCCCACCTCCTTGAGGCCGGACTGTTTGCTGCGTTTTATTTTGTCATCGACGCGTTTAATGACTGGAACACCAGCTTCTATTTTTCACTGGTCAGCTACGCTACCGTGGGATACGGCGACGTCACGTTACCCCAGCACTGGCGGCTCATCGGCGGGGTGGAAGGGCTGGTGGGCGCGTTGATGGTGGGCTGGTCTGTCGCGGTTCTGGTGGCGGTGCTGCAGCGTTTGCGCGGCATGAGCGCCTAAACGGCAGATGCACGATCCCCGCCTGGTAAGGTAAAGTACTCCTCCTTGCGTGGCCGGAAGGCCGCGACTTTGAGGGCGAAGAGGCTGATTAACGGCCCGCCCTTTTCTGTTCCTGGTTTACGCCAGTTTGCATGGTGTTGTGTTTTGTCTGCCAAAAGGGTTTTGTATGTCTGCTGCTCATCTCGGTTTCCCGACGGAAACCGTTGTTGTCTTTGTGGTGATGGCCGTAGGGGCGATGTTTATCGACCTCTTTATGCACCGTCACGATAAACCCGTCTCGCTGAAAAGCGCGGCGATGTGGTCCATTTTCTGGGTCATGATGGCGATGGCCTTCGCCGGATTCCTGTATGTTCACCACGGCGCCGAGATGGCGAGCCTGTTCCTCACCGGCTATGCGCTGGAAGAGGTGCTCTCCGTCGATAACCTGTTTGTGATGATGGCAATCTTCGCCTGGTTCGGCGTGCCGGATAAGTACCGTCACCGCGTGCTCTACTGGGGCGTGCTGGGGGCGATAGTCTTCCGCGGCATCTTTGTGGCTATCGGCACCAGCCTGTTAAGCCTGGGGCCGTACGTTGAGGTGATCTTCGCGCTGGTCGTCGGCTGGACGGCGGTGATGATGCTCAGGCGCAATGAAGAGAGCGACGAAGTGGAAGATTACTCGGGTCATCTCGCCTATCGCCTGGTGAAGCGCTTCTATCCGGTCTGGCCGAAAATCAGCAGCAACGCCTTTATTCTGACCCAGAAAGAGGTGGATGCGGAGCTTGAAAAGCCGGAAAACCAGGACGTGATGGTCGGACGCGTGAAGAAGGCGAAGCGCTATGCGACGCCGCTGCTGCTTTGCGTAGCCGTCGTCGAACTCTCTGACGTCATGTTCGCGTTTGACTCCGTGCCGGCCATTATTGCCGTGAGCCGCGAGCCGCTGATTATCTACAGCGCCATGATGTTCGCCATTCTCGGCCTGCGTACGCTTTACTTCGTGCTGGAAGCGCTGAAGCAGTATCTGGTGCACCTCGAGAAAGCCGTGGTTCTGCTGCTGTTCTTCGTGGCGTTCAAGCTGGGGTTAAATGCCACCGACCACTTCTGGCATCACGGTTACAGCATTGGCGCCACGGCCAGTCTGTTTGTGGTATTAGGCGTGCTGGCGCTGGGGATTATTGCGAGCGTGATGTTCCCGGGGAAACGTGAGGCCTGATGCATCGTTTTTCTCCCTCTCCCTGTGGGAGAGGGCCGGGGTGAGGGCACCAGACCGCACCTAACCCTTAATCGGTGAATTCCGACGCTTGCGCGGGTGATGGAAGTGCCGCCAGTGCGGATCCTGCGCCGCCGCCAGCAGCTCGTGGTCGCCGCGGGTGTCCCCCCAGGCGCGCAGGTGATAGGCGTTCAGATCGCCATACACTTTTTCCAGCCTTGCCACCTTCTGGGCGCAGCGGCAGTTATTGCCCGTGATGCGCCCCGTCAGCTTGCCGTCTTTCACTTCCAGCTGCGTGCCAATCAGCTTAATGCCCAGTTTGTCAGCCCACGGCTGGAGCACCAGCGCCGGGGACGCGGAACAGATGGTCACTTCCGCACCGGAATTCACCTCAGCCGCCACCGCCAGAACCCCTTCGGGTCGCATCAGCTTGTTCCAGTATTTTTCACAAAAGGCTTCCGCCTGCTGGCGCAGCCAGTGTTCATCCACGCCCGTCAGGAACGTTTTAATCAGCACTTCCTTGAGCTCATCGCGCGTCAGCTTGCGACGCACGCAGTGGAGCGTGGGCAGCGCCATGCGCACCAGACGGCCCGCGAAGTAACGTTTGCCGAAGGCAAAACGCAGGAAAGGGATAAAGCTGTCGTGGTGCGTTAATGTCCCGTCAAAGTCAAAGACAGAGAGCACGCTGGATTTAGCCACCGTCTCGTCGGCAATCATATTGGTCATAAATACGTCTTAGCTGAAATACACATTCTGCGGATCAGTTTACCTGCTTTAGCTGGACAGTCCTTATATCACCACTCTTTTTTTCTCGATCTTGCGATCTCAAAGTGAGTCCATTTTTGGCCTCGATAACAATTGGTGAAAAAACGAGCTGTCTATATTATCGCCACATCGCAAGATATTTAGGGGAACCATTGGCCCCCACAGGTAAGGAAAAACTCACTCACTACTTCTTTCTTGATATGACTCTTAGATCGCTTATTTCAATCCTCACGTTAAGTTTTGCTTCGTTTTCTGCGTTCAGCTTTCAACTTCCAGCGTCGATGTTATCGATGAACAGCGAGCTGGCGGCATCACCGGCGAAATCTGCGCTGGTGCATCAGGAAACAGGTCCGCTGCGCTCGCGTATTCTCGATCAATACCAGAAATGGAAAGGCACCCAGTACCGGTGGGGCGGAACCACGCATCGCGGGGTGGATTGCTCCGCACTGATGCAGCACCTGTTCACCGATGCGGCGCATCTTAATTTGCCGCGCACGACGAGTGAACAGATCCATCGCGGCGTGCAGGTGGCGCAATACCGCCTGAGAGCCGGCGATCTGGTCTTCTTCCAGACGGGCCCGAACCGCAAGCACGTTGGCGTTTATATTGGCGAAAACCAGTTTATTCATGCCTCAACCAGTCAGGGCGTAACGGTTTCAACCCTGACGGATGATTACTGGCAGGCACACTACATTACCGCCCGTCGCATCGCAGGCAGCGCGGCCTGACAGCGTCAGATGATGTCATCCACGACGCCACCGTCGACGCGCAGCGCCGCGCCCGAGGTGGCGGAGGCCTGGGTCGAACAGACATAAATCACCATATTGGCCACCTCTTCAACCGTGGCCGCGCGCTGGATAACCGAGCTGGGGCGGTGGGCCATCACAAACTCTTTCGCCAGCTGCTCCAGCGATTTGCCGGTTTTTTCGATTTCATCTTTCATCATCTCTGCGAAACCGTCAGACATCGTCGGGCCCGGCAGGACGCTGTTGACCGTCACGCCGCTCCCCGCCACAAACTTCGCCAGTCCGCGCGCCAGCGAGAGCTGCGCCGTTTTGGTCACGCCGTAGTGGATCATATCCGCCGGAATATTGCAGGCTGACTCGGAGGAGATAAACACCACGCGTCCCCAGCCTTTCTGCACCATGCCCGGCAGCAGGGCGCGGGACAGACGCACGCCGGACATCACGTTGGTCTGCCAGTAACGCTCCCAGGTTTCATCGTCGGTGGCATAGAAATCCTGCGGGCCGTAAATCCCGGCGTTGTTGACCAGAATATCGACGTTATTCGCCACCTTCAGAAGCGACTCGACCCCTTCCGCCGTGCTGAGATCGGCAATCGCGGCACGGACCTGTACGCCCGGCACCACCTGCTGGAGCTGCTGAATGCCTTTATTCACCGATTCCGTGCTGCGGCCATTGACGATCACTTCCGCACCGCTTTCTGCCAGACCTCTGGCAATGGCGAACCCGATCCCGCCGGTTGAGGCGGTCACCAGCGCCACTTTCCCCGCAAAGTCGATTTTCATCATCTGCTCCTTCTCGTTTTAACGTTCGGACCTTAAAGCGTAGCAGGTGAGGATGACGGCTCCTGGCTAAACAGGCGCAATAGCGTCTCAACCTGTTCATCAAGCGGGGCGAGGGAACGTTTAACAATCAGGTGAAGCGGAGTTGCCCTGCGCGCGCCGTGGCTCAGCGGCAGGCGTTTGAGTACGCCCTGATCCAGCTGGGTCTGGATGCGTTCCTCTGGCAGCCAGCCGTAGCCGACCTGAGAGACGACGGCTTCAATCGCGGCATCGATGGTGGAGAAGGTCCACGACTCGCCGGCAGCACGCGCGGCGGGCTGGCTGTCCGCAATCTGGATGAGCGGCCACGGGCGCAGCATCTCATCATTTAGCGGCGCGTCGAGGAGAAACAAGGGGTGCCGGGAATGGGCCACGGCAACAAAGTCGATATTCATCAGCCATTCTCCGAGCCCGGTAATGTCCTGGCGGCGGGTTAAGACCATCACATCGGCTTCGTCGTTAATGGCATCGGCGCGGGTATTTTCCAGCACCTCGGTCAGACGTACCTGAGTCTGCGGATACTGCTGCTGGAACTGACGAAGAATAGCGAACAGGCGGCGGCGCGGGAAAATGGAGTCCACCACCAGATCTAACCGCGTTCGCATCCCGTTGCGAAGGGTCGCTGCGCGCGTCTCAACGTACGAAAACGCTTTCAGCAGCGGTTTAACCTGGTTGAGAAGAAGTTCTCCGGCCGGAGTTAACACCGCCCGTCGCCCCTCCGGGACCAGCAGCGCCACGCCGAGCCGCTCCTGCAGCAGCGACAGGTTATAGCTCACCGAGGACTGGCTGCGGTGGGTTTCTTCCGCAGCTTTGGCAAAGCTGCCCGCTTCCACCACTCTTTCCAGTAAAGCCCATTGTTCCAGCGTCGTCTTATGCATGATTTATCTAAAATTTGGATGAATTTGATTAAAACATAGCGTTATTCATTCATTTTTTGAAGGGGTACGATCGTCTCATCAAAACAAAGGAGACATCTTATGAACACCTTCGACAAACACGACTTAAGCGGCTTTGTTGGTAAACATCTTGTATATACCTACGATAACGGCTGGAACTACGAGATTTACGTAAAAAATGAGACCACGCTTGATTACCGTATTCACAGCGGTCTTGTGGCCAACCGTTGGGTGAAAGATCAGCAGGCTTATATCGTGCGGGTAGGCGAGAGCATCTATAAAATTTCCTGGACCGAACCAACCGGTACCGACGTCAGCCTGATCGTGAACCTGGGCGACAAGCTGTTCCACGGCACCATCTTCTTCCCACGCTGGGTCATGAACAATCCGGAAAAAACCGTCTGCTTCCAGAACGACCATATTCCGCTGATGAACAGCTATCGCGATGCGGGTCCGGCGTATCCAACGGAAGTGATTGATGAATTTGCTACGATCACCTTTGTGCGCGATTGCGGTGCCAATAATGAAAGCGTTATTGCCTGTGCGGCCAGTGAATTACCGAAAAACTTTCCAGATAATCTCTAATAAGCGCGACAATTAACTAAAAAGAAAAGTTCCCGGCTATTTCATATTATTTTGAAATGGCCGGGATTTTTTTTGTTTGTTGATGATTGGTTTAAATGAATCCATTTCAAAATGTTGCGAAAGATCACATTAAAAATATTTAATATTAATTTAACTTGTTGTTTTTCAACTGGCTGCTAGTTGTCTTATAACGTTGCAAACGTTGTCTTAATTTTTCCCTAAGGAAAGAGAGCTACTTTGATATAAGTTTATGGTTCGTTGAAATAAACGGGCTGGCATTTGGTTAATATCAAAAACATGCCATTTTTATTGCAAGGAAATTAATAATGAGTGATTTTCTGCCTTTTTCGCGGCCGTCGATGGGCGCTGAGGAAATTGCGGCGCTTCAGGACGTTTTGATGTCGGGCTGGATCACCACTGGGCCAAAGAATCAGGAACTTGAAGAGGCATTCTGTCAGCTTACCGGGAATCAGCATGCGATTGCCGTCTGTTCAGCCACCGCGGGTATGCACGTCACGCTGATGGCGCTGGATATTGGCCCGGGCGATGAAGTCATTACCCCTTCCCAGACCTGGGTCTCCACGCTGAATATGATCGTGTTGCTGGGTGCCACACCGGTCATGATTGATGTGGACAAAGATACATTAATGGTGACGCCAGAAGCCGTTGAAGCCGCCATTACCCCGCGTACCAAAGCCATTATTCCCGTTCATTATGCCGGCGCGCCGTGTGAAATCGACGCCATTCATGCCATCGGTGAACGTCACGGTATTCCGGTTATTGAAGATGCGGCCCATGCCGCCGGAACGTATTACAAGAACCGTCATGTGGGCTGGAAAGGAACGGCGATTTTTTCCTTCCACGCCATTAAAAATATGACCTGCGCGGAAGGCGGCTTAGTCGTCACGGATAATGCCCAGCTGGCGCAGCGGATCCGCAGCCTGAAATTCCATGGCCTGGGCGTAGATGCCTATGACCGCCAGACGCACGGCCGCGCGCCGCAGGCGGAAGTGATCGCGCCGGGCTATAAATACAACCTGGCGGATATCAACGCCGCGCTGGCGCTGGTGCAGTTAGGCAAGCTGAAAGAGGCCAACAGACGCCGCCAGGAAATTGCTGAACGCTACCTGCGTGAGCTTGCCGATACGCCGTTCCAGCCGCTCACCATTCCGTCATGGCCGCACGTGCACGCCTGGCACCTGTTTATTATTCGCGTTGACGAAGCGCGCTGCGGAATTTCCCGCGACAACCTGATGGCGGCGCTGAAAGAGAAAGGCATCGGTACCGGCCTCCACTTCCGCGCGGCGCACACCCAAAAATACTACCGCGAGCGTTTTCCTGATGTATCGCTCCCGAATTCTGAATGGAATAGCGCGCGTATTTGTTCTCTCCCTCTTTTCCCGGACATGACTCATGACGACACAACCCGCGTCATTACCGCACTCCATCAGCTTGCAGGACATTGATATGTTCAGTGCACCGACTGTACAAAAAGTTTCCGTGGTAATCCCGGTTTATAACGAGCAGGAGAGCCTGCCCGAACTGATCCGTCGTACAACCGCCGCCTGCGACACGATGGGCAAGGCTTATGAAATTCTGCTGGTGGATGATGGCAGTAGCGATAATTCCGCGCTGATGCTGACAGAGGCCGCGCAGGCCGAAGGCAGCCATATTGTTGCCGTGCTGCTCAACCGCAACTACGGCCAGCACTCGGCGATTATGGCGGGGTTTAGCCACGTCACGGGCGATCTGATCATCACCCTGGACGCTGACCTGCAAAACCCGCCGGAAGAGATCCCGCGCCTGGTCGCCAAAGCCGATGAAGGCTATGACGTGGTCGGCACGGTACGTCAGAACCGTCAGGACAGTCTGTTCCGCAAGCTGGCCTCACGCACCATCAACCGTCTTATCCAGCGCACGACCGGTAAAGCGATGGGCGATTACGGCTGCATGCTGCGCGCCTACCGCCGCCATATTGTCGACGCGATGCTGCACTGCCATGAGCGCAGCACCTTTATTCCGATCCTCGCCAACACCTTTGCCCGCAAGGCAACGGAAATTCCGGTTCTGCACGCCGAGCGCGAGCACGGGGAATCGAAGTACAGCTTTATGCGTCTCATCAACCTGATGTATGACCTCATCACCTGCCTGACCACCACGCCGCTGCGTCTGCTGAGCGTGTTCGGCAGCATCATCGCCGTGGCCGGTTTTGCGCTGTCCGTTCTGCTGGTGGTGCTGCGCCTGGTCTTTGGCCCGCAGTGGGCGGCGGAAGGGGTCTTCATGCTCTTTGCCGTGCTGTTTATGTTCATTGGCGCCCAGTTTGTCGGGATGGGCCTTCTCGGTGAATACATTGGCCGTATCTATAACGATGTTCGCGCGCGTCCGCGCTACTTTATTCAACGTGTTGTCCGTCAGGAACACAAAGCATCTCAAGAGGAAATTCACCCATGAAAGCTGTTGTATTTGCCTATCACGATATGGGGTGCACGGGCACGCTGGCCCTGCTGGAAGCGGGCTATGACATTGCGGCAATCTTTACCCATCCGGACACGGCCGGAGAGAATAACTTTTTTGGCTCCGTGGCGCGTATCGCCGCCGAGCGCGGGATCCCGGTTTATGCACCGGACGATGTAAACCATCCGCTGTGGGTGGATCGCATCCGCGCGCTCGCGCCTGACGCGATCTTCTCGTTCTACTATCGCAACCTGCTTTCCGACGAAATCTTAGGTCTGGCCGCAAAAGGCGCCTTTAATCTTCATGGTTCTCTGCTGCCCGCCTACCGCGGCCGCGCGCCGCTGAACTGGGTGCTGGTGAACGGTGAAACGGAAACGGGCGTGACGCTGCACCGCATGGTGCGCCGTGCTGATGCGGGCGCTATCGTGGCACAGCAGAAGGTCGCTATTGATGCGGACGAAACTGCGCTGCAGCTGCATCAAAAGCTGAATGCAACGGCACAGACGCTGCTGCGTGATGCACTTCCAGGCATCCTCAATGGCACCTTCAGCGAGACCGCGCAGGATGAGAGCAAGGCAAGCATCTTTGGCCGCCGCGCGCCGGAAGATGGTCGTCTGGACTGGAACAAGCCTGCCCGCCAGCTGCACAACCTGGTGCGCGCCGTGACCGACCCGTGGCCGGGCGCGTACAGCTTTGCGGGCGTAAGCAAATTTATCGTCTGGAAATCCCGCGTGCGTGACGATATACCGGCTGCCAAACCGGGCACCGTCGTCTCCGTCTCCCCGCTGATTGTAAGCTGCGGCGAGCAGGCGCTGGAGATCGTCACCGGACAAACCGACAACGGCCTGTACGTGCAGGGCACGCAGCTGGCGCAGTCTCTGGGTCTGGTGGCCGGGGCGCTGATCACCAGCGCGCCGGTGGTTGCCATCAAGCGCCGTACCCGCGTGCTGATCCTCGGCGTGAACGGCTTTATCGGTAACCACCTGACGGAACGTCTGCTCAAGGACGATAACTACGAGATTTACGGTCTGGATATCGGCTCTGACGCCATCAGCCGTTTCCTCGATAACCCGCGTTTCCACTTCGTGGAAGGGGATATCAGCATCCATTCCGAATGGATTGAATACCACATTAAAAAATGCGACGTGGTGCTGCCGCTGGTCGCCATTGCCACGCCAATCGAGTACACCCGTAACCCGCTTCGCGTGTTCGAGCTGGACTTTGAAGAGAACCTGAAGATCATCCGCGACTGCGTGAAATACGATAAGCGCATCATCTTCCCGTCCACGTCTGAAGTGTACGGCATGTGTACCGATAAGAACTTCGATGAAGACACCTCCAACCTGGTGGTCGGGCCGATCAACAAACAGCGCTGGATTTACTCCGTCTCCAAACAGCTGCTGGACCGCGTGATTTGGGCCTACGGTGAGAAAGAAGGCCTGCGCTTTACCCTGTTCCGTCCGTTTAACTGGATGGGCCCGCGTCTGGATAACCTCAACGCGGCGCGTATTGGTAGCTCCCGTGCGATCACCCAGCTGATCCTGAACCTGGTAGAAGGCTCGCCAATTAAGCTTATCGAAGGCGGGAAACAGAAACGCTGCTTTACGGATATCAGCGACGGTATCGAAGCGCTGTTCCGCATCATCGAAAACAAAGATAACCGCTGCAACGGTGAAATCATCAACATCGGTAACCCGGACAACGAAGCGAGCATTCGCGAGCTGGCAGAGATGCTGCTGGCCAGCTTTGAGCGCCATCCGCTGCGCGACAAGTTCCCGCCGTTTGCCGGCTTCCGCGAAGTGGAAAGCAGCAGCTACTACGGCAAAGGGTATCAGGACGTTGAGCACCGTAAGCCAAGCATTCGCAACGCGAAGCGCTGCCTGAACTGGACGCCGACGGTGAAAATGGAGCAGACCATTGACGAAACGCTCGATTTCTTCCTGCGCACCGTGGAGCTGTCGGAACAGGCCTCATGAAAAAAGTCGGTTTACGCATTGATGTCGACACCTTCAGGGGAACGCGTGACGGCGTACCCAAACTGCTGGAACTGCTGAGCAAGCACGGTGTGCGTTCCAGCATTTTCTTCAGCGTGGGGCCTGACAACATGGGACGCCATTTATGGCGTCTGATTAAACCGGCATTTCTGTTCAAAATGCTGCGCTCGCGCGCAGCATCCCTCTACGGCTGGGATATTTTGCTGGCTGGCACCGCCTGGCCCGGCAGACGTATCGGCGCGGGTAATGAAGCCGTTATCCGTGAGGCGGCGCAGCATCATGAGGTGGGTCTGCACGCCTGGGACCACCATGCCTGGCAAGCCTGGGCGGGCGTCTGGGATATCCCGCGCCTGTCCCGTGAGGTCGAGCGTGGGATGCTGGAGCTGGAGGCCATTACCGGTCAGCCCGTGCGTTGCTCCGCCGTGGCGGGATGGCGTGCGGATCAGCGCGTCGTGAAGGCCAAAGAAGCCTTTGCGTTTCGCTACAACAGCGACTGTCGCGGAACCGGGCCCTTTTTGCCGCTGTTAGGCGAAAATCGCTACGGAACGGTGCAAATTCCGGTTACGCTTCCCACCTGGGATGAAGTGGTCGGGCGCGAGGTGAAGGCGGATGAGTTCAATCGCTACATTCTGGACCGCATCCATCGTGACGCCGGCACGCCGGTGTATACCATCCATGCCGAAGTGGAAGGGATTGCGTATCAGCATGATTTCGACGAACTGCTGACGATGGCCGCTCAGGAGGGCATTGAATTTTGTCCGTTGAGCGAGCTGCTGCCGGACGATCTCAGCACCCTGCCCGTGGGCAAAGTCGTCCGTAATGAAATGGCTGGCCGGGAAGGCTGGCTTGGCTATCAACAAACCGTGAGTCCGGTCCCATGAAAACAGCCCGTTATGGCTTAGCGCTTCTCGCACTGTTTATCGTTTACTACCTCATTCCGGTCGATATTCGTCTGCTCTGGCAGCCTGATGAAACGCGCTATGCGGAAATCAGCCGCGAAATGCTGGCATCCGGAGACTGGGTTGTCCCGCATTTTCTGGGGCTGCGTTACTTTGAAAAACCGATTGCTGGCTACTGGATCAACAGCATCGGGCAGTTGCTGTTCGGGCACACCAACCTCGCCGTGCGCGCCGGTTCTATATTCTCCACCGGGTTAGCGGCGCTGCTGGTCATCTGGATGGCATGGCGTCTCTGGCGAGATAAGCGGACCGCCATTTTCTCCGGTCTTATCTTCCTGACCCTGTTCCTGGTGTATGGCATCGGCACGTATGCGGTGCTGGATCCTATCATCACCCTGTGGCTGGTGGCGGCGATGTGCAGCTTCTGGCTGGCCTCACAGGCCCAAACCGTTGCCGGAAAAGCGGGCGGCTATGTGCTGCTTGGGCTGGCCTGCGGGATGGGGGTGATGACCAAAGGCTTCCTGGCGCTGGCGGTACCGGTGATTGGCGTGCTGCCGTGGGTAATCGCCCATAAGCGCTGGAAAGAGGTGCTGATTTTTGGCTGGCTCGCGATCCTGAGCTGTGTGCTGATTGTTCTGCCGTGGGGGCTGGCTATTGCGCAGCGTGAGCCTGACTTCTGGCGTTACTTCTTCTGGGTTGAGCATATTCAGCGTTTTGCCCAGAGCGACGCGCAGCACAAAGCCCCGTTCTGGTACTACGTGCCGTTCCTGATCGCGGGCAGCCTGCCGTGGCTTGCGCTTTTGCCCGGTGCGATTCGTCTCGGCTGGAATGACCGACAAAACGCGGGTGGCGGGTTCTATCTGCTGGGTTGGGTGGTGATGCCGCTGCTGTTCTTCAGCATCGCCAAAGGCAAGCTGCCGACCTATATCCTGCCGTGCTTTGCCCCGCTGGCTATCCTGATGGCGCGCTATGCCTGCCTCGCGGCGGAAAAAGGTGCCAGAGCGTTACGCATTAACGGCGGGATTAACCTGGCGTTTGGCGTTATCGGCGTGGTGGCGGCGCTGGTGGTCTCGCCGTGGGGACTGTCTAAGCATCCGGTCTGGACGTCGGTCGAACTGTACAAAGTCTTCTGTGCGGTGGTGGCGTTCCTCATCTGGGCCGCGGTAGGCTGGTTTACCTTCAGACAGAGCCAGCAGCGCTGGTGGCTGGCGGCACTGTGCCCCGCAGGGCTGGCGCTGCTGATTGGTTTTGCCATTCCTAACCTGGTGGTGGATTCCAAACAGCCGCAGTCGCTGGTCGATACCGTGCGCGAGCCGCTTCAGGAAAGCCGATTCGTGCTGGCCAATAACGTTGGCGTGGCCGCGGGCCTGGCGTGGGAGCTGAAGCGCAATGACTTCACGCTGTTTGGTCAGAGCGGCGAACTGCGCTACGGGCTGGATTATCCCGATGTGAAAGATCGTTTTGTCAGTGAGGACGACTTCGCGCAGTGGCTGGCAGCGCACCGTCAGCAGGGGCGCGTATCGCTGGTGATGCTGCTGTCAAAACACGACGATATTTCACGGGCGAATTTACCGCAGCCGGACAATCTCTATATTCAGGGGCGTCTGGCCTTGCTGGAGTACCTGCCGAAGTGATGACCTGGATCTGGCTGATACTGGCAAGCCTGCTCAGCTGCGCGGGGCAGCTGTGCCAGAAACAGGCCACCCGTCCGGCGAAAGCCGGGCGGCGCGGGGCGCATATCGCGCTGTGGCTTGGCCTGGCACTGCTGGCGCTGGGCAGCGGGATGCTGGTCTGGCTGGTGGTGCTGCAACGCCTGCCTGTCGGCATCGCGTATCCTATGCTGAGCCTCAATTTTGTCTGGGTGACGCTGGCGGCGAAGGCGTTCTGGCGTGAGCACGTTGCTGCGCATCACTGGCTGGGAGTAGGGTTCATCATCATTGGGATTGTTATCCTGGGAGGGAGCCTGTGAAAGGAGCGTTCTGGGCCTTATGCAGCGTGCTGTTAGTCAGCGCGGCGCAGCTGTTGCTGCGCAATGCCATGCAGGCATTGCCACCGGTCAGTGAGATCCTGGCGTTTGTTTCCGCGCTGTGGCACTTCTCGTCCGGCACGGGCGCGCTGCTGCTGGGGTTGACGGGGTACGTGGCCTCGATGGGCTGCTGGTATCTGGCGCTGCATCGCATGGCGCTCAGCAAAGCGTATGCCCTGCTGAGCCTCAGCTATATTCTGGTGTGGGCCGCCGCGATCCTGCTGCCCGGCTGGGGAGAACGCTTCTCCTGGCACGGGCTGGTGGGCGTCGGGTTTATTATTCTGGGTGTGTTAGTGATTTTTCTGCCCCGAACGTCCCGAGGTGAATAATCGACTCGTGGGTCAGGGTATAAGGGGTCGATGTGCAGACGGCAAGGCTCAGCGAGCCGACCTGTAGCTGGCTGACCGCGTGCATCTGCGCCGTGCTGTCGATGCTGACAATCTGCCAGGCGCTGCCGCCACGCTGTTTCACAATCGCTTCTTTCCGCGTCCAGATACGCCAGAAGGCGGAAAGCCGTTCCTCGGGCGCTTCACGCTCCAGCTCGTCATGCTCGGTCATGCTGAATACCGCATTAGCCAGCGCCTGCCAGTTCTTCCTCGGGCGAATCACTTCGATATCGCAGCCAACCTCGCCTTCATCGCTCATCAGCAGGGCGATATCGTCACCGCTATGGCTCAGGTTGAACCACAGCGGATTTCCCTTCGCAAAGGCCGGTTTGCCCTGCTCGCCGTAAATGATGTCGGGGAGCGGGTGAGGGGATAACGCTCTGGCGAGCAGCGTCCTCCCGGCCAGCCAGGAGGCCTGTCGGGCACCCTGAGGCGCCCTGTCTGCGAGCGCTGACGCCAGCGGGTCCGCGCAAAGGGTGGAGATTTTTCCCAGTACAAACTGGTACATAGTTACGCCCAGCGTTTAATGATAATCGAGGTGTTGATGCCGCCAAACGCGAAGTTATTGCTCTGCAGATACTCGCAGTCAATCTGACGGGCTTCCCCCATAATATAATCTAAAGCACCGCATTGCTCATCCGGCTGCGTTAAATTGAGCGTCGGGGCAAACCAGCCTTCACGCATCATCTGCAGGCTCATCCACGCTTCCAGCGCGCCGCAGGCACCCAGCGTGTGGCCAAAATAGCTCTTCAGCGAGGAAACCGGCACGCTGTCACCGTAGATGGCGGCAGTGGCCTGACTTTCGGCGATATCGCCGCGATCGGTGGCGGTACCGTGCGCGGAGATATACCCCATATCCCGGGCGCTTAATCCCGCCATGGCCAGCGACTGCTCCATGCAAATCTGCATGGTGTCACGCTGAGGCTGGGTGATATGGGCCGCGTCACAGTTGGTGGCAAAGCCCACGATCTCACCGTAGATTGTCGCCCCGCGCGCTCTGGCGTGCTCCAGCTCTTCCAGAATCAGGGTGCCTGCGCCTTCCCCAATGACCAGACCATCGCGCTGCGTATCGAACGGTGAAGGGGTGGTTTTGGGTTCGTCGTTACGCTGACTGGTGGCAAACAGCGTGTCAAACACCGCCGCTTCAGACGGACACAATTCTTCCGCGCCCCCCGCGACCATCACGGTCTGATACCCGTGGCGAATCGCCTCCCAGGCGTAGCCAATCGCCTGGCTGCCGGAGGTACAGGCGCTCGACGTCGGGATCACACGGCCGCGCAACCCAAAGAACAGCCCGGTATTCACCGCCGTGGTGTGCGGCATCATCTGGACGTAGGTTGTCCCGGTGATGTTATTGGTGTGCTTTTCGGTGAGCATGGTCGCGAATTCGCTGACCGGACCGGTGCTGCCTGTCGAAGAACCGTAGGCGATACCGGTTTGGCCGTTGGTGAGCACCGCTTCGCCAATCAGCCCCGCCTGCTCCAGCGCCAGCTCGGTGGCGCGGGTCGACATCAGCGACACGCGGCCCATGGCGCGAATACGCTTGCGGGTATAGTGTTCCGGCAGCGTGAAATCGTCGATCGGCGCGCCCAGCAGGGTATGCAGGCCATCGTACACCTGCCATTCCGGCATTTTACGCACCGCGTTTTCATACGCCAGCAGCCTGCTGGAAACGGATTGCCAGCTTTCGCCAAAGGCGGTCACGCCGCCCATGCCCGTAATCACCACGCGACGCGTCATAGCATGCCTCCGTTAATGGAAATGACCTGGCGGGTAACGTAGCCCGCAATATCTGACATCAGATAGCTTGCCAGCCCGGCGACCTCTTCAGCCTGGCCCATCCGTTTCATTGGGATGATGGACATGGCTTCCTTCAGCGCGGCCTCTTCCATCTCAATCATGCCGGTATCAATCAGCCCCGGGGCAATGCAGTTGACGGTGATTTTGCGTTTTGCCAGCTCAATCGCCAGCGCTTTGGTGGCGCCGATAATGCCCGCTTTGGCCGCGCTGTAGTTCACCTGTCCGCGGTTGCCCATCACGCCGGACACGGACGATAAGGTGATAATGCGCCCGCCTTTACGGGTGCCAATCATCGGCATAATGCAGGGGTGAATGACGTTATAAAAACTGTCGAGATTGGTGTGGATCACGCTGTCCCAGTCGTCTTCGCTCAGCGCCGGAAAGGCGCCGTCACGGGTAATTCCGGCGTTGCTGACCACGCCATACCATGCGCCATGGGCTTCAATCTCCTGCTCCAGCACCTCGCGGCACTGTTCGCGGTTGCCCACATCAAAGGCGAGTAAACGACCGTTGCCACCCGCCTGCGTGATGGCGTCCAGCGTCTCCTGCGCGCCTGCGGCATCACGATGGTAATGCACGCCTACGGTAAACCCGTCGGCGGCAAGCTGACGAGCGATGGCGCGCCCTATGCCTTTGCTGGCCCCGGTGACCAGTACGGAACGACTCATGCGTTAGATCCCTGATTAAAAAGCGATGTTAATTCTTCTGCGCTCGGCTGGAAGGTGTTGACCCGGCCCGTGGCCAGCGTCTCTTCATTAGCGGAAATCGCGCATTCAAAGCTGCCGAAGCGTTCGTCCTGCATCAGCAGCTTAACGGTGATGTCCAGCGTCAGGCCTGCGGCGAAACGCCCGCTGGCGCAGACCAGCTCGCGCGCGCCGAGCACCATGCCCAGCGCGATATGATCCTGCCCCTGCTGCTGGCGATGCCAGCCTGACCAGACGCCGACGGTCTGCGCCATCAGCTCGAGCGCGTACCAGCCCGGCAGGTCGCCATCGGCGTTGAGAAACGGCGCCAGCACGCTTTGCCCGTTGACCGCCACGCGGCAGACCGCCGTGTCGTCCGTAACGTTCTCAACGGACCCCAGCAGCATCATCGGCGCCTCGTGCGGCAGATAGGCTTCGGGTGATAAGTAGCTCATGAGGCTCTCCCCAGCAGGATGCTGGCATTATTGCCGCCAAACGCGAACGAGTTAGACAAAATGACCGGCTTTTTCAGGGCGGCGCGCTGGTGCAGAAGGCCGCACGGCGCCAGCGTGTCGTCCGGCGCGTAGCGGGCGAAGTCCTGCGGCGGCAACGGCAGGTCGCGCATCAGAATCAGCCAGCTCAGGGCCGCTTCGGTAATACCGGCGGCGCCCAGCGTATGGCCGGTAAGGTGTTTGGTTGAGCTGCACGGCACGCTTTCCCCGAAGAGATCGTGAATCACCTGCGATTCAATCTGATCGTTGAGCGGCGTGGCCGTGCCGTGCAGGTTGATGTAGCCGATATCCTGCGGCTGCATACCCGCTTCGTTAAGCGCCTGCGCGATAGCCCTTATCGCCCCTTCACCCTGCGGATGCGGGGCGGAAATATGGTACGCATCGCTGGATTCGCCCGTTCCGAGCAGCGCCACGTCGGCGGGCTCCCGGCTCAATACCATCAGCGCGGCGGCTTCACCAATGGTGATCCCCCGGCGGTCGCGACCAAACGGCTCGCAGAGCGTAGGGGAGAAGGATTCAAGGCTGTTAAAGCCGTTGACGGGCATCCGGCTCAGGGTATCGGCCCCGCCGACAATGGCGATGTCCACTAGCCCGGCTTCAATCAGACGTTTACCGCCGATCATCGCCCGCGCGCTGGAAGAGCAGGCCGTGGAGATCGTATAGGCCGGGCCTTCGAGCTGAAGCCAGCTGGCGAGGAAGCGGGACGGATCGCCAAGCTCCTGCTGCGGATACTGCCAGCGCGTGCTCGCTTCGCCATGGGCCATGTGGCGCACGTGCTCATCGCCTTCGTCCAGCCCGGAGGTGCTGGTCCCCAGCACCACGGCCACGCGGTCGCGACCGACGCGGGCGATGGCCTCGTCAACGGCGGGCTGAATCTGCGCCAGCGCGGCCAGCAGCAGCTGGTTATTGCGGGTGCGGTGTGCGGCGAAAGCGTCCGGGATGGGTGGAAGCTCGCCTTCCACGCCGCCCAGTACGGCTTCGGGTAAACCCTGCAACCAGCCGGTCCGGGCGTGCATCCCCGGCGCCACGCCTGCCGTCAGGTTCGCGGCAATCTCGTCAGGCGAGTTGCCCAGCGCGTTGACCATGCCAACAGCGGATATATAAATCATCTCAGTCACCCAGATATTGAATGGTGATGTGGTATTTAAAGACGTGTTGCTCGATGCTGATCGGCTCGCGCTTGCCTTTGCGCTGCAGGTAGACAATCTCCGTCACCAGCTTGCCGCTGGCGTTACGCAGCTCGCGCCGATCGCCATTGTCCGTTAACGTCCAGCCCTTCGGCAACTGCGGCTGCCAGGCGCTAATCGGCCAGTGGCTGAGCATCACGTCGGCCAGCACCTGGCTGGCGGGCGGCAGCTGCGGCACGACGATCGACTGCTCGGTATGAATACCGGTCTCATCGTACGTTGCCAGGAACAGGCGAATGCCCACGGAAGAGAGCCCGGCCAGCGTGACCTTATGCGCATCCGCGTTGAGCATCACCAGCAGGGACTGCGTCTGTCCGTTAAAGCTGCCGGTCAGCAGCTGCTGGGAGCTCACAGCCGGGCTGATGCCGGGCGGCGGCAGCGTCACTCTGGTGCCCGGCTGGAGCCAGGCCTGAGGCCGCGTCTCTTTGGTATCGGTCGAATGGCTGCAGCCCGCCAGCAGCAGCGCCGCGGCCAGCGCGACGGTGCGATAAAAAGCGTTCATTTACGTTTTCTCTCTTTCTTATCCGGCATCGCCAGCGGAGCCAGCAGGAAGGCGGTAAAAATACCGCTCACCAGCACGATGCCAAAGCTGCTGATGGCCTGGGTGGCGCTGAAGACGAGCATGCCCAGCGTCAGCAGCGTGGTCATCATGGCCAGCGTAATCGCCAGCATCGAGGTCAGTGGCGTACCGCGCGGGTTGCTGAAAAACAGCGTGTAGTTAATGCCAATGCCGAGCACCAGTACCAGCGCCAGCAGTGAGAACAGATTCACCGGGTGGCCCGTTGCGGCCAGCACCGCCAGGCCGCAGCTCAGCGACAGCACGGACGGCACCAGGCTTATCAGCCCTTTACGCCAGCCGAGGCGCAGCATCGCCCCGCAGGCAATCACCGCCAGCGCGGCAAACAGTAGCCCCGTCAGCAGCGTGCGGTAGAGGGTAAACAGGCTGTCAAAGCTGGCTTTGCGATCGACCCAGACGACGCCGTCATGGCGCGCGGCCAGTTCACCGAGGTAAGCGCTGTTTTTCGCGCCGTCCACCGGCACCAGCACGCCGCTTTCCCCGTTGGGCAGGGTCAGCCAGAGCAGACGCCAGCCTTCGCTGGCCGGGCTTTCAAGCCACGCGTCCACGCTGACCGGCATGGCGTCGAGATTCGGGGATACGGCGCTGAGCCCGGCGCTTTTCAGCACGTTAGTTACCGCAGGGGCAGCCTCGCGCAGCAGCTTCAGATCGCTTTTCTGGCGCGCCAGCGAGTTCAGCGGCAGCGTACGCCAGCGGGCGATCTCTCCGGCTTTTTGCGCCTGTGCCAGCGCCGGGGTAAAGGCTTCCAGCCGCTCCAGCGTTTGCTGAGGCGAGGCGCCATGAACCACAAACCATTTCTGATCGACGCTCTGTCCGGTCAGGGCGGTAATGGCCTTCTCCTGCGCCAGAATATCTTTCGGCAGGGCCTGCAGCTGGGCGATGTCGTCGTCCACCCTCAGGGTGCTCATCCCCACGGCGGAGAGCAGCGCCAGCGCGACGGGCAAACCCACGGACAATTTTTTATTGCGTCGCCACGCGGCCAGCCAGCGCAGCATGATAACCATCAGCGGAACCGGGCGCACCGGTAAACCCCGGCACAGCCACGGATGCCAGAACATCACCGTCAGGCAGGAGGCGCTCAGCCCCACGGCGGCGAACACCGCCATCTGGCGGATCCCGGGGAAGGGGGCCAGCATCATAATCAGGTAGGCGGCGACGGTCGTCAGCAGCGCCAGCAGCAGCGCATTGCGTACTTTGGCCAGGCTTTGCCAGGGTGAATATTCCGCGCCGTGCACCATCCGTTCGGTCAGGTAGTAGAGCGTGTAGTCGGCTGAAATACCGATGATGCTCATGCTCATCACCAGCGTCATCAGGTGCAGTTCGCCAAAGAGCAGCAGCGTCACCACCGTACCCGCCAGCGCGCCGATGGCAATCGAGAGCACGCTCAGCAGCAGCGGGCGCAGAGAGCGGAACACCGCGACGATGAGCAGGAACACGCCAAGCAGGGTGGCGATGCCCAGCGTCGAGACGTCGCGTTTGGCCTGCTGGCTGGCGTAATCGCTGTAGAACACGGTCCCGCGCGAAAGCAGCTGCGCCTGGGGGTAACGCGCTTTTAGCCTCTCCTGCAGCGCGCTAAGCGTCGTCACCAGCCGGTGGGTCTGCTGCATATCAAATGACGAGCCCGCCAGCTCGCCGTGCAGCAGATACCAGTAGTTTCCCGCCTCATCCTGTGTGACCAGCCAGCCGTCCATCAGCCGCAGCTTCTGGCCGTTTTGCGCCAGAGCGAGCTGCGAGCCGCGCATCAGCATCAGGGGATCGTTTTGCAGCTCTTTGCCGCTGACGCCGGAAAAGGCCGAATAGAGCTGAGATAAAATCCACTGCGCCTGCGCTTCTCCGCCGTTTTGCAGGCGGGTGCGGGTGGCGGGATCGATCAGGCCATTTCGGTGCTGCCAGAAGAACTCTCCCCAGGCCTTTTGCCCGGCGGCGTCCATCGGGCCTTTGACCTCGCTGAGCGAATCGCTGCTTTGCAGCAGCGCCAGCCACTGCTGCGCCACGCGCGGATCGGGCTCTTTGCCGGGGCTGACCAGCCAGACCAGCTGGCGGTCGAGACGCTGCATAAACCCGTCGTTGAGCGCCGGCGGGATCGCCCCCAGCGTCTGCTTCGGCAGCATGGCCAGCACGCTGCTGTTCAGACGCGCGCCGGGCAGCAGCGACAACAGCACGCCCAGCAGAATCAGGCATAGCGTGGCCCACAGCAGCGCCGGGCGCAGGGATTTACGGTGCGGCAAAGCGTTGGCGTTCGTCATCGGTCAGGCTGGCGGGCGTCAGTTGGTGGCGTGAAAGGGCGATATCGGTACGGTCGCCCTGTTTATCGTTGAGGCGAATCGTCTCCAGATAGGTCGCGCCGCCCAGATCGAGGGTGGCGAAAATCTTGTCCAGCGGCGTCGTTTTGGGCGTAAGCACCAGCGACCAGCGGCCGGCACCCAGGTCTTTAAAATCGATGAGGAAGTTCTCTTCAAGCACCCTGCGGTCGGCCTGGAACAGGGCCCGCAGAAGATGGTTGAACTGGAACATCTGCGGATTATTGTCGGCGGTGACGGTCTGCGGCGGCTGGCCGTTAATGGCCTGAACCATCCGCTTGTCATCGAGCAGGAGCATCATCGGAAACGGCGCTTTTTGGTCCCACAGCAGGCCGCTGTCGCGGGCGATCAGCATCTCGCCCTGCGAGCGCAGCGGCTGCGGCATATCTTTTATGGTGCGAACCTGCTCGAAGTGCGCGCGCACGACAGGCTGCCCGGTGAAGCGCTGCTGCAGTTCATCCAGCGTCACGGCGCTGACCAGCGGGCTGACGATCAGCGCCAGCAAAGGCCACCATTTCATGGCGTCACTCCCATTCGTTCAAACAGTATTGCCGGGCTCACAAAGCACATTTCGCGGGTGGCTTCTTCCACCGCCACCTGGATGGTGTAACCGGTGGTGGTGCGTTTGCCGGTCTGCGCATCGAAAATTTGATAGGCAATGCGCAGGCGGTTTTCATACTCTTCAACGTGCGCGCGGACGCGAATACGTTGCTCAAAGGTCACCGCATCGCGGTATTTCACCCGGGTATCGACGACGGGCCAGACGTAGCCGGAGGCCTTCATCTGGCGATAGCCATAGTCAAACTGATTGAGCAGCGCCTCGCGGGCGATCTCAAAGTAGCGGAAATAATTACCGTGCCAGACCACGCCCATCATATCGACGTCGTGGAACGGAACGGTGATCTCAACTTCAGTCGTAAAGCGGGGATCGGTCAGCACCCTTTACTCCTTCTCTCTGGACTCTGGCAGATGCCAGAAATCGAAAAAATTAAACCAGTCGAGCGGCGACAGGAGGGCGTAATGCTCCAGCCGCTGCGCGTAGCGATCGACGGTCTCCTGCAGCGCCTGCTGGCGTTCGCCGCGCGGCAGGCGCAGCGGGTCGGCAAACGGTTCGCTGTGCAGGACGAGCTTACCCTGCTGGCGCAGGGCAAAAATCAGCACCACCGGGCAGCGCAGGATGGAGGCCAGGATAAACGGCCCCTGTGGGAACGGCGCTGGCTGGCCCATGAACGGGCTCCAGATCACCCGCCACTCGCCGCCACGCTGCGGATTCACCGCGATGCGGTCGCCCACAATCGCGACCCATTCTCCCCGCTCAAGCTTCTCTTTGATGGCAATCGCGGTGTCCGGGCCGATGTCGGTAACCGACATCAAATTCACGCCCGCCTGGGGCGCCATTTCGCTCATGATTTGCTTAAAGCGCCGGGCGTTTTCGCTGAAGACCAGGGCGGTGATAATTTTGCTGCCGTCCAGCTGGGCCAGCGCCCGGCAGGCCTCAACGTCGCCAAGATGCGAGGCCAGCAGCAGCTTGCCCTGCGGCGCCGCGATATTAAGCGTTTCGCTCGCGCCGGGGGCAAAGACCACGTCGCGATCAAACTGCAGCTCACCGCGCCAGCTGGCGACTTTATCCAGCATCGCGTTGCCGAAGCGCATGAAATGGAAAAAGCTGTTGAGCCGCGGGGGAACGGGCATGTTCCGCTGACGCAGTTCTTGCTTCACTCTCTCAATCCACTGCCGCGAGGCCAGCCGCGCCGGACGTGCGATAAGCCAGTACACGCCTATCACCGGCCACAGCAGCACGGTAAAGGCCCGCCGCCCCATCAGCTTCCAGACGCGCAGCATCAGGCGCATGCCCCACAGGCCCTTGACCTCGTCCTGCTGCGCCCAGTGCTGGCGGCGTCGACGGAAAAGCAGGCCGGGCATGCGGGGCAGCATGCCGAAGAACAGCCGGGTATGCATCAGGGAGATCCGCACGTTATCTTTTAACGCGTCGAAGTGGGACAACCCGTCCTGCGGGTAGGTGACCCGGGTCGGCAGAAAGACGCTGGCGTTGCCCTGCCAGTAGAGACGGACCATCACTTCGGTGTCAAAGTCCATCCGTTTGCCGAGCGTTTCACGCGCTGCCAGCCGCAGCGTGGGCGAGACCGGGTAGACCCGAAAGCCGCACATGCTGTCTTTAAGCTGCAGGGATAAGGTCTCAATCCACACCCAGACGTGGGTTACCCAGCGTCCGTAGAGCCGCGAGCGCGGAATGGAATCATCGTAAATGGGCTGGCCGGAGATCAGCGCGTCCGGGTGGCGCTCCGCCAGCGCCAGCAGTTTGGGGATATCTTCGATGGCGTGTTGACCGTCCGCGTCCACCTGCACGGCGTGGGTATAGCCCGCGCGCGCGCATTCCTCCAGCCCCCTGATGACCGCGGCACCTTTTCCGGCGTTTTGCGCCAGGCGGACCAGCGTTACCTGCGGCTGCTCCGCCGCCAGGCGCTCGAGCTCCTGACGGGTGCTCGCTTCGCTGCCGTCATCCACCACAAGGCACGGCAGGCCGAACGGCGCGAGACGCGACAGCACGCCGGCGATCATGGCGCCGTGGTTGTAGCACGGGATCAGCACGCAGGGGCGAAAGGTTACTGACATAGCCGAATTTTCCCGCTGCTGGCGGTATGGCGCTCCGCCCCGGCGTGACGCTGGTAGCTGAAGGTCAGCATCTGACGTTCGGCATGCCACTCAAGCACCAGCGTCACCGTGGTTTCCGGCAGCAGAGGCGCCTGGAACTTCACGTTTTGAATGCTGTGAAAGCGGTAGCCCGGCGCCAGTAACGTCGTGGCGTAGTGCATCACCCAGTCAAGCTGCGCAACGCCGGGCAGCAGCGGCTGTACGGCAAAATGGCCCTGAAACCAGAACAGCGCCGCGTCGAGATGCAAAATGATTTCCAGCTTCTCCGGCTGTGTCTGGTGGCGCTCAATTTCATGAATTTTCATGAAATAACTCCTCTAGCTGCGCATAGACACGCTTGTTCATACTGTTTACCGGCATTTCATCGACAATGCGCCAGTAGCGCGGAACGGCGACCGGCTCAAGCCACGGCAGCAGGGCGCGACGCCAGGCGAACTCCTGCGCTTTTTTATCCTGCATATAGCCGCGCTGGCGAACCGCTTCGTCCAGCACCAGCAGTGCGCCAATCCCCTGACGGCCTCCGCGCGTGACCGGCAGCGCAGCCGCTTCGCAAATGCCGTCGAGCTCCAGCAGGCGACGTTCGATCTCGTTAAGCGAGATGCGCTTTTCTTCAATTTTGACCACCCGCCCGCGACGACCGGCGATGCTGAACAACCCCTCGCTGTCGAAGTGCAGGATATCGTCCAGCTGGAGTCCTTCAGCCTCGTGGATCAGTGGCGACGTGACGCGACAGGCTTCATCTTCCTGATGGAAGATAACGCCGGGGAAGGCCAGCCACGGGACGTTATCCTGCTGGCGATGGCGCCAGGCGAGGATCCCGGTTTCGGTACTGCCATAAATTTCATCCGGGCAGATGTTAAGCCAGCCCGCGGTGGTGGAAACGTCACACCAGGGCAGCATTCCGCCTGCTGAAATCAGCATTCTGACGGGCGGCGCGGGCAGCTCCGTATCCAGGCGTTTCAGGAACGCCGGGCTGCTGATGAACAGGTAATGCCGGTCATGAGGAAGGGCGGCCAGCTGCTCGGCGTAGTAGAGCATCGCGGCATGCAGCGGCAGGCCCAGCGCCATCGGCAAGACGATGCGGAAGGTCAGGCCGTACAGATGTTGCGGTACGACCGAGGCGACAACGCTACAGCCGGTCAGACGTTCGCCGAAGCGGTCAGCCAGCAGACGGGCTTCGCGATCCAGGCTGACGATGTGCTTAATCACCCGGCGCGGGGTACCCGTGGAGCCGGAGGTGAACAGTTCAACGAAGCGGCTTTCGTCAATGGCCGGCAGGGGCGCCCAGCGGCGAGCCGTCTGATGGCTGGAGGCCACCACTATCAGCTTGCCATGGAAATCGAGAGAGCGATCGCTCAGAACGCCGCTAAACAACGCCTGCTGTTCTTCAAGCTGCGAGACGCGGCTATGGCCGGGGATGACCGGCGTTTTACCGGCATGCAGCGAGGCCAGCAGCGCAACGATAAACAGGTAGCTGTTTTCAAAGCACAGCGCCCAGCGCTCGCCTTCCTGCTGATGCAGAGTGTCGACCAGCAAGGTCACGTCGTGGCGCAGCTGGCCAAGCGTCCAGGTACGATCGTCAAGCCAGGCAACGGGCATGTCGTCAGGACGGGGCGCGTTTAGCCACTGGCCCAGCGGAAGGGGGTTAGTCATTGTGCATCTCTTTTTTTATCACCCGCTGGCGCACCAGCCACTCGGTCGCCATCAGCGTTCCCATCAGGATGTAGGCCACCATACCGTTCCACAGCGTCCACAGATGCATGTCGCCGTGGAGCACGGTGAACAGCGCCATCGCGCCGTTTCCGATGAAAAAGCCGCACCAGACGAGGGTCACCTTGCGGGTATAGCGCACGCCCTCCGGGGGCAGGTTTGGCTCGCGCAAGCGCGCCAGCCGTTCGACCAGCGGCATCGCGGTCCACAGCGAACCGCCGAACACGGCCAGCATCACAAGGTTGACGACCACCGGGTAGAACAGCAGCCACTGGTGGGTTTTCAGCAGGTAGCTTGCCGCGCAGAGCGCGATGCCCGCGAGCGCCACGCACTGCACCACATACCGCATCGGGCCAGCGTTCCGTCGCGCCTGGCGCAGCCGCAGCAGCAATACCAGCGCCATCACCGGCAACAGCCACTGCAGGCTGTTGTGCGTCAGCCCAAATCCAATCAGGAAGGGCCACGCCAGCAGCATCAGCCCCGTCAGCAGTGGGATGACCGGGAACGTCTGTCCACCACGCACGACGTCTTACTCTTCGCGCAGAAGCTGTTCGACGGCGTCTACCACATCCTGAACGGTACGAACCGACTTGAAGGTTTCCGGCTTGATTTTCTTGCCCGTTTTCTTCTGCAGATGAACAATCATGTCCACCGCGTCAATGCTGTCCAGCTCCAGGTCCTCGTAAAGACGGGCTTCGGGCGTAATGTCCTGCGGGTCGGTTTCAAAGAGCTTGGTCAGAAGGCCGCAGACTTCCTGATAAATGGTTTCTTGTTCAGTCATCGTTCACATCTCAGGCGCGTTGAGCGTTGATAAAGGACGCCAGCGTGGCGACGGAAAAGAAGTGCTGGCGCATCTCTTCGCTTTCGGCAGAAAGCACCACGCCATACTGGTTTTTTACCGCCAGACCCAGTTCCAGCGCGTCAATGGAGTCCAGACCCAGCCCATCGCCAAACAGCGCGGCATCGGTATCAATATCCTCTGCGGTAAGCTCGTCCAGATTCAGCGTGGTGATAATGAGATTCTTAATTTCAAGATAAAGCGCTTGCATCATTAATTCCTGACAAAGATTGAAGGCCTGATGTTAATCGATGCTGCAGATGCCGGTTTAACTGCCTTGCCGCCAGCGCCGGTTCTTGTTCATTTGCATCGTAAAATTCGTCGATGTTCACGCGGTCGCGGACATCCACGGTGAAAACAGGTTTTTCTGGCGGTACATCATACCAGTGACTTTTTTTATCCAGCAGGTGTTCACTACAGTGGATCAGCACCACCCGCAGATCGCTGTTACAGCGCACGGCGATATTTGCCGCGCCGCGCTGGAGGGAGATAGCCTCGCCAAACCGGGTACGCGTGCCTTCCGGGAAGATTAACAGCGTGTCGCCCTGAGCCAGACGCTGCTGGCTGGCCGCGAGCAGGGGCTCGGCTTCGCTGTTAATCAGATAATCCGCCGCGCGGATAACGCCGCTGACAAAGGGGTTGCGCAGCAGCGCGCTTTTCACCAGGCAGTCGGTTTCGGGCATCACCGACGCCAGAATCACGTAGTCAATTAACGTGGGGTGGTTAGCCACCACCAGACAACCCCGATCGCTGCGCAGCGCGTCAAGATTGTGAATGCGATAGTCCAGTACGCCGAGGCCGCGCGCAACGGTCAGGAAGAAGCGGAAGCTGGCCGCAATGCTGCGACGCGCCAGGCGGCGACGGCTGGCGCGGTCGCGCTGGACGATCAGCAGCAGGTTGAACCAGACCAGCGACAGCAGCAGCCCGCCCACGCCAAACAGCGCGAAGCAGAAGCCGGTCATCACCAGACGCCATAACCAGTTGATACGAGCAGCCAGGCGGTTCATGCGCGCGTCCATTGCCACAGCAAACGTTCGCCGGGCACCGCAAACTGACGTTCCTCGCTGAGATAGCGCTGCAGGAACATCAGGCTTTGCGGCAGGGCGGGTTCTTCACCCGTGCTGCCGCTGTGGGTTTCACACTGCAATCCGTTGCCGGATTCAATCACCAGCGCCAGCGCGTAGGGCCATGTGGGCATCTGCGGCGGTAGCGCCGGATGGTAAAATTCCGGCAGCGCGCCGTCAAAATCGACCAGCAGGACGCGGGAATAGCCCGCATGCAGCAGGCTCAGCACTTCACATAGGGCCTGCTGGAAGGTGTCCAGCCCGGCAGAAATGGATGACGAGACGATGGCCTGGCGTGCGGTGATCGTGAGATTGCCCACCGCGGAATTGTGCACGGACATCGCGAAGTCGGTGGGTGAAACGGACTGCCCGGTCGCCAGAGCATGCAGAATACGGTAGTTGCGCTCCAGCTCGCCGTGGCGGCTGGAATAGACGACGGCATCAATGGCGTGGTTTTGCAGCATGGCAAGACCAATATCCACCGCCAGCTTACTGCCTGAATTGAGGCGGCGCGCGGTCATCATGGGTAAAGCGGTCAGGCGGGGAAGCGGGGCCGCTGGGTCAACGGCCAGCTGCAGGCGCGACCATGCCTGCCACTCTGTGGCATCGCTGAGTCCTGGCGCTCTCGCCTGCCAGTCGATAATGTTCAGTGAAAATTTCATCTACGCGCGTCCGCGAAAAAAAACCGTATTCAAAGGGCAGACTGGGCCACCCGGCAGCTAAGCTGCTCTATTGTTCACGTTTGGTGCATATCAGCAGGGTATGACCGACCCCAAGGTTGTCCAGCCGCTGTTCAACGCTGAAACCTGCGCTCTCCAGGTAGCGATAGAACTTCTCTACGCTGTAAAACCGGCTATTGCCATTCGCCATACAGGTGAAATAGAGCGAGGTGGCATTCAGGCTGAAAGAGGCTGCTTCAAATTTCTGAGCATCCCAGAAAAGCTCCATGATGCACAAACGTGCGCCTGGCTTCATGGCCTGCGCGACGCGCGTCAGCATGGCGACAATCTGATCCGGAGAGAAACAATCCAGGAACTGGCTCATCCACCAGACGTCGGCGTCACCCGGCAATGTTGCTGGGCTAAGCATATCGACAGCATGGAATGCAATACGATGAGAAAAACCTGCTTTTGCGATGTTTTCCTGCGCCAGCGCTATCTGCTGCGGCAGATCGAGGATCGTCACGGCAACATTTTCGTCATAGCGGCAGCAGCGTAACGACCATTTACCCGTATTTCCGCCCACATCGTACAATTTTGTCGGCGAGCTTGCGAATATATATGGCAACGCAGCGTCAAAAGCGGCGTCAGAATAGTAATGATCGAAGGCGAACCAGCTCTCTTTCGCCGGAGCAGGTAATTGGGATAACGCCGGGTAGATGGTTGGCCAGTTGCCAAACACGGCTAATCCGGCAGGTTTTTCCTCCTGCAGGGCGTCCGCCAGGTGAAATAGCCCCTGGTAACAAACGTCCTGGGTGAAATCCATATTTACGCGGGTCATTTCGTCGTGCAGTAAAAAATGGCCCACTTTCGCCAGGAAATAACGTCCATTCTGTTGGGTAACAATTCGACCGCTTAATCCCATATCCAGCAGTACGCTGACGCCATAGCTGCCGAGCGTGCTGTGTTCGGTTATTTCCTCGAGGCTTGCCCCTTTTTTACCTTGTTTATCGAGCCAGGCGAGAACGCCTGAGTTACGCAGACAAAGCGCAGTCTGGAATAACATCGGGGCAAAGGCGATGCGCTGCGCTTCGGTAATGGCATCCAGTGCGCTGAGTGTGTCCTTTTCGTACATTCCTGCGTAACCTTTGAGGCTAATAAAAAGAGGTTATCGGGCCATACGCGGCCCGACTTTAGAAAAATATTACAGCGCGGCGCCAGCGGAGAGGTTCAGCTGAATATCGTGGTCGAGGTTATTTACCCAGCGGTTATAATTTTTGTGAATTTTACCGTCTGCCGCTTTCAGGTTAAGGCTGTTTTCATAGTTGATTGAATAGCTTGTGGCCGTGTACGGAATACTCACCTGGACCGAGTGATCGCGTGACTGTAGACGCCCCTTAATCATTCCCGGGCCGGTTTCCGTCATGATCCAGTCGCGTTTTTGGCCTGCTTTCAAAATTGCCGTTTTTACCTGATCGGCAGTATGGCCCGCGCTAACAATAGAGTGAACCTGAGCAATTGGGGCGGTACGCGCGCAGCCTGCCAGTGCGCCAACGAATACGGCAGCAGCACACCATTTAACGATCTTTTTCATCAACAACTCCATATCAATAATAACAATTAAAGGTAGTGTTTTTTACAAATAATATTCATCCGGCTTTTTGTTATCGCCGGGTGTATTTTTTAATCAATATTAATGTTTACATTACGTTGACGCGAAGACGGGCATAATAACATGGAAAATAAATAAGAATTTCATTTTTTATAATTTGCGTTAAATCATGAGTTGCGTTTGAACGTAATGCGCGCGGCGTAATTAAAAACAGAATGAGTATCGCCTTAACGCAAATAAAAATACCGCGACGGATTAGGGACGCGGTAATTTACGGTGTATTACTGACGGTTTAAACCTACCTGTACAGGTAGGTCGGTTAGCCGGGTAACCGGCTTTTCGGCCTCCCCGGCCCGAGCAGGATCGCCAGCTTGCTGCCGCCTTTGGTGGTCTCCATCCAGATTTTACATACGCTGGTCAGAGGAACCGACAGCAGCATACCGACCGGGCCCAGCAGCCATCCCCAAACCAGTAAGGATAAAAACACCACCAGCGTCGACATGCCCAGACGGTGTCCCATCATGCGCGGTTCAAGAATATTGCCCAGCACCATATGCACGACGAGGAACAGCGCGCCGACCAGCATGCATTCGTAGAAACCGTTAAACAGAAACGCCTGAATCATCGGCGGCACGGCGGAAAGCACCGCGCCAATATTGGGCACGTAGTTCAGCAGAAAGGCCAGCACGCCCCACATCAGCGCGAACTGCACGTCCATCAGCATCAGCCCCAGCCAGACAATCACCCCGGTCCAGACGCTCAGGAGCGTTTTCAGCGCCAGATATTTGGAGACGCCCTTCAGGGCCCGGTGTAACCCGGCAATGTGAATTTGCGGATTGTTCAGCGCAAAGCGCAGCTTATAGGGTACGTGGCGAACTTCGAACAGCATAAACACCACCGTCATGACCAGCAGCAGAATGCTGGCCATCGCGCCGGAAAGCCCCGTCATCAAGGTGGTGGCGTAGGTCATGACCTTCTCGGAGTCCATCCTGCGCAGCATCCGTTCGGGTGAGATATGCAGATTGAGGAATGGCACCATCTCCTGCAGCGCGACAATTTTACGCGTCAGCTCTTTGTTGTACTGCGGCAGCATGGTGGAGAATTCGCTCAGCGATGCCGCCAGCACGCCGAAGAGCGCCGTCAGGCCAATCAGCATGACAATAACCACGATGGTGATGGCTACCGGACGGCTGACGCCCCGGCGTAAAAACCAGGTGACCAGAGGATTAAGCACAATGGCAAAAAAGAGCGCCAGCAGGAGCTGAACAATAATGTCAGCGGCAGCATGGATACCCGCAAGGATAACCACCAGACAGGCGAGTTTTAATAAGATGTGGAGTCCTGCTTTGTCGGACGGGTTAGCGATCATGCGTGTTCCTTAATATGATGACCCGATAAGTGTAGTGCCCGGGCTTCGCTTCGTCTGGCACCGTTAATCTGAAAGTCGGGGCTGATTTTCTTATTGCGCCGTGGTAATAGTGAAACACTGTTGTAAAAAATCCAGGTAGAACCCCATGCCCGAACCTGCCGCTGAACCGGCACTGAGCGGACTGCGCCTCAATCTGCGCATCGTTTCCGTTGTGATTTTCAACTTTGCCAGCTATTTGACCATCGGCCTGCCGCTGGCGGTCCTGCCGGGCTATGTCCATGACGTGATGGGCTTCAGCGCCTTCTGGGCGGGGCTGGTGATTAGCCTGCAATATTTCGCCACGCTCCTCAGCCGCCCGCATGCCGGGCGCTACGCGGACGCGTTCGGTCCAAAAAGCATCGTAGTGGTGGGGCTGTGCGGCTGTTTTCTCAGTGGCCTGAGCTACCTGCTGGCTGCCAACACCAGCCACTGGCCGCTGGTCAGCCTGGCGCTGCTCTGCCTGGGCCGCGTCATTCTTGGCATCGGGCAAAGTCTGGCGGGAACCGGCTCGACGCTGTGGGGCGTGGGGGTGGTAGGCGCGCCGCACATTGGCCGGGTGATCTCCTGGAACGGGATTGTCACCTACGGTGCGATGGCGCTCGGGGCGCCGCTCGGCGTGGCCTGCTATGCGCTTGGCGGGCTGTATGGGCTTTCCATCACCATTATGGCGGTCGCGCTGCTGGCAATCCTCTTTGCGCTGCCGCGCCCGAAAGTGAAGGCCAGCAAAGGCAAGCCGCTGCCGTTTCGGGCGGTGCTGGGGCGCGTCTGGCCGTACGGCATGGCGCTGGCGCTGGCGACCACCGGCTTCGGCGTGATTGCGACCTTCATTACCCTGTTCTACGACGCCAAAGGCTGGGACGGCGCAGCCTTTGCGTTAACCCTGTTTAGCTGTGCGTTTGTTGGCGCCCGCCTGCTTTTCCCTAACGGCATCAACCGTCTTGGCGGGCTGAATGTGGCGATGATCTGCTTTGCGATAGAGATTATCGGGCTGCTGCTGACCGGAATTGCGATGGTGCCCTGGGTCGCGAAAGTGGGTGTGTTCCTCGCGGGGGCAGGCTTTTCCCTGGTCTTCCCGGCGCTGGGCGTGGTGGCGGTAAAAGCCGTGCCGCAGCAGAATCAGGGGGCGGCGCTGGCGACCTATACGGTGTTTATGGATATGTCTTTAGGCATTACCGGCCCGCTGGCGGGGCTGGTGATGGCCTGGGCAGGGGGTCCGGTAATCTATCTTGCCGCGGCGGGTCTGGTGGTGATTGCGCTGCTGCTGACGTGGCGGCTAAAAAAATGGCCCCCGGTGCAGGCACCGGAGGCCACGTCATCGTCGTGAAGCGTTACTGGATCACGATGGTGTTAATGATGTTTTCAGCAGCCGTCTGCGCTTTCTGCTGATCTTCCGCTGGCAGAGTGATCTGCAGGGTCAGCAGTTTGTTATCAACCTTGCCCAGCACCACAGAAGAGTAGGCGGTCTGGCCTTTTGCAGAGATGATGCTGTCGAGCTGTTGCAGCGTGTGGCCTTTCAGCTCGATGGATTTATTGGTCACGACCTGCAGCTGCGGATCGCGGCCGCGCTGCTGATCTTCCAGACGTTTGGACAGGACGGCCAGGTCTTCGCTGGTGTCGTCGCCCACAATCACAATGACCGCTTTTTGCCCGGTTGCGTCGGAGTAAACGTGCATGTTGTTCGCCTGGGTGCCCAGCTTGCCGCTCTGATCGGTCATATCGGCTGGCAGAGAGAAGCTGAGTTTGCCATCCATCAGATTCACCGGCTGGCCGGTCGCGTTGCTCTCTGCGGATGCGCCCTGAGCAGGCGTTTTCGTGTCGCTGTTATCACAGGCTGCAAGACCCACAACCAGCAGGCCAATCCCGACATATTTAACCAGATTGCGCATTGACTTCTTCCTTTCGATAAACGGCCATAACGGCTCATTCGCTCATCTTATCACAACTGATAAAGCGAACCCTTAACCAGCCTGCAATGCCGTGATTTCAGATTTATCTGCCAGCCTTTTCAGCAGCATATTGAGCAGCACGCCGTACATCGGCAGGAAGAACACAATGCTGATAAGGACCTTGAAGCAGTAGTCCACCAGCGCGATTTCCATCCAGTGTTCGGCCATGAACGCATCCGGGCTGCGCCAGAAGGCGATGAAGAAGAAGGCCAGCGTATCGCTCACGTTACCGAACAGCGTGGAGGCGGTTGGCGCCATCCACCAGCGATGATTCTGACGCAGGCGGTTAAACACATGCACGTCGAGGATCTGCCCCAGCGCGTAGGCCATAAAGCTTGCCGCGGCGATACGGGCAACAAACAGGTTGAAGTGGGTTAACGCCTCAAAGCCCTGCCAGCTTCCCATATAAAACAGTGACGAAACCACGTACGAGATGAACAGCGCCGGGAGCATGACCGAAAAAATAATACGGCGAGCCAGCGGTGCGCCAAAAATACGCACGGTCAAATCCGTCGCGAGGAAAATAAACGGGAAGCTGAATGCGCCCCAGGTGGTATGAAAACCAAAGATGGAGATTGGGAGCTGCACCAGATAGTTGCTGGAGGTGATCACCAGCAAATGGAAAAGCGAAAGCCAGAACAACGCTTTTACGCGCTGTGATTCAGAAAACGACGTCATATTGTGACCTTTTTATACGTTGGGGTGAGGGAACCCAATAAAAACCGCAGCATGATACTGCTTTGGCAGGACATTGCAATGGTTAGTTTTTACGCAATCGTTAACCTGGTTTGCATTGATCGCAACCGGGCGTAAACTACAGCCGTTTTTACCAGACCGAGAAGACCATGACCGACCTGTTTTCCAGCCCAGACCACACTCTTGATGCCCAGGGCCTTCGCTGCCCGGAACCGGTAATGATGGTACGCAAAACCGTGCGCAACATGCAGACCGGTGAAACGCTGCTGATTATTGCCGACGACCCGGCCACGACCCGCGATATTCCCGGTTTTTGTACCTTTATGGAGCATGAGCTGGTGGCACAGCAGACCGAGGCGCTGCCGTACCGGTATTTGATTCGTAAGGGGTAGATGGGCTGGCGTTGCTGTAGGTCGGGTAAGGCGAGGCCGCCACCCGACGAATATGTGTCCTCTGCGGCCTGATGCCCTCACCCCGCCCCTCTCCCACGGGGAGAGGGTGCAAACACTAAAAACGGCAATCTTTGATTGCCGTTTTGCGTTTACCTAGCCTTTCATCCACGCGCGGATCCCGTCCAGGAACATCTGCGTTGCCATCATCACCAGAATCAGCCCCATCAGGCGCTCCAGCGCGTTCACCCCTTTCTCACCCAGCAGGCGCAGGAACAGCGACGACTGCAGCAGGATAATAAACGTCCCGCCCCAGGCGATCAGCAGGGCAATCACCAGATGGCTCATCTGGTTCGGATACTGATGCGACAGCAGCATCAGCGTGGCCAGAATGGTCGGCCCGGCGACGAGTGGAATCGCCAGCGGCACGATAAACGGCTCTTCACCCGCGGGCAGGCCGCTGCTGCTGCCTTCCGCGCTTGGGAAAATCATCTTAATAGCAATCAGGAACAGAATAATCCCGCCGGAAATCGACACGGTTTCGGCGCGCAGGTTCAGGAACGCGAGAATTTTTTCACCGGCAAACAGGAAGATAAACATCACCAGCAGGGCGATGAGCAGCTCGCGGATCATGATCGCCCGGCGGCGCTTCGGCTCGGTGTGCTTCAGCACCGACATGAAGATAGGCAGGTTTCCCAGTGGATCCATAATCAGGATCAATAAAACCGCCGCGGAAATGATTTCACTCATCTTTAAATTATCCCTGATACTTAGTAGTGTTATTCCGATGATTAGCGCTTTTTCTGATTGCCGGGCAATCATCGATTAATTTCGCTTGCGACTTTGGCAGCATTTTGTAATGTGAAGCATATCCCAGTTCAATACTGGCTTGCACAATCAGCACACACCCTCAGCAGGAAAAAAATGCTATGAAAAACGTTGGTTTTATCGGCTGGCGCGGTATGGTCGGCTCTGTACTCATGCAACGCATGGTTGAAGAGCGCGATTTCGACGCTATCCGCCCGGTCTTCTTCTCCACTTCCCAGCTCGGCCAGGCTGCTCCGTCCTTTGGTGGTACCACAGGCACGTTGCAGGATGCTTACGATCTGGAAGCGCTGAAGGCACTCGACATTATTGTGACGTGCCAGGGCGGCGATTATACCAACGAAATCTATCCAAAGCTGCGTGAAAGCGGCTGGCAGGGCTACTGGATTGACGCGGCTTCTTCGCTGCGCATGAAAGACGATGCCATCATCATTCTCGACCCGGTGAACCAGGGCGTCATCACCGACGGCCTGAACAACGGCGTGAAAACCTTTGTCGGCGGTAACTGCACCGTCAGCCTGATGCTGATGTCCCTCGGCGGCCTGTTCGCGCAGGATCTGGTGGAGTGGGTCTCCGTGGCGACCTACCAGGCGGCGTCCGGCGGCGGCGCGCGTCATATGCGCGAGCTGCTGACCCAGATGGGCCAGCTGCACCACAGCGTCGCAACCGAGCTGGCAAACCCGGCGTCCGCGATCCTCGATATCGAACGTAAGGTCACTCAGCTGACCCGCAGCGGCGAGCTGCCGGTGGATAACTTCGGCGTACCGCTGGCCGGTGGTCTGATCCCATGGATCGACAAACAGCTGGATAACGGCCAGACCCGCGAAGAGTGGAAGGGCCAGGCTGAGACCAATAAAATCCTTGCGACCGCGAACACCATTCCGGTTGACGGTCTGTGCGTGCGTATCGGCGCGCTGCGCTGCCACAGCCAGGCCTTCACCATTAAACTGAAAAAAGATGTGTCTATTCCGACCGTGGAAGAGCTGCTGGCCGCGCACAATCCGTGGGCGAAAGTGGTGCCAAACGATCGCGATATCACCATGCGCGAGCTGACCCCGGCTGCCGTTACCGGCACGCTGACCACGCCGGTTGGCCGTCTGCGCAAGCTGAACATGGGGCCGGAGTACCTCTCCGCGTTCACCGTCGGCGACCAGCTCCTGTGGGGCGCCGCCGAGCCGCTGCGCCGCATGCTGCGCCAGCTGGCGTAATAATTTGTTAACTACCGGGGGTGATTTTCACCCCTTTTTTTTGCGTACTACATGGAGTAACACGCGTATGTCTTATTTTTTATCAGGAGTCATCTAGAGCGTTGGCTATGCTTTAAGGAAGAGTCATTTCTTACCTGAGGTTCGAACGGAGCAGAATGGATGCACATTTTTGTGCTGTCCCGTTCAGGTCACATTAAAAGTCGTCCCGGAGCGCTTAAAAAGGACGACATAAAAAACAGGATGAATACCATGTCCGATCGTGTGGATAGAGACGTGATTAATGCGCTTATTGCGGGTCATTTTGCTTACCCCTTTTCTGTGCTTGGGATGCATCAAACTGAGGATGGCCTTGAAGTTCGGGCACTGTTACCGGATGCCACAGAAGTCTGGGTGATTGAGCCCAAAACCGGCCGCAAGGTCGGTAATCTTGAATGCCTCGATTCCCGTGGCTTCTTCTCGGGCGTAATGCCCCGCCGTAAAAATCCTTTTCGCTATCAGCTCGCCGTTCTCTGGCACGGTCAGCAAAACCTGATTGACGATCCTTACAGCTTTGGCCCTCTGCTTAAAGAGATGGACGCCTGGCTGCTCTCCGAAGGAACGCATCTTCGCCCTTATGAAACGCTGGGTGCCCATGCCGATACCATGGACGGCATTACCGGCACGCGATTCTCTGTGTGGGCGCCTAACGCCCAGCGCGTCTCCGTTGTCGGCCAGTTCAACTACTGGGACGGTCGCCGCCACCCGATGCGCCTGCGCCGGGAAACCGGCATCTGGGAGCTGTTTATCCCCGGAGCGCACCCCGGGCAGCTTTATAAATTCGAGATGATCGACGCCAACGGCAAGCTGCGCATCAAAGCCGACCCGTATGCCTTCGAAGCGCAGATGCGCCCGGATACCGCGTCGCTGATTTGCGGCCTGCCGGAGAAGGTCGTCCAGACGGAGGAGCGCAAACAGGCCAACCGCTTTGATGCGCCGATCTCTGTCTATGAGGTACACCTTGGCTCCTGGCGTCGCCATACCGATAACAACTTCTGGCTCAGCTACCGGGAGCTTGCCGACCAGCTGGTGCCCTACGCCAAATGGATGGGCTTTACCCACCTTGAACTGCTGCCGGTCAACGAGCATCCGTTCGACGGCAGCTGGGGCTATCAGCCCACCGGGCTGTATGCGCCAACGCGCCGCTTCGGAACGCGCGATGACTTCCGCTATTTCATTGATGCCGCGCACGCCGCCGGGCTGAACGTCATCCTCGACTGGGTGCCGGGCCATTTCCCGTCGGATGATTTTGCGCTGGCAGAGTTTGACGGCACGAAGCTGTACGAGCACAGCGACCCGCGCGAAGGCTATCACCAGGACTGGAACACGCTGATCTATAACTACGGTCGCCGTGAGGTCGCAAACTATCTGGTCGGGAATGCCCTGTACTGGATCGAGCGGTTTGGCATTGACGCCCTGCGCGTCGATGCGGTGGCGTCGATGATCTACCGCGACTACAGCCGCAAAGAGGGCGAGTGGATCCCGAACGAGTTTGGCGGCCGTGAAAACCTGGAAGCGATTGAATTCCTGCGCAATACCAACCGCATTATCGGCGAACAGGTGGACGGTGCCGTGACCATGGCGGAAGAGTCGACCGACTTTGCGGGCGTCTCCCGTCCGCCGTCATCAGGCGGCCTGGGGTTCTGGTATAAGTGGAACCTGGGCTGGATGCACGACACGCTCGACTACATGAAGCTGGATCCGGTTCACCGTAAGTATCATCACGATAAGCTGACGTTCGGGATGCTCTACAACTACACCGAAAACTTCATGCTGCCGCTGTCGCACGATGAAGTGGTGCACGGCAAAAAATCCATTCTCGACCGCATGCCGGGCGACGCGTGGCAGAAGTTTGCCAACCTGCGCGCCTACTACGGCTGGATGTTTGCCTTCCCGGGCAAGAAACTGCTGTTTATGGGCAATGAGTTCGCCCAGGGACGCGAGTGGAACCACGACGCCAGTCTCGACTGGCACCTGCTGGAAGGCGGCGACAACTGGCACCACGGGGTGCAGCGTCTGGTGCGCGACCTGAACCTGACCTACCGCCACCACAAAGCGCTGCACGAGCTCGACTTCGATCCGTACGGCTTTGAGTGGCTGGTGGTGGACGACCACGAGCGCTCGGTGTTTGTCTTTGTGCGTCGTGACAAAGCGGGTAACGAAATCATCGTCGCCAGCAACTTCACGCCGGTGCCGCGCGAACATTACCGCTTCGGCATTAACCAGCCGGGCAAATGGCGCGAGATCCTGAATACCGACTCGATGCACTATCACGGCAGCAACGCCGGTAACGGCGGGCTGGTCCAGAGCGATGCCATCGAAAGCCACGGGCGACCCAACTCCCTGAGCCTGACGCTGCCGCCGCTTGGCACCATCTGGCTGATGCGGGAGGGCGAATGACGCAGCTTACGGCAGGTAAACCCGAACCGCTCGGCGCGCGTTTTGACGGAAAGGGTGTCAATTTCACCCTCTTTTCCGCTCACGCTGAGCGGGTAGAACTGTGCGTGTTTGATGGGGAAGGTAACGAACACCGTTACGATTTACCCGAGCGCACGGGGGATACCTGGCACGGCTACCTGGCCGGAGGACGGCCAGGCATGCACTATGGCTTTCGCGTACATGGTCCGTGGGATCCGGCGCAGGGGCACTGGTTTAACCCGGCGAAGCTGTTGATTGACCCGTGCGCGCACCGCGTGGACGGCGAATTTAAAGACGACCCGCTGTTCCACGTGGGCTACGGCGAGCCCGACCACCGCGACAGCGCGCCCGTCGCGCCAAAAAGCGTGGTGGTAAACGATCTTTATGACTGGGAAGACGATGCCCCGCCGCAGACGCCGTGGGGCAATACCGTTATTTATGAAGCCCACGTCAAAGGGCTGACGTACCTGCACCCGTCGATCCCCAAAGAGATGCGCGGCACCTATAAGGCGCTCGGGCATCCCACCATGATTGCCTACCTGAAACACCTCGGCATCACCGCGCTGGAACTGTTGCCCGTGGCCCATTTCGCCAGCGAGCCGCGCCTGCAGCGGCTGGGGCTAAGCAACTACTGGGGCTACAACCCGCTGGCGATGTTCGCGCTTGAGCCACGCTATGCCGCCCATCCGGAAAAGGCGCGTGACGAGTTTCGCGATGCGGTGAAGGCGCTCCATACGGCGGGCATTGAGGTCATTCTGGACGTCGTGCTCAACCACAGTGCTGAAAGCGATCTCGACGGTCCGACGCTCTCCATGCGCGGAATTGATAACCGTAGCTATTATTGGATCAGGCAGGATGGCGATTATGAGAACTGGACCGGCTGCGGTAACACGCTCAACCTCAGCCATCCGGCGGTCACGCATTTTGCTTATGAATGCCTGAAATACTGGGTGGAGACGTTCCACGTCGACGGTTTTCGTTTCGATCTGGCACCCGTGATGGGGCGCACGCCAGCGTTCAGCCAGCAGGCGCCGCTGTTTGAGGCGATAAAAAACTGTCCGGTGCTCTCGCAGGTGAAGCTCATTGCCGAGCCGTGGGACATCGGGGAAGGCGGTTATCAGGTCGGGAATTTCCCGCCGCTGTTTGCCGAGTGGAACGATCACTACCGCGATGCCGCGCGCCGCTTCTGGCTGGAACGGAATCTGTCGCTGGGGGAGTTCGCCGGACGCTTTGCCGCTTCAAGCGATCTCTTTAAGCGCGACGGCAAACGCCCGTCGGCCACCGTCAATCTGTTGACGGCACACGACGGTTTTACGCTCAGGGACTGCGTTTGTTTCAATCAGAAACACAATGAGGCAAACGGCGAAGAGAATCGCGAT
The DNA here is from genome assembly GCF_034106085.1 of Enterobacter sp. 302C9. Lineage (NCBI taxonomy): Bacteria > Pseudomonadati > Pseudomonadota > Gammaproteobacteria > Enterobacterales > Enterobacteriaceae > Enterobacter > Enterobacter sp. 302C9. The sequence goes on from NZ_JAWNBW010000008.1 coordinate 124,277, forward strand.
GGTACTAACAATAACCATAGCTTTAATCATGGTATAGAAGGGTTAGGCGGAAGCCTTGACGTCATCGAGCGGCGACGCGCCAGCGTTCACGCTTTGCTGACAACGCTTTTATTGTCGCAGGGCACGCCGATGCTGCTGGCAGGCGATGAACACGGCCACAGCCAGCACGGTAACAACAATGCGTATTGCCAGGACAACACGTTAACCTGGCTCGACTGGGGTGAAGCCAACAGCGGGCTGATTCATTTTACCGCTGCGCTGATCCATCTTCGCCAGCAGATCCCCGCGCTGACCGCCGACCGCTGGTGGGAAGAGGGTGACGGCAACGTTCGCTGGTTGAATCAAGACGCGCAACCGTTAAGCGCGCAAGAGTGGCAACACGGCGTACCACGCCTGCAAATCCTGCTGTCGGATAAATGGCTGGTCACGCTGAACGCGACGGATGACGTCGCAGAGATTGTTTTACCTGAAGGGGAATGGCGAGCTGTTCCCCCCTTTGCCGGAGCGGATAATCCGGTAGTAATGGCTGTCTGGCACGGGCCTGCGCACGGAGTGTGCGTATTCCAAAGATGATAAAAAAGGAGTTAGTCATGGTTAGATTAGAGAAGAACGATCCCTTAATGTTGGCACGCCAGCTACCATTAAAAACGGTTGCCCTGATACTTGCGGGTGGACGTGGTACCCGTCTGAAAGATTTGACCATCAAGCGCGCGAAACCGGCCGTTCACTTTGGTGGTAAGTTCCGTATCATCGACTTTGCGCTCTCCAACTGCCTGAACTCGGGCATTCGCCGTATTGGCGTCATTACGCAGTATCAGTCGCACACGCTGGTTCAGCATATCCAGCGCGGCTGGTCATTCTTCAGCGAAGAGATGAACGAGTTTGTCGATCTCCTTCCCGCTCAGCAACGCGTCCACGGTGAGAACTGGTACCGCGGAACGGCGGATGCAGTGACGCAGAACCTCGACATCATTCGCCGCTATAACGCGGAATACATCGTGATCCTCGCCGGGGACCATATCTACAAGCAAGATTACTCCCACATGCTCATCGACCACGTCGAAAAAGGGGCGCGCTGCACCGTAGCGTGTCTGCCTGTGCCCGTTGCTGAAGCGACGGCGTTTGGCGTGATGCACGTGGATGCCGACGACAAAATTATCGACTTTGTTGAAAAGCCGGCGAACCCGCCAACCATGCCCGGCGATGACACCAAATCGCTCGCCAGCATGGGGATTTATGTCTTTGATGCAGATTATCTTTATGAGCTGCTGGAAGACGATGACAAAGACGAAAACTCCAGCCACGACTTCGGTAAAGACATCATTCCGAAAATCACTAAAGCTGGCATGGCGTATGCACATCCTTTCCCGCTGTCCTGCGTGCAGTCCGACCCCAATGCGGAACCTTACTGGCGCGATGTGGGAACCCTGGAAGCGTACTGGAAAGCGAACCTCGACCTGGCGTCGGTCACGCCTGAGCTGGATATGTACGACCAGAACTGGCCGATTCGTACCCATATGGAATCGCTGCCGCCGGCCAAATTCGTGCAGGACCGCTCCGGCAGCCACGGTATGACGCTGAACTCGCTGGTGTCCGGCGGGTGCATTATTTCAGGCTCGGTGGTGGTGCAGTCGGTGCTGTTCCCCCGCGTGCGAATAAATTCATTCTGTAATATCGATTCGGCAGTCTTGCTGCCTGATGTCTGGGTAGGGCGCTCGTGCCGTCTGCGTCGCTGCGTTATCGATCGTGCCTGCGTCATTCCAGAAGGGATGGTGATTGGTGAGAACGCGGAAGAAGACGCGCGTCGTTTCTATCGTTCGGAAGAGGGGATCGTGTTAGTCACACGGGAAATGTTGCGGAAGCTGCAGATCAAACAGGAGCGATGATGCAGGTTTTACATGTATGTTCTGAGATGTTCCCGTTGTTAAAAACGGGCGGTCTGGCAGATGTTCTGGGTGCATTACCGGCGGCGCAAATCGCCGGAGGCGTGGATACCCGAGTCCTGCTGCCCGCCTTTCCGGATATCCGGCGCGGTATTCCCGATGCAAAAGTGGTGACCCGCCGTGAGACCTTCGCCGGACGCATCACCCTGCTGTTTGGACATTACAATGGCGTAGGGATTTACCTGATCGACGCGCCGCACTTATACGATCGACCGGGCAGCCCGTATCACGATACGAACCTGTTCGCCTACACCGATAACGTGCTGCGCTTTGCGCTGCTCGGCTGGGTCGGGGCAGAAATGGCGACGGGGCTGGATCCGTTCTGGCGCCCGGATGTGGTGCACGCGCACGACTGGCACGCCGGGCTTGCCCCGGCGTATCTCGCGGCGCGCGGCCACCCGGCGAAATCGGTCTTTACCGTGCATAACCTGGCGTATCAGGGGATGTACTATGCCCATCACATGAGTGAAATCGATCTGCCATTATCGTTCTATAACATGCACGGGCTGGAATTTAACGGGCAGATCTCGTTCCTGAAAGCCGGGCTGTATTACGCCGATCATATTACCGCCGTGAGCCCAACCTACGCGCGTGAGATCACCCAGCCGGAGTTTGGCTACGGCATGGAAGGGTTGCTGCAACAGCGCCACCGCGAAGGCCGCCTGTCAGGCATTCTGAACGGCGTGGATGAACAGATCTGGAGCCCGGAAACCGATCTCCTGCTGGCGGCGCGCTATGGCCGTGATTCCGTGGAGGACAAAGCGGAAAACAAACGCCAGCTGCAGATTGCGATGGGCCTGAAGGTTAACGACAAAGTGCCGCTGTTCGCGGTGGTCAGCCGCCTGACCAGCCAGAAAGGGCTGGATCTGGTGCTGGAGGCGCTGCCCGGTTTACTGGAGCAGGGCGGACAGCTGGCGCTGCTCGGCGCGGGCGACCCGGTGCTGCAGGAAGGTTTCCTTGCCGCCGCGGCGGAACATCCGGGGCAGGTGGGCGTGCAGATTGGCTACCACGAAGCGTTCTCGCACCGAATCATGGGCGGCGCGGACGTCATCCTGGTGCCGAGCCGTTTCGAACCCTGCGGCCTGACGCAGCTTTATGGCCTGAAATACGGCACGCTGCCGCTGGTACGCCGCACGGGCGGACTGGCGGATACCGTATCCGATAGCTCTCTGGAAAACCTGGCGGACGGTATCGCCAGCGGGTTTGTCTTTGAGGACAGTAATGCCTGGTCGCTGCTTCGGGCGATTCGGCGTGCTTTCGTCTTGTGGTCCCGTCCATCGCTCTGGCGTTACGTTCAGCGTCAGGCGATGTCCATGGACTTTAGCTGGCATGTCGCGGCGCAGTCATACCGCGATCTCTATCAACGCTTGATGTAACGAGGCGAAGTTACTGATATGAACGCTCCATTTAGCTACTCTTCACCCACGCTCAGCGTTGAGGCGTTAAAGCACTCCATCGCCTACAAGCTGATGTTCACCATCGGGAAAGATCCGGTTATCGCCAACAAGCACGAGTGGCTGAACGCCACCCTGTTTGCGGTGCGTGACCGTTTAGTGGAACGCTGGCTGCGCTCAAACCGCGCCCAGCTCTCGCAGGAAACGCGTCAGGTTTACTACCTGTCGATGGAATTTTTGATTGGCCGCACGCTGTCCAACGCGCTGTTATCGCTCGGTATTTATGACGACGTCAAAACCGCACTCGAAGAGATGGGGTTAGATTTAGAAGAGCTGATCGACGAAGAGAACGACCCGGGCCTCGGCAACGGCGGTCTGGGGCGTCTCGCCGCCTGCTTCCTCGACTCGCTGGCGACGCTGGCGCTGCCGGGCCGCGGCTACGGTATTCGCTACGACTACGGTATGTTCAAACAGAACATCGTCGACGGACGCCAGAAAGAGTCGCCGGACTACTGGCTGGAGTACGGCAACCCGTGGGAGTTTAAGCGCCACAATACGCGCTACAAGGTGCGCTTTGGCGGACGTATCCAGCAGGAAGGCAAAAAATCCCGCTGGGTAGAAACGGAAGAGATCCTGGCCGTGGCCTACGATCAGATTATCCCCGGCTATGACACCGATGCCACCAACACGCTGCGCCTGTGGAGCGCCCAGGCCAGTAGCGAAATCAACCTCGGTAAATTCAACCAGGGTGACTACTTTGCGGCGGTGGAAGACAAAAACCACTCCGAGAACGTGTCCCGCGTGCTGTACCCGGATGACTCGACCTACTCCGGCCGCGAGCTGCGCCTGCGTCAGGAGTATTTCCTCGTCTCCTCGACGATTCAGGATATCCTCAGCCGCCACCATCAGCTGCACAAAACCTACGCCAACCTGGCGGAGAAAACCGCGATCCACCTTAACGACACCCACCCGGTGCTTTCCATACCGGAGCTGATGCGCCTGCTGATCGACGAACACAAGTTCAGCTGGGATGACGCGTTTGAAGTGACCTGTCAGGTATTCTCCTACACCAACCACACGCTGATGAGCGAAGCGCTGGAAACGTGGCCGGTAGACATGCTCGGCAAAATCCTGCCGCGCCATCTGCAGATTATCTTTGAGATTAACGACTACTTCCTCAAGACCCTGCAGGAGCAATACCCGAACGATACCGGGCTGCTGAGCCGCGCTTCCATCATTGATGAATCGAACGGGCGCCGCGTGCGCATGGCCTGGCTGGCGGTCGTCATCAGCCACAAGGTCAACGGCGTGTCCGAGCTCCACTCGAACCTGATGGTGCAGTCGCTTTTTGCGGACTTCGCGAAAATCTTCCCGACGCGGTTCTGCAACGTGACCAACGGCGTCACGCCGCGCCGCTGGCTGGCGCTGGCCAACCAGCCGCTCTCTGAGGTGCTGGACGAGAATATCGGCCGTACCTGGCGTACCGACTTGAGCCAGCTGAGCGAGCTGGAACAGCATATTGATTTCCCGACGGTGAACAAAGCCGTGCGCGAAGCCAAGCTGCTGAACAAAAAGCGTCTGGCGGTCTGGCTGGCGATGCACCTCAACGTGGTGGCAAACCCGAAAGCGCTGTTTGACGTTCAGATCAAACGCATCCACGAATACAAGCGTCAGCTGATGAACGTGCTGCACGTGATCACCCATTACAACCGCATTAAGGCCGATCCAACGGCCGAATGGGTGCCGCGCGTGAAGATCTTCGCCGGTAAGGCGGCCTCCGCCTACTACATGGCGAAGCACATCATTCATCTCATCAACGACGTGGCGAAGGTGGTCAACCAGGATCCGGACATTGGCGACAAGCTGAAGGTGGTTTTCATTCCAAACTACAGCGTAAGCCTGGCGCAGATGATCATCCCGGCGGCGGATCTCTCTGAGCAGATTTCCACGGCGGGTACGGAAGCATCCGGCACCAGTAACATGAAGTTTGCCCTTAACGGCGCGCTGACCATTGGTACGCTGGACGGGGCGAACGTCGAGATGCTGGAGCACGTGGGCGAAGAAAATATCTTTATCTTCGGTAATACGACGGAAGAGGTGGAGGCGCTGCGCAGGAAAGGCTACTCGCCGCGTCAATATTACGAAGAGGATGAAGAGTTACGTCAGGTGCTGACGCAGATCGCGACCGGCGTGTTTAGCCCGGATGAACCGAGCCGCTATCGCGATCTGGTCGATTCGCTGATTAACTTTGGCGATCACTACCAGGTGCTGGCGGACTATCGCAGCTACGTAGACTGTCAGGATAAGGTTGACGAGCTGTACCGTCAGCAGGAGAAGTGGACCAGCGCCGCGATGTATAACATCGCCAATATGGGCTATTTCTCGTCCGACAGGACCATCAAGGAGTATGCCGAGACGATCTGGCATATTGATCCGGTGAGGTTGTAAAAGCAAAACGGCAACCTCGGTTGCCGTTTTTAGTGTTTGTTCCCTCTCCCTGTGGGAGAGGGTCAGGGTGAGGGCATCAGCCCGCACCGATCGTATTACGACGCCAGCGACAGCTCACGCTTCCCCGCATTTTGCTGTAACCACTGCGCCACGCGAGACTGTTGCTCGGCGTTGAGCCACATCCCTTCTTTGGTACGACGCCAGATAGCATCATCCAGACGACGAACCCACTCGTGCTCAACCAGGTAGCGCAGCTCGGCTTCGTACAGCTCGTGGCCGAAATGTTCGCCCAGATCCGCAATGTCCTTCGCGTCGGCCAGGAAAAGCTCGGTATTGCTGCCGTAGGTGCGGGCATAGTGGCGCGCCATCCCTTCGGTGATGAACGGGAAGCGACGGCGCAGCTTCGCGGCGTAATCATCGCGATTGTCGCCGATATCACCGCCGGGCAGTACCGCGCCTTTGGTCCACGCCGGGCCAATACCTTTATAGTACGGTGCCAGTTTTTCCAGCGCGTGCTCGGCCAGCTTGCGATAGGTGGTCAGCTTGCCGCCAAACACGGAAAGCAGCGGCGCCTGACCGTCAACGTCGTGAATATCGAGCGTGTAGTCGCGAGTAATCGCCTGCGGTGAGTCAGACTCGTCATCGCACAGCGGACGCACGCCGGAGTAGGTCCAGACCACGTCATCGCGTGACAGCTGTTTCTTAAAGTGCGCGTTATACACTTTGAGCAGGTAGTTCACTTCGCTCTCGTCGATCTCGACGTTCTTCGGATCGCCTTTGTACTCCACGTCGGTGGTACCGATGATCGAGAATTCGTCCATCCACGGGATCACAAACACGATGCGCTTGTCTTCGTTCTGCAGAATGTAGGCCTGCTTCTGGGTATGCACGCGCGGTACCACAATGTGGCTGCCCTTGATCAGGCGAATGCCGTACGGCGAAGGCAGATGCATGCCGTCGTCGAAGAACTGCTTCACCCACGGGCCGGTAGCGTTCACCAAGCCGCGCGCTTTCCAGCTGAATTTCTCGCCGGTATCGATGTCTTCCGCTTCTACAATCCACAGGCCGTTTTCACGACGGGCAGAGGTCGCACGGGTACGGGTTTTCACCTCGCCACCTTTCTTCTCGACCATCTGGGCATTCGCCAGCACCAGACGCGCATCGTCCACCCAGCAGTCGGAATATTCGAAACCGCGCACGATTTCAGGCTTAAGGACCGATTCTGAGCCAAAACGCAAACCTTTCGAACCCGGGAGGCTGGTGCGTTTACCCAGATGGTCGTACATAAACAGACCAATACGGATCATCCACGCCGGACGCAGATGCGGGCGATGGGGCAGGCGGAAGCGCATCGGAATAGCCAGATGCGGGGCCATTTTCAACAGCACTTCACGTTCGGCCAGCGCTTCGCTGACCAGGCGGAATTCGTAGTGTTCCAGGTAGCGCAGGCCACCGTGAATCAGTTTGGAGCTGGCGGACGACGTCGCGCAGGCGAGGTCGTTAGCTTCCAGCATCAGTACGGATAAACCGCGTCCTGCGGCATCGACCGCAATACCGGCACCGTTGATGCCACCGCCTATCACAATCAGATCTTTGGTTTCCATAACACCCTCATGCACTTTCGTTAAAGCTCAGAAATGTTCGATATCGCTCATAATAGCAAAGGAACGCGCTTTTGGTAACATCAAAAAAACAATTTAGAGTGATATGGATAACATAATGGCGTTTACCCGCCGCCAGGACGTACACTACGGGGTAAAATAGTGCGGTCTGATGCTCTCTCCCCTCACCCTAACCCTCTCCCCAGAGGGGCGAGGGGATGGTTTGCTCCCTCTCCCTTTTAGGGAGAGGGCAGGGGTGAGGGTCAGCAGGCGGCATAAAACCTGAATAAGCGAAAGAGAACACCATGGATCAGTTTGAATGTATTAACGTAGAAGAAGCCCACCAGAAGATGCACCAGGGAAAAGCGGTGCTGGTGGACATCCGCGATCCGCAGAGTTTTGCGATGGGCCACACGCCGGGCGCGTTTCATCTCACTAACGACACGCTGGGCGCGTTTATGCGCGATAACGACTTCGAGACGCCGGTGATGGTCATGTGCTACCACGGCAACAGCAGCAAAGGCGCGGCGCAGTATCTGCTTCAGCAGGGCTACGACGCGGTGTACAGCGTCGACGGCGGCTTCGATGCCTGGCATCGTCATTTCCCGGCAGAAGTGGAATACGCTTTTGAGCGCTGATCCCGCTATACTGTCCCCTTTTGTGTGGAAATAAGCGACCGCTGCCCATGTTGATGATCACCTCTTTTACCAACCCGCGCGTCGCCCAGGCGTTTGTCGACTATATGGCGACGCAGGGCGTTATTCTGACCATTCAGCAACATACGCAGACCGACGTCTGGCTGGCCGACGAGAGCCAGGCCGCGCGCGTAAACGAAGAGCTGGCGCGTTTTCTTGAGAACCCCGGCGACCCGCGCTATCTGGCGGCCAGCTGGCAGTCCGGGCAGACCGACAGCGGACTGCACTACAGCCGTTTTCCCTTCCTCGCCACCATCCGCGAGCGCGCCGGCCCGTTTACGCTGCTGCTGATGGCGGCCTGCATTATCGTTTTCATCATTATGAACGTGGTGGGCGACCAGAGCGTGATGATTGCCCTGGCCTGGCCCTATGACCCGTCTCTTGAGTTTGACGTCTGGCGCTACTTTAGCCACGCGCTGATGCACTTCTCGGTGATGCATATTCTCTTTAACCTGCTCTGGTGGTGGTATCTCGGCGGCGCTGTTGAAAAGCGTCTGGGCAGCGGCAAGCTGATCGTTATCACCCTTATTAGCGCCCTGCTGAGCGGCTATGTGCAGCACAAGTTCAGCGGGCCGTGGTTCGGCGGGCTGTCGGGCGTCGTGTATGCCCTGATGGGCTATGTCTGGCTTCGCGGGGAGCGCGATCCGGAAAGCGGCATCTATCTGCAGCGCGGATTAATAACCTTTGCGTTAATATGGCTAATTGCCGGATGGTTTGATCTGTTTGGTATGTCTATCGCCAACGGTGCACACGTCGCCGGGCTGGCCGTGGGGTTAGCGATGGCCTTTGCCGACACGCTCCATGCGCGAAAACGAACATAATTCTCAGGGATAATTGATGAAACAAACACAACGTCATGACGCTATTATCGAACTGGTAAAAAAACAGGGATACGTCAGCACCGAAGAGCTGGTGGAGCAGTTTGCCGTCAGCCCACAGACCATCCGTCGTGACCTGAACGACCTGGCCGATCAGAACCGCATTCTTCGCCACCACGGCGGCGCGGCGCTGCCGTCCAGTTCGGTCAACACCTCCTGGCATGACCGTAAAGCCACGCAGACGGCAGAGAAAGAGCGCATTGCCCGCAAGGTCGCCAGCCAGATCCCGAACGGGGCGACGCTGTTTATTGATATCGGCACCACGCCGGAAGCGGTCGCCCATGCGCTGCTGGATCACGAGAACCTGCGCGTGGTCACGAACAACCTGAACGTGGCCAATACCCTGATGCAGAAAGACGACTTCCGCATCATCCTCGCGGGCGGCGAACTGCGCAGCCGCGACGGCGGGATTATTGGCGAAGCGACCCTCGATTTTATCTCTCAGTTCCGCCTCGACTTCGGCATTCTCGGGATCAGCGGCATCGACAGCGACGGCTCGCTGCTGGAGTTTGATTATCACGAGGTGCGTACCAAGCGCGCGATTATTGAGAACTCACGTCACGTGATGCTGGTGGTAGACCATTCGAAGTTTGGCCGAAATGCGATGGTAAACATGGGCAGCATCAGCATGGTGGATGCTGTTTATACCGACGTGATGCCGCCGGCGGGCGTGATGCAGGTGATTAAAGATAATAATTTGCAGTTAGAGTTGTGTTGAAAAGCCGTTCTCCCTCTCCCTGTGGGAGAGGGCCGGGGTGAGGGCATCAGACCGCAGAGGTCCTACACGCCATACCCCATCATCTTCAACAGCTGCTGCGCATGCTGCACCGCATCCTGACGATGCGCCACGCCCAACTTCTGATACAGATTGCGGATATGCGTTTTGATGGTGGTCGCCGCCACCGCAAGCTCACCGGCAATCTGCTCGTTGCTGTAGCCTGAATAGATCAGACCCAGAACCTGCCATTCGCGCTGGGTGAGCGGACTGGTGCGGATAAGCTCCGGCACTTCCGGGTGGTTCAGCAGACGTTCAACGAAGTTCTCATCAAAATGCGCGAACTTGTGTCGATGATGCTGGTTAATCTCGCGCAGAATGCGCTGGGCGCGATGCTGATCCAGCTCCGGCAGCGTGTTGAGCTGAATAAGCTGACGCAGCTGCTGCGCCATCACTTCACCTTCAATCACAAAGTGGCTGATAAAGCCGGTGCGGTTAGCCAGCTGCAGCGCTTCCAGCAGCACGCGCTGGGCATCGTTTTTACGACCCGCCTGCCAGTAAAGCTGGTTCAGCAGTAGCAGGTTGCGGTTCAGGTCGCTCATCAGACGCAGGCTGCGCGCGTTCTCGTTCAGCTCTTCCAGCACAATCTCTGCGGGCTCTAATTCACCGAGCAGGATCTGCGCGCGGGCAATGTTCCGCCACTGGCTCTGCAGGAAGTGGTTGTTCGCAAATTCGGGTTTTGGCGTCTGACGCAGCCAGTTGGCGGCGGATTTTTTATCGCCGGTCATCTGCCAGTAAATCACCCGGACCTTATCGGCGTTTGAGACCCAGTCGCTGTGATACTGACCGTTGCCGAGCAGGTTCTCCAGGCGGTTCAGATGGTTGCGGGCGTTATCGAGATCGCCGCGTGCCAGCGAGCACTGTACCAGCAGCGCCAGACACTGCAGCTGCTGCTGAGGCTGGAAGCTGGAAAGGACATCCACACCCTGGCGGGCGCAGCTTTCGGCTTCATCCAGACGCGACCATGCCCACAGCAGCTGAGCGCGAATACGCAACAGGAACTCGTGCATCGGCAGCTGTTCCAGGTGCTGTTCACGAATCAGCTGGAACGCTTTTTCCTGGTTTTCCCAGGCGGCCTGCAGGAACCCCTGCGCGAATAAAATCTCGCTCTGTTGGATCAGGCTCCACAGCGCGTAATGCCAGACATCATGACGACGCGCCATCTGTTCGGTTTGCTGCATCAGTGAAAGCGAACGCGTGAGGTCGCCTTTGCAGTGCAGCACTTCACCGTGCACCGAGGTCGCCACGATGCGGCTGTAGAAGTTAGCCAGCGGCAGTTCATCCAGCGCGACCATCGCCAGCCGTTCAGCTTCGTCCGGGTCGCCGTCGTTAATGGCCACCTGAGCGCGCAGCGCGTTAAATTCGCCGTGCAGGGTGGTATCCATTTCGCTTTCCATCTCCTGCTCGGCGCGCGCCAGCAGGGTGTTCACTTCACTGTAGCGGTGCTGGCTCTGCATCAGCCATGCCTGCAGCAGGACCAGACGCGGGTTCTCCAGCAGGCTTTCCCACGGCAGGGCTTTGAGGGACTCTTCCAGCAGGGTAAGTTCGCTGTGGTTAAACAGGCCCCACGCATGGTTGAGGAGGATATCGCGCAGCATGCTGGCATCACCGGCGGCCAGCGCGTGGTGGATGGCCTCGCTCGGGAAGCCTTGCGCCATCCAGCTTTCGGCAGCGGCGCGGTGGATCTCCGGCAGTTCAACCGCCAGTTCCCACTGACAGCGCTGGCGCAGGAAGCTGCCAAACAGCGGGTGATAGCTAAACCACTCGCCGGGATCGTCCATGCGCGTCAGGAAAAGGCCCTGACGTTCAATCTCTTCGAGCTGCAGCTGACCGTTTTCACAGCCCGTTACGCGCACGATAAGCGCATCGTTCATGGAACGCAGCAGCGAGCTTTTCAGCAGGAAATTACGCGTCGAGGGATCGACGCTGTCCAGTACCTCATCCACCAGATAGTCGGAAAGGTGACTGGCGTTGATGCCCGCCAGACGCCGCGCAGACTGATGCGCCGGACTGTTGTTTTGTCGGGCAGAGAGCGCGATAAGCTGCAGCGCCGTGGCCCAGCCGGCAACGTCATCACACAGACGGCTGCTCTCGGCGGCCTCAATCGGTGATGTCAGGCGGCAGTCAAAGAACTGTTTCGCTTCCTGGTGGGTAAAGGCCAGCTGCTGGCTGCCCACTTCCAGAAGCTGATCGCGCACGCGCAGGTTGGCAATACCCAGCTGCGGCAGGTTGCGTGACAGCACCACTAAAGTCAGGTTTTCCGGCTGATGGCGCAGGAAGAAACGCATCGATTCATGAATCACCGGATTCGTGATGAGATGGTAATCGTCGATCACCACGTAAAGCGGACGATGCCATTCGGCCAGTTCGATAAACAGCTGAGAGAAAAGGGAGGACAGGCTGGCGTACTGGCGCTTTTGCACCATCACCTCACTGGCGACGCAGTGTCCATGGGTGGCTTGCTGTATGGCGGCAATCAGATAGCTGGCAAAACGCTCCTGCTGGTTATCGCCCTCGTCGAGGGAGTACCAGCCAAGATCGCTTTTACCCGCGGCCCATTGCGAAATGAGCGTTGTTTTTCCATAGCCTGCAGGGCTCGTAACCAGCGCCAGTCGGAAATTATGCGCGCCGGAAAGTTTAGCCAACAGACGCTCGCGGACCACTGTATGGTCAAGACGAACCGGGCGACTTAATTTAGACGGAATCAACATAGGTTTCACTTCACTGTGGGGAACGAGAGATTTTATTTTTTTTGCGCTTCGTAATTAATACGATATAAGGTCGAACAGAAAGAGAACTATTGCAAGTTATGTCTGGGTTTTGTGGTTCTGAATTTGCACTCTGTCACAAAACATTCAGGCAAATGTTGGAACTTTCTCGAAAGGGCCGTAACGCCGCGTCACTGCTGGTTTGTCTGTATACATTGCCGCTGCGCTGAAACTGGTTTCAGAAAGGTATAGTGACGTCAAATTTAATAAAGTGCGGGTAAAGTTGAGTGAGAGTAATAGTCTTTTGAGATGTGTCCCGATGGCTAAATTATTATTCTACGTAAGTAATCATTTCAGAACGGATTAATTTCACCCGAAACTGCATTTCATTTCTTTGACATTCTCCCCGGTTACTTTTTTATCTTCCGGGCACACTCGAACTATGCTCTGAGAGTGGCCTCGATCACACTTTTATGCTCATCCCCGCTACTCCTCCCTGTCTAATCCCCCACAGGAGGAGGAAGAGGGGAAATGAGCCAGGCACACTAGCGCCAACTTGTGTTTTCTTTCTAAAGGATGCCGATCCCCTATGTCACAGCCTACCTTCAACAAAGCTCAATTCCAGGCTGCCCTGACGCGTCAGTGGCAGCGTTTTGGCCTTCATGCTGCAAACGAGATGACGCCTCACCAGTGGTGGCAGGCAGTGAGCGGTGCGCTCGCAGAACAGCTGGATGCTCAGCCTTTGGCAAAGCCGGTGAAGAACCAGCGCCATGTAAACTACATTTCAATGGAATTCCTGATTGGCCGTCTGACGGGCAACAACCTGTTGAACCTCGGCTGGTATCAGGACGTTGGTGACGTCCTTAAAGAACACGACATTAACCTGACCGACCTGCTGGAAGAAGAGATTGACCCGGCGCTGGGCAACGGCGGTCTGGGACGTCTGGCAGCCTGTTTCCTCGACTCCATGGCGACCGTCGGCCAGTCGGCGATTGGCTATGGCCTGAACTATCAGTATGGCTTGTTCCGTCAGTCGTTTGCCGATGGCCATCAGATGGAAGCGCCGGACGACTGGCATCGCAATACCTATCCGTGGTTCCGCCACAACGCGCAGCTGGATGTGCAGGTCGGTATTGGCGGGAAAGTGACAAAGCAGGGGCTCTGGGAACCGGCGTTCACCATTACCGGTGAAGCCTGGGATCTGCCGGTGCTCGGCTACCGTAACGGCGTGGCGCAGCCGCTGCGTCTGTGGCAGGCGAAGCACGCGCATCCGTTTAACCTGACCAAATTCAACGACGGCGATTTCCTGCGCGCCGAGCAGCAGGGCATCGACGCCGAGAAGCTGACCAAAGTCCTCTACCCGAACGACAACCACCTGGCCGGTAAAAAGCTGCGCCTGATGCAGCAGTACTTCCAGTGCGCCTGCTCCGTGGCGGACATTCTGCGTCGCCATCATCTGGCGGGCCGCAAGCTGGCGCAGCTGCCGGACTTCGAAGTGATTCAGCTCAACGACACGCACCCGACGATTGCGATCCCGGAACTGCTGCGCGTGCTGATCGACGAGCACCAGCTGAGCTGGGATGACGCCTGGGCCATCACCAGCCGTACCTTTGCCTACACCAACCACACCCTGATGCCAGAAGCGCTCGAGTGCTGGGATGAGAAGCTGGTGAAAACGCTGCTGCCGCGCCACATGCAGATCATCAACAAGATTAACGACCAGTTTAAAACCCTGGTGGATAAAACCTGGCCAGGCAACAAAGCGGTCTGGGCGAAGCTGGCGGTTGTGCATGACAAGCAGGTGCGCATGGCGAACATGTGCGTGGTCAGCGGCTTTGCGGTGAACGGCGTGGCGGCGCTGCACTCGGATCTGGTGGTCAAAGATCTCTTCCCGGAATACCACCAGCTTTGGCCGACCAAATTCCACAACGTGACCAACGGCATCACGCCGCGTCGCTGGATCAAGCAGTGCAACCCGCTGCTGGCCGGTCTGCTGGATAAGACCCTGAAGAAAGAGTGGGCCAACGATCTGGACCAGCTCATCAACCTGGAAAAATACGCTGACGACGCGAAATTCCGCGAGCAGTACCGCGCGATCAAGCTGGAGAACAAGGTTCGCCTGGCGGAGTTTGTGAAAGTGCGTACCGGCATTGAGATCAACCCGAATGCCATTTTCGATATCCAGATCAAACGTCTGCACGAGTACAAACGCCAGCACCTGAACCTGCTGCATATTCTGGCGCTGTACAAAGAGATCCGCGAGAACCCGCAGGCCGACCGCGTGCCGCGCGTGTTCCTGTTCGGTGCGAAAGCGGCACCGGGCTATTACCTGGCGAAAAACATTATCCTCGCCATCAATAAAGTGGCGGCGGCGATCAACAGCGATCCGAAAGTGGGCGACAAGCTGAAGGTGGTGTTCCTGCCGGATTACTGCGTCTCGGCGGCTGAAATGCTGATCCCGGCGGCGGATATTTCCGAGCAGATCTCGACGGCAGGTAAAGAAGCGTCCGGTACCGGCAACATGAAGCTGGCGCTGAACGGCGCGCTGACCGTCGGTACGCTCGACGGGGCAAACGTCGAAATCGCCGAGAAGGTCGGGGAAGAGAATATCTTTATCTTCGGCCACACCGTGGAAGAGGTGAAGGCCATCAAGGCCAAAGGCTATGACCCGGTGAAATGGCGTAAGAAAGACAAAGTGCTCGACGCGGTGCTGAAGGAGCTGGAAAGCGGTAAATACAGCGACGGCGACAAGCACGCGTTTGACCAGATGCTGCACAGCATGGACAAACACGGCGGTGACCCGTATCTGGTGATGGCGGACTTCACGGCCTACGTTGAAGCGCAAAAGCAGGTCGACGTGCTGTATCGCGACCAGGAAGCCTGGACCCGCGCGTGCATTCTGAACACCGCCCGCTGCGGTATGTTCAGCTCTGACCGTTCAATCCGTGATTATCAGGCCCGTATCTGGCAGGCAAAACGCTGAGGAAGCGCGATGGAGAGTAAACGTCTGGACAGCGCCGCGCAGGCGGCGGGGATCAGCCTCAGTTACATTAATGCGCACGGCAAACCGCAGTCTATTGGCGCCGACACCAAAAGACGTTTGCTGGATGCCATGCACAAAGCCGACGCGAAAGCGTCGGTTGCGCCGGTGCCGAACGTGAAGGTGTTCACCGCAGGCAAAAAGATGCCGCTGGCGGTGGAGGGGCGCGGCGAGTTTAGCTGGCTGCTTACCACCGAAGAGGGGCATCAGCACAAAGGCAACGCCACCGGCGGCAAAACTTTAAACCTTCCGGCGAAGCTGCCGGAGGGGTATCACACCTTAACGCTCACCCAGGACGATCGTCGTTTCCACTGCCGGGTGATCGTCGCGCCAAAACGCTGCTACGAGCCGCAGGCGCTGCTCGAAGGCAAAAAGCTGTGGGGCGCCTGCGTGCAGCTCTACACCCTGCGCTCCGACAGCAACTGGGGCATCGGTGATTTTGGCGATCTGAAAAAGATGCTGGTGGATGTAGGCGAGCGCGGCGGCGCGTTTATCGGGCTCAACCCGATCCACGCGCTCTATCCGGCCAACCCGGAGAGCGCCAGCCCGTACAGCCCGTCGTCCCGTCGCTGGCTGAACGTGATTTATATCGACGTTAACGCGTTAGATGATTTCAAAAACAGCAAAGAGGCGCAGGCGTGGTGGAAACTCAGCACCACGCAGCAGGCCCTGAAGCAGGCGCGCGACGCGGACTGGGTGGACTATTCCACCGTCACGGCGCTGAAAATGGCCGCGCTGCGTCTGGCGTGGAAAGCCTTTTCGCAGCGCGATGACGAGCAGATGGCCGCGTTCCGCCAGTTTGTGACGCAGGAGGGCGAGAGCCTGTACTGGCAGGCGGCGTTTGATGCGCTGCACGCGTATCAGGTGAAGGAGGACGAAATGCGCTGGGGCTGGCCGGTCTGGCCGGAAGCGTATCAGTCCGTCGACACGCCTGAAGTAAAAGCGTTCTGTAAAAAATATGCCGATGAAGTGGACTTCTACCTGTGGCTGCAGTGGCTGGCGTACAGCCAGTTTGCTGCCTGCTGGCAGGTGAGCCAGGGCTATAAGATGCCGATCGGCCTGTATCGCGATCTGGCCGTCGGCGTGGCAGAGGGCGGCGCGGAAACCTGGTGCGACCGTGAGCTTTACTGTCTGAAAGCCTCCGTCGGCGCGCCACCGGATATCCTTGGCCCGCTCGGTCAGAACTGGGGGTTGCCGCCGATGGATCCGCACGTCATGGCGGCGCGCGCCTATGAGCCGTTCATCGACCTGCTGCGCGCGAACATGCAGAACTGCGGCGCGCTGCGTATCGACCACGTGATGTCCGTGCTGCGTCTGTGGTGGATCCCGTACGGTGAAACGGCCGATCACGGGGCGTACGTGCAGTATCCGGTTGACGATCTGCTGTCGATCCTGGCCCTGGAAAGTAAACGCCACCAGTGCATGGTGATCGGTGAAGATCTCGGTACCGTGCCGGTGGAAATTGTCAGCAAGCTCCGCGACAGCGGCGTCTACTCCTATAAAGTGCTCTATTTTGAAAACGACCATGAGAAAACCTTCCGCGCGCCGAAAGCGTACCCTGAACAGTCAATGGCAGTCGCGACGACGCATGACCTTCCTACGCTTCGTGGCTATTGGGAAAGCGGCGATCTGACGCTCGGCAAAACGCTCGGGCTGTACCCTGATGAAGAGGTTTTGCGCGGCCTGTATCAGGATCGCGAGCTCTCCAAACAGGGGCTGCTGGATGCGCTGCACAAGCAGGGCTGTCTGCCGAAACGTGCCGGACATAAGGCGTCATTGATGTCGATGACCGCTACCCTCAATCGCGGCTTGCAGCGCTATATTGCCGACAGCAACAGCGCCCTGCTGGGTCTGCAGCCGGAAGACTGGATTGATATGGCGGAGCCGGTGAACATTCCGGGCACCAGCTATCAGTACAAGAACTGGCGTCGCAAGCTGTCCACATCGCTTGAGAAGATGTTTGCCGATGACGGGGTGAACAAGCTGATTAAGGATTTGGACAAACGCAGAAGGGCGGTGGGCAAGAAGCGGTAGTTTCACCCTAACCCTCTCCCGGAGGGAGAGGGAATAGAATGTAGGCCGGGTAAGCGTCAGCGCCACCCGGCTTTTTTACATCAAACCACCATATTCAACAGCAGTACCCCGACCAGACCGCACACCGAAATAATGGTTTCCAGCGCGGACCAGGACTTGATGGTTTCACCGATCGTCAGGTTGAAGTACTCCTTGAACAGCCAGAAGCCAGGATCGTTAACGTGAGAGAAAATCACGCTACCGGAACCGACGGCGATAACCATCAGCTCAGGGCTAACACCCGTGGTCGCAATCAGCGGGGCAACGATACCGCCCGCGGTGATCGCCGCAACGGTCGCAGAACCCAGCGCAATACGCAGAACCGCGGCAATAGACCAGGCCATCAGGAGCGGCGACACGTTGGTTTCATGCATCATGGCAGCGATGTATTTGTCCACGCCGCTGTCGACCAGAACCTGCTTGAATGCGCCGCCGCCGCCGATGATCAGGAGCATCATGGCAATGATTTTGATGGACGAGGTCAGCGTGTCGTTGATCTGATCCATTGAACGACCGCGGTTCAGGCCGAAGGTGAACATCGCGATCAGCACCGCAATCAGCGTTGCCATGACCGGGTCACCGAGGAATTCCGCAACGGACAGGAACGGATGACCTTTCGGCAGAATCATCTCCGCCACGGCACGCATCGCCATCAGGATCACCGGTACCAGAGAGGTCCAGACGCTGACGCCAAAGCCCGGCATCTCTTCTTCGGTGAAGGTTTTGGCGCTGTACAGACCTTCCGGGATCGGCTTATCAATGCCTTTCAGGAAGCGGGCATAAACCGGGCCCGCCAGAATCACGGTTGGGATCGCCAGAATCGTACCGAACAGCAGGGTTTTACCCATATCCGCGTGGAAGATGGTTGCGATAGCGGTTGGGCCCGGGTGCGGCGGCAGGAAGCCGTGAGTCACGGACAGCGCCGCAGCCATTGGCACACCGACATACAGCAGCGGGATGTTTGCCGCAGCCGCGATGGTGAACACCAGCGGCAGCATCAGCACGAAGCCCACTTCATAGAACAGCGCGAAGCCGACGGTAAAACCGGTTAATACCACCGCCCACTGGATGTTCTTCTTGCCAAATTTGGCAATCAGCGTGGTGGCGATACGCTGCGCGCCCCCGCAGTCTGCCAGCATTTTGCCGAGCATGGCGCCGAAGCCCATGATCAGCGCCAGGCTGCCGAGCGTGCCGCCGACGCCGGCTTTGATGGAACTGATAACTTTAACCAGCGGCATACCCTGCATCAGACCGACTGCAAGTGCCACCAGAACCAGAGCGATAAATCCGTTCATTTTGAAACGGATCATCAAGAGCAGTAATAACACAACACCGATAGCAACGATGACTAATGGCATGATTTACCTGGCCTTTGAATTGTTATGGGTAACGTCATTGTTTCAACGACAAATTCCGATTGTCCCAACTGGGAACAGAGTGTTAACGGCACTCATACTGATGCCTTCGAAACCATTAAGTTTAGTCGGCTGTTATAAGGATGCTGAGTGCCCACGAGAATGATACGGGTAACATGGCTCGATTGAGAATCACCCTGGGAGGCTAAATTTGAATTATGAGACGCAGGTCAACATATGGGAGGTAAACGCAAAACGGTAACCATGAGGTTACCGTTTTTAATGTTTTCACCCTCTCCCGTGGGAGAGGACCGGGGGTGAGGGCATCAGACCTCACTATTTCTGTAGGCCCGGTAAGCGCAGCGCCACCGGGCGATACAGACGGATACTGAATTAGTAGTAAGAGTGCTCGCCGCGCTGGTGCTCGGTCAGGTCACGCACGCCTTTCAGTTCCGGGAACTCGTTCAGCAGCTGCTTCTCGATCCCTTCTTTCAGCGTTACATCGACCATTGAGCAGCCGTTACAGCCGCCGCCAAACTGCAGAATGGCAAAACCTTCGTCGGTGATTTCCATCAGGGAAACACGACCGCCGTGGCCCGCCAGCTGTGGGTTGATCTGGGATTGCAGCAGATACTCAACGCGCTCCATCAGCGGGGCATCGTCAGACACTTTACGCATTTTCGCGTTCGGCGCTTTCAGGGTCAGCTGAGAACCCAGCTGATCGGTGACGAAGTCGATCTCCGCATCTTCAAGATACGGTGCGCTCAGCTCATCAACGTAGGCTGTGAGCTGTTCAAATTTAAGGGCAGTGTCAGTCGCTTCCACAGCGTCCGGAGGACAATAAGAAACACCACATTCTGCATTCGGAGTGCCTGGATTAATCACAAACACGCGGATCTGCGTCCCTTCTTCCTGATTTGCCAGCAGTTTGGCAAAGTGCGCTTGTGCAGAATCGGAAATACGGATCATAGCTTTGGCCTAATAGTTGACTAAATTACCTGGGTATAATCATACGCCCATTGAAGAAGGGCTACAAGGTACGGCACAGACACCATACCTGAACCGACGCGGCGCCGCTTCGCAAAAGCAGTCGGGAAAGTTCAGCAACGGTACTGCCCGTGGTGACGACATCATCCACAATCGCGATATGGAGACCGTCGACCGGCAATTCAAGGCGAAAGGCATTTTTGAGGTTTCTTTTGCGAAGCCGTGCGCTGAGCTGATGCTGGATGGCGGTGGCATGAACGCGTGTCAGCGCGCGGGCCTCATACCGGCAGCCGAGCCACCGTGCGAGGGGACGGCAGAGCAGATCACTCTGGTTATAGCCGCGCCGCCAGTGCCGATGTCGGTATAAAGGGACATTCACCACCATGTCAATTTTCGGCAGTGCCCGGTGACGTCTCGCCTGCAAAACCGCCAGCAACAGCAGGCGGGCAAGGGGCTGTGCCAGCGAGCTCTGCCCGGAAAACTTCAGCGCGTGGATCAGCCTGTTCAGCGGCGGAACATAATCATCCACTGCCACCAGCGCGCTCCACGGCGGGGATTTTTTCAGGCAGCGGCCACAGGGCAACGAGGGGTTCGTGGCCGGTAAACCACATTGTGGACAGATCCCGATACGCCATTGCAGCGATCGCGTGCAGACGGAGCAGACGCCCCACCCGCTGAGCGCCAGCGGCATTTGGCATAGCCAGCACAAGCCGGGTACTGTTAGCATGTGCAACCTCCATGTGAAAAAAGAGAACAGTAACTGATGAAGACGCTGTGGTGGCAGACCGTAGGGACAGGAAATTGCCATCTTGTGCTGCTGCACGGATGGGGCCTGAATGCGGAGATATGGCATTGCATACGTGAGGAACTTGCCTCGCATTTCACGCTGCATCTGGTGGATTTACCCGGCTTTGGCCGCAGCCGCGGGTATGGCGCGTTGTCGCTTGATGAAATGGCGCAGCAGGTTCTGGACGCTGCGCCGCAAAACGCGGTCTGGCTGGGCTGGAGCCTGGGCGGGCTAGTGGCGAGCCAGATTGCGCTGTCGCAGCCTGAACGCGTAAAAGCGCTGGTGACGGTGGCGTCATCGCCCTGTTTTAGCGCGCAGGAAGAGTGGCCGGGGATCAAGCCTGACGTGCTGGCGGGCTTCCAGCAGCAGCTGAGCGAAGATTTCCAGCGGACCGTAGAGCGGTTCCTGGCATTGCAGACAATGGGCACTGACACCGCGCGTAAGGATGCCCGAACGCTGAAGCAGACCGTGCTTTCGCTGCCGATGCCGGAGGTTGAGGTGCTTAACGGCGGACTTGAGCTCCTGAAAACGGTTGACCTGCGCGAGCCGCTGGCCGCGCTGACGGTGCCGCACCTGCGTATCTACGGTTATCTCGACGGGATTGTGCCGCGCAAAGTGGTTCCGCTGCTGGATTCACTCTGGCCGGAGAGTGAATCGCAGATTATTGCCAAAGCCGCACATGCCCCGTTTATCTCTCATCCGACGGAATTTTGTTCAGCGCTGATTGCGTTAAGTCAACGTTTCGACTGATTATTTTCTATCCTGCCTGGAAAAAGTAACACACCGCAACCATACTCCAGATGTCGTTGCGGTTGTTCTGCCTACGATAATCAAAACAACAATCCTATGGAGAGTCAGGCTATGAAACTTGTTACAGGTATTGTCACTTCTCTGGTTATTGGGTCACTGTCATTTGGCGTCTTTGCGGCAAAAGAGCTGGAAAAAGATAAAGTTGCCGGCATGAATCTGACGAAAATTGGTGAGATTTCTACGTCTGACACCACCGCGCCGATGGATGCTCGCAGAGAGCTGTCGAAGAAAGCGGATGAGCTGGGCGGAACGTACTATGTCGTCACCAGTGCAGAAAAACAGACCAAAAACGTACGCGCAACGGCGGACGTCTACAAGTAATACGATAAAGCCGGGCAGCGATGCCCGGCTTTGTTAACGCAGCGTCCACCACTCCCTGAGGCAGGCCTTTCCTTCCGGACAGCTTTTACAACTGCCGGAGAGACAACCGTCCGCTTCTTCCTGAATCCGCACGGCTTTCCCCATGGCTTCCAGTCTTTCCAGCATGGCATCGATCATCGGCTGCGGCGTATGCAGGCTGAGGCTCAGCTGTTTCGCCTCCATTCGCCCTTGCAGTGCCAGCAGGTCACGAACCTGAATCAACGATGCCATGGTTTGCTCCTTAGTGACAGTCGCCCGCCGGGCTGCTGCAGCAGGTCGCGGCGGTTTTACGGTTTGCCAGCAGGTCGATGTCGACGCGGCTGCGCGCACGCCGCAGCAAACCGAGCACTATCACGTTAAACAGCACAACCGCGAGAATGCAGACCAGGCTGTAGCGCGGATGTTGGCTGAAATTAACGGTTTGATAAAAGAGCGTCGACAGCGAGTACGCAATGTTTAACCCCCACAGGATTGAGAAGCCCATCCAGCCGCGGCTGGACTCGCGGGCAATCGCCCCCATCACGGAGATGCACGGAATGTAGAGCAGAACAAAGATGAGGTAGCTGTAGGCCGCGGACGCGCTGCCAAATTTCTCGCCCATCACGCCCATGGCACCTGTTGCCATTTCGCCGTCGCCTTTGCTGGCCTCAATAGGGTTCGCCAGCACGCTCAGGCTGAAGGTATCTTTCAGGCTCTGCCAGGTCTCCTCTACGGCACCCAGTAGTTCATGACCGAGATGAAACTCTGCCGGATTAAATTCCTGTTCCTGAATGTTCTCTGCGGTGTAAAGCGTGTTCAGGGTGCCGACAACCACCTCTTTTGCCATCGCGCCGGTGAATAGCCCGACGGTTGCCTGCCAGTTATCCTCATGCACGCCAATCGGTTTGAAGACCGGCGTGATGACGCGGCTGACGGAGGCGAGGGCAGAGTCGTTGATGTTATCTGCCGCCTGCCCGCTGAGGGTGAAGCTGTTCAGCGCGCTCAGGAAAATGCTGACGATGACAATCACCTTACCGGCGCGCAGCACAAAGCCCTTCAGGCGCTGCCAGGTCTGGATCGCCAGGCTTTTCAGATGCGGCACGTGATACACCGGCAGCTCCATCACAAACGGCGACGCTTCACCGCGCATGATGGTGTGCTTCAGCATTAAACCGGTAAGAATAGCCATCACGATGCCCAGCACATACAGCGAGAAGACCGCCAGCGCGCCCTGCTGACCAAAGAAGGCTGCGGCAAAGACCGCAAAGATGGCCAGACGGGCACCGCAGGACATAAACGGCGTCATCATGATGGTCATCAGACGTTCACGTGGCGCATCCAGGGTGCGTGCGCCCATCACCGACGGTACGTTACAGCCGAAGCCGACAATCAGCGGGACGAAGGATTTACCCGGCAGACCCAGCGCCTGCATCAGACGATCCATCACGAACGCGGCGCGCGCCATGTAGCCGGAATCTTCCAGGAACGAGAGGAACAGATACATCATGCCGATCTGCGGCACCAGCGGCAGAACGGTGTTGATACCGCCGCCGATCCCCTGTGCAAGGAAGATGGTTAACCATTCCGGGAAGTGCAGGGTGTAACCCACCCACTGAATTCCGTGGACGAAGACCGCGACGGAACCGGCGTCGAAAATAGGCTGGAGTGCGCCGCCGATGTTAATGGCGAGCAGGAACATCACGTACATCACCAGCAGGAAGATGGGCAAACCGAGGAAGCGGTTAAGCACAACTTTATCCACCGCTGCCGTAAAGCGGCTGGGCTCTGCCGTCAGCGCGTTACTGACAACGTCGCAAATCGAGGCGATGGCCTGGTAACGCGCATCGGCGATGTGCAGCGCCGGGTCGTCCAGCTCGTCGCTAAGACGGGCCACCGTCGCGTCCAGCTTATCAGCCGCATGCCCGGCGTAAGCGCGGCTGTAGATATCCCCTTCCAGCATCTGCAGGCCGAGCCACAGGCGCTGTTTCGCAGGCATGCTTTTGTCCATCTCCTGCGCCAGCACATTGGCTTCGCGCAGGAGAGGCTTCGCGTAATGCACCAGCTCAATGTCATGATTTCCCTGGTGACGGTCAATGGCCAGCTTCAGCGCATCAATACCGCGAGCGCGCGTCGAGACCAGCGGAACGACCGGGCAACCCAGGCGCGCGGAGAGGGCATCGACGTCGATACGAAGCTTTTGTTTCTCCGCAATGTCGAGCATGTTGAGCGCCACGATGCAGGGGATGCCCAGCTCCAGCAGCTGCAGCGTCAGATAAAGGTTACGTTCGAGATTGGAAGCGTCGACCACGTTGATCAGCAGGTCCGCGTCGCCGCCAAGAATATAGTGGCAGGCAATCTGCTCATCGAGCGAGGTTTGCGACGAAATGGTGGTTAAGGAGTAGGTGCCGGGAAGGTCAACCAGCGTCACCTGGTTGTCCGTTGTCGTGAACTGGCCCTCTTTACGCTCAACCGTCACGCCCGCCCAGTTGCCCACGCGCTGGCGGGCTCCGGTTAGCTGGTTAAAAAGCGTAGTCTTGCCGGAATTAGGATTGCCAATTAAGCCAATAGTTAACTTTTTCATTTTTTTAGACTCACTGAAACCGCTGGCTTGTTATCGGGATAAGGCTTCGACTTCTATTAACGCGAGGTCTTTCTTACGCAGCACCAGATTCACGCGGCGGGTTTCGATATGAACCGGATCGCCCAGCGGCGCCACGCGCACGACCTGGAATGACGAGCCGGGCAGCATGCCCAGCGACAGCAGCTTTTGCCGATAGGCCGGGCTAATTTCGCGGGTAAAACCGGTAATCTTCCATGCACTGTCTGGAGTGAATTGCATAACGCCTGATTCCACGAAAGGTTAAATTATCTACTATGGGATGATAATGAGAATAGTTTTTATCAGCAATATTAAAACTGTGACGGAATGTTGTTTACGGTATTAATTTACGGCCTGTTTGACCTGGCTCAATATTTGCTGAATTGCCTGGAAAACAAAAAGGGGAGTATTTGTTAACGGGGTGATAATTCGTGGTTTAAATATGGCTATGCAATCGGTTTCATATATTTCGATATGATTTTATTCCCCCTACCCATGAGGACGAGGGGGAAAGACCGCACCGTGCGATCCCCTCTCCCTTTTGGGGAGAGGGTTAGGGTGAGGGGCATTGCAACCTTAGCGTTTCTTACCCATCGCTGCCGCCAGCGCATCCATCATCGCGCTGTTGCCAGCAGGCTGAGCGTCACGTCCGCGCGGTTTTGCCGCTTTCGTGGCCGGGCGCTGCTGCTCGCGGCCACCGCCATTGCCGCCGCGGCGCGCGCTGGTGTCGCCCGGCTGCTCGTCCAGACGCATGGTCAGCGCGATACGCTTGCGCTGCAAATCCACTTCCAGCACTTTCACCTTCACGATGTCACCCGCTTTAACCACGGTGTGCGGGTCTTCAACGAACTTGTCGGCAAGGGAAGAGATATGCACCAGACCGTCCTGATGCACGCCGATATCCACAAACGCGCCAAAGTTGGTGACGTTGGTCACCGCGCCTTCCAGCACCATGCCGGGCAGCAGGTCGTTCATGGTTTCCACGCCGTCAGCAAAGGTCGCCGTCTTGAACTCAGGACGCGGATCGCGGCCCGGCTTTTCCAGCTCTTTGATGATGTCGGTGACGGTGGGGACACCAAATTTGTCATCGGTGAAATCAACGGCTTTCAGGTTGCGCAGGGCGCTGCTGTCACCCATAAGATCTTTCAGTGCCTGCTGGGTGGCGGCCAGAATGCGCTCCACAATCGGGTACGCTTCCGGGTGAACGGTGGAGGCATCCAGCGGGTTATCGCCGTGGTTGATGCGCAGGAAGCCCGCACACTGCTCAAAAGCTTTTGGCCCCAGACGGCTCACCTTCAGCAGCTGCTGACGGTTCTGGAACTGGCCGTTCTCATCACGCCAGGCGACGATGTTCTGCGCCATCATGCGGGTTAAGCCCGCCACACGGGTCAGCAGGGGAACGGAAGCGGTGTTCAGGTCAACGCCGACGGCGTTTACGCAGTCTTCCACCACCGCATCCAGCTTGCGCGCCAGCTGAGTCTGGCTCACGTCGTGCTGATACTGGCCCACGCCGATGGATTTCGGGTCGATCTTCACCAGCTCCGCCAGCGGATCCTGCAGGCGGCGTGCGATAGAGACCGCACCGCGCAGGGAAACGTCCAGGTCCGGGAACTCCTGGGCCGCCAGCTCGGACGCGGAATAGACGGATGCCCCCGCTTCGCTGACGATCACTTTCTGTGCCGTCACTTTCGGGAACTGCTTCTGCACGTCGAGGTAGAAACGCTCGGTTTCGCGTGAGGCCGTACCGTTGCCGATGGCAACCAGCTCGACGTTGTATTTTTCGCACAGCGCCGCCACGACGACGGCCGCTTTCGCTGCCTGGCCGGTGTGCGGATAGATGGTATCGGTCGCCACCAGCTTGCCGGTGCCGTCAACCACAGCGACCTTCACGCCGGTACGCAGACCCGGATCGAGACCCATAGTCGCGCGCAGGCCGGCAGGGGCGGCCATCAGCAGGTCGTGCAGGTTACGGGCGAAGACGTTAATCGCTTCGTCTTCGGCGCGCTCGCGCACGGTGCCCATCAGCTCGGTTTCGAGGTGCATCAGCACCTTGATGCGCCAGGTCCAGCTCACCACGCCTTTGCGCCAGCTGTCCGCCGGGGCGTTGTTCAGGCGCAGGCCGAGATGGTCGATAATGATCTGCTCGCAGTGGCTCTCTTTCGGCGGCTCGTCGAACTGCGGGTCGGCGTTCAGGGAGAGCTGGAGCACGCCTTCGTTGCGGCCGCGGAACATTGCCAGCGCGCGGTGTGAAGGGGCGGTAGAGATCGGTTCGTGGTGATCGAAGTAGTCGCGGAATTTCGCGCCTTCTTCCTCTTTACCCGCGACGACGGTAGAGACGATGTGGGCATTCTTCCACAGGTAATCACGCACTTTAGCGAGCAGGGCGGCGTCTTCGGCGAAGCGCTCCATCAGAATGTAGCGCGCGCCGTCAAGGGCGGCCTTGGTGTCCGCTACGCCTTTGTCGGCGTCGATGAATTTGGCGGCTTCGGTTTCCGGATCGTGGGACGGCTCGTTCCACAGCAGGTCGGCCAGCGGCTCAAGACCCGCTTCAATCGCAATCTGCCCGCGCGTGCGGCGCTTCGGTTTGTACGGCAGATAGAGATCTTCGAGTTCGGTTTTGCTCAGGGTGCCGTTGATGGCGCTTTCAAGCTCGCTGCTCAGCTTGCCCTGTTCGCCGATGGATTTGAGGATCGCCTGACGACGTTCTTCCAGCTCGCGCAGATAGCCCAGACGGGTCTCCAGGTTACGCAGCTGCGTGTCATCCAGACCGCCGGTGACTTCCTTACGATAGCGTGCAATAAACGGCACGGTGTTCCCTTCATCAAGCAGGCGAACGGCAGCTTCTACCTGTTCGGCTCTGGCCTGAATATCACCCGCAATAATGCGGCAGAGCGAATCTTTCATCATGGCTTTATCATCTGTTGAGTCGAAAAATCAGGGGATAGTTATACGGGCTGACACGGCAAAATGCCAGCCGGGGAGGGCGCTCTCGGACTATTTTACGTAGACGATCTCATTGACGTACCAGCTGGCTTCACCGGCTGGAGTCTGAACGACGGCCAGATCGCCCACTTCCTTTTTGAGCAGCGCGCGAGCCATCGGGGAGTCGATGGAGATGTAGTCCTTACGACCAAAAATTTCATCGTAGCCGACAATGCGAAAACGCAGAATGTCGCCATCGTCGTTTTCAATCTCCACCCACGCGCCGAAGAACACTTTGCCCTCCTGCTGCGGGGAGTAATCGACAATTTTGAGATTCTCGAGACACTTCGTCAGGTAGCGAACCCGGCGGTCAATTTCGCGCAGCCGCTTTTTGTTGTACTGGTAGTCAGCGTTTTCGCTGCGATCGCCCAGGCTTGCCGCCCAGGTCACCTTTTTGGTTACTTCAGGACGCTCTTCGCGCCAGAGGTAATCCATCTCTTTTTTGAGCTTTTCGTACCCTTCGCGGGTGATCAGGGGCGTTTTCATGGTAAAGCCTTTGCTGCCTGCCGGTTAACTGTCTTGCGCACAATACGTACCGCACAGTGTAACAGACAGGATTAAAAATGATTTATGTGATGAAATGAGCAGATAAGCTGCTGTTAAATATGCTTTGTAACAATTTCGACTAGAATTTATACCAGAATTAACTGGTCGAATACGTGCACTTTTTTAGAATACGCTGTTACAAAGACTATCCGAACCTTTGGGAGTACACACAATGCAAGAGAACTACAAAATTCTGGTCGTGGATGACGACATGCGCCTGCGCGCGCTGCTGGAACGTTATCTGACCGAGCAGGGCTTCCAGGTTCGTAGCGTCGCGAACGCTGAGCAGATGGACCGTCTGCTGACCCGTGAATCTTTCCACCTGATGGTTCTCGACCTGATGCTGCCTGGCGAAGACGGGCTTTCTATTTGCCGCCGTCTGCGCAGCCAGAGCAACCCGATGCCGATCATCATGGTGACGGCGAAGGGTGAGGAAGTTGACCGTATCGTCGGCCTCGAAATCGGCGCGGACGACTACATTCCAAAACCGTTTAACCCGCGTGAACTGCTGGCGCGTATTCGCGCTGTGCTGCGCCGTCAGGCGAACGAACTGCCTGGGGCACCGTCTCAGGAAGAAGCCGTCATTGCCTTCGGCAAGTTCAAGCTGAACCTCGGTACGCGCGAGATGTTCCGTGAAGACGAGCCAATGCCGCTCACCAGCGGCGAGTTTGCGGTCCTGAAAGCGCTGGTCAGCCACCCGCGTGAACCGCTTTCCCGCGACAAGCTGATGAACCTGGCGCGCGGTCGCGAATACTCCGCAATGGAACGCTCCATTGACGTGCAGATCTCCCGCCTGCGCCGCATGGTGGAAGAAGATCCTGCGCATCCTCGTTATATTCAGACCGTATGGGGTCTGGGCTACGTGTTCGTCCCGGACGGCTCTAAAGCATGAGGCGAATGCGCTTCTCGCCGCGTAGCTCGTTTGCCCGCACCCTGTTGCTGATCGTCACCCTGCTGTTCGTCAGCCTGGTGACGACCTATCTGGTGGTGCTGAACTTTGCGATCCTGCCGAGCCTCCAGCAGTTTAATAAGGTCCTGGCCTACGAAGTCCGTATGCTGATGACCGACAAACTGCAGCTGGAGGACGGCACGCAGCTCGTCGTTCCCCCGGCGTTTCGCCGTGAAATCTACCGTGAGCTGGGCATTTCGCTCTACTCCAACGAAGCGGCGGAAGACGCTGGCCTGCGCTGGGCGCAGCACTACGAATTCCTCAGCCAGCAGATGGCGCAGCAGCTGGGCGGCCCAACGGAAGTGCGCGTTGAGGTCAACAAAAGCTCGCCCGTCGTCTGGCTGAAAACCTGGCTGTCACCCAATATCTGGGTGCGCGTTCCGCTCACCGAAATCCATCAGGGCGACTTCTCGCCGCTGTTCCGCTACACCCTGGCGATTATGCTGCTGGCGATAGGCGGCGCGTGGCTATTTATCCGTATACAGAACCGACCGCTGGTCGACCTGGAGCACGCTGCGCTGCAGGTCGGTAAAGGAATTATTCCACCTCCGCTGCGCGAGTATGGTGCCTCGGAAGTCCGTTCGGTGACGCGCGCGTTTAACCATATGGCGGCAGGCGTGAAGCAGCTGGCGGATGACCGTACGCTGCTGATGGCGGGCGTAAGCCATGACCTGCGCACGCCGCTAACGCGTATTCGTCTGGCGACGGAGATGATGGGGGAAGAGGACGGTTATCTCGCCGAGTCCATTAACAAGGACATCGAAGAGTGTAACGCCATCATCGAGCAGTTCATCGACTACCTGCGCACCGGGCAAGAGATGCCGATGGAGATGGCGGATCTGAACGCGGTGCTGGGCGAAGTGGTGGCGGCGGAAAGCGGCTACGAGCGCGAGATTGATACCGACCTGCAGGCGGGTGAAATTGAGGTACGCATGCACCCGCTTTCTATCAAGCGTGCGGTGGCGAACATGGTGGTCAACGCGGCGCGCTACGGTAACGGCTGGATCAAAGTCAGCAGCGGGTCTGAACTCAACCGCGCCTGGTTCCAGGTGGAAGACGACGGTCCGGGCATCAAGCCCGAGCAGCGTAAGCATCTGTTCCAGCCGTTTGTGCGCGGCGACAGCGCGCGCAGCACCAGCGGCACGGGCTTAGGCCTGGCGATTGTTCAGCGTATTATCGATAACCACAACGGACTGCTGGAGATTGGCACCAGCGAGCGGGGTGGGCTGAGCATTCGCGCCTGGCTGCCGGTACCGGTGACGCGGGGGCAGGTGAAAGAGGGTTAAAAAAAGGGTGGCAATTGCCACCCTTTTTTGTAGGTCGGGTAAGGTGAAGCCGCCACCCGACAAAATGCGGTCTCTGCGGTCTGATGCCCTCACCCCGGCCCTCTCCCACGGGGAGAGGGAGAAGGACTACAGCTTCGGACCCGCGCTCACCAGCGCTTCGCCCGCCGGGGTATCGGTATACTTCTCGAAGTTCTCGATAAACAGCTTCGCCAGCGATTCCGCTTTCTCGCGCCACTGCTCCGGAGAACCGTACGTGTTGCGCGGGTCGAGGATATGCGTATCCACACCCGGCAGCGACGTTGGGATCGCCAGGTCAAACATCGGCAGCGTAAAGGTTTCGGCGTCGTCCAGAGAACCATCCAGAATGGCGTCGATAATCGCGCGGGTATCTTTGATGGAGATACGTTTGCCGGTACCGTTCCAGCCGGTGTTCACCAGGTATGCCTGCGCGCCGGATGCCTGCATGCGTTTCACCAGCACTTCAGCGTACTGCGTCGGGTGCAGCGACAGGAAGGCCGCGCCGAAGCAGGCGGAGAAGGTTGGGGTTGGCTCCGTCACGCCACGCTCGGTACCCGCCAGCTTGGCGGTAAAACCGGAGAGGAAGTGGTACTGCGTCTGGCTGGCCGTCAGGCGAGACACCGGAGGCAGCACGCCGAACGCATCCGCGGTCAGGAAAATGACCTTCGTGGCATGACCCGCTTTTGACACCGGCTTCACGATATTGTCGATGTGGTAGATCGGGTAAGAAACGCGGGTGTTTTCCGTTTTCGACGCATCGTCGAAGTCGATGGAGCCGTCGGCACGCACGGTGACGTTTTCCAGCAGCGCATCGCGACGGATCGCGTGGAAGATATCAGGCTCGGCCTCTTCAGACAGGCGAATGGTCTTCGCGTAGCAGCCGCCTTCAAAGTTGAATACGCCGTCGTCATCCCAGCCGTGTTCGTCATCGCCAATCAGGCGACGTTTTGGATCGGTGGACAGGGTGGTTTTCCCGGTGCCGGACAGGCCGAAGAATACCGCCACGTCGCCTTTTTCACCGACGTTAGCCGAGCAGTGCATGGAGGCGATGCCCCGCAGCGGCAGCAAGTAGTTCATGACCGAGAACATCCCTTTCTTCATTTCGCCGCCGTACCAGGTACCGCCGATCAACTGGATACGCTCGGTCAGGTTGAAGGCCACAAAGTTTTCGGAGTTCAGACCCTGCTCTTTCCACTGTGGGTTCGTGCATTTCGCACCGTTCATAACGATGAAATCCGGGGTGAAATCCTGCAGCTCTTCGTCGGTTGGACGAATAAACATGTTTTTCACGAAATGCGCCTGCCAGGCCACTTCAGTGATAAAACGCACGGAGAGACGGGTATCGGCGTTAGCGCCGCAGAAAGCGTCGACAATGAACAGACGCTTGCCGGAAAGTTGATGGGTGACGAGCCCTTTCAGGTGCTGCCAGGTTTCCGGGGAGAGCGGTTTGTTGTCGTTCTTCCCTTTGCCCTTGTCAGCCCACCACAGCGTATCGCGGGTGGTTTCGTCTCGGACGATATACTTATCTTTCGGCGAACGACCGGTAAAAATACCGGTATCGACGGCGATAGCACCAAGATTCGTCAACACACCACGCTCGTATCCTTCCAGTGCTGGATTGAGCTCTTCCTGATACAGCGTATCGTAGTCGGGGTTGTAGACGATTTCCTGGACGTCGTGAATACCATAAGCCTTGAGATCTTGCGGGGTTAAACCAGTAACACGCATATCACTGCTCCTTAGCCAATATGTACTGCCTGAAATTGTAGGGTTTTTCTGAGGTTGTTAACCGCGACGGGGCTCATAGATTTACGCATCTGGACAAAACCCTTACTAACGGAAAACGCTGCGACTCCAGTCACAGCGCAGGCGGATTATCGCAGGAATCGCTTTTTGGTTGGGGAAAATGTTCCGAAAAGGTTAAAGAGTGGTGATTTTATCGGAAAGAATGTGAATGTAATCGCATACACGTAAGAAAATTACGTAAGAGTTACAT
This sequence comes from Enterobacter sp. 302C9, assembly GCF_034106085.1. Classification (NCBI taxonomy): domain Bacteria; kingdom Pseudomonadati; phylum Pseudomonadota; class Gammaproteobacteria; order Enterobacterales; family Enterobacteriaceae; genus Enterobacter; species Enterobacter sp. 302C9. Next base: position 156,486 of record NZ_JAWNBW010000008.1, read on the forward strand.
AAGGAAAACGATTCAGCTTGGGGGGAGTTTTTTACCCCTCACCCCAGCCCTCTCCCCAAAGGGGAGAGGGGGTTCAAGTTCCCTCTCCCCTTTGGGGAGAGGGTTAGGGTGAGGGGAAAGAGGTTTAGTGAACCTGCGGATCCGCCGGGGAGGCGTTATTGCGGATCTCAGCGATATCCATCGAATTGAACACGTAGTGCGTACCGCAGTAGTCACAGTGCATATCGATTTCGCCGTCTTCCGCCATGATGCTGTCGATCTCTTCATCCGGCAGGGTTTTCAGCGCGCCAGCACAGCGCTCGCGTGAGCAGGTGCACTTAAATTCCACGGACTGCGGATCGTAAACCGTCACTTCTTCTTCGTGGTACAGACGCCACAGCACGTCGGTCGCCGACAGATTGAACAGCTCTTCCGCTTTGATGGTTTCGGTCAGCGTCGCCAGGTGCTCAAAGTCATTGGTCTGTGCGTCCTGCGCAGGCAGAACCTGCAGCAGCATACCGCCGGCAGCAGGCTGACCGTCCACTTCACCGGTGCGGATGAAGAGACGCGTCGGCAGCTGTTCAGAACGCATGAAGTAATCTTCCAGGCAGGCTGCCAGGGTATCGCCTTCCAGACCCACCACACCCTGATAGCGCTCACCTTCCTCAGGGGAGATGGTGATCACCAGGTAGCCATTACCCACCAGCGTTTTGAGGTCTGCATTTTCAGGCACGTCGCCCTGAACGCGCGCCACGCCGCGCATCTGCTGCTGGTTATTGCCGTTGATCACCGCCAGCGTCATCGGGCCGTCACCCTGCAGCTGCACGGTGATATCACCGGCAAACTTCAGCGTCGCCGTCAGCAGGCTGGTGGCAACCAGCAGTTCGCCCAACAGGGTCTTCACCGGCAGCGGGTAGTTGTGGTTTTCCAGAATCTGTTTCCAGGTTTCGGATACGGTGACCAGCTCGCCGCGCACGGCGAATTGTTCAAACAGATAGCGGTGTAATTGGTCGTGTTGGGCCATTTTCATCTCTCGTGCGGGTGAGGTTAATCAGTCTCACCGTGTTTAAATTTCATCAGATCGCGACGCTCTTTTTTATCCGGTCGCCGGTCCGGGTGGGGCATCGTCAGCGCGTTCATTTTGCGCGCCAGCGCGGTCTTCTCGCGCTTTTCAATGCTCTCCGCCGTCTCTTCATAAAGCAGTACGGCTTCCGCTGCAGGTCGACGCTGTTCGGTAATGGCTTTAATCACCACCGTACGTTCATCGTTGCCCTGCCGCAGCGTTAAGGTGGCATTCAGCTCAACCAGCTTGCTTGGTTTGCTGCGCTGGCCGTTGTAATGCACTTTTCCGCCGTCAACCATCTCGCGGGCGAGGGCGCGAGTTTTATAAAAACGCGCTGCCCACAGCCATTTATCCAGTCTTACCCCGTCAGAGGGTTTTTCTTTCATGGCGTCTCCTTCACGATCAGTGAGGGGATCATCTGGCGATAGTCGTTCAGTCCAGGGTGGCGCAGATAGCTTTTTTCAGCCAGGCCAGAGTCAGGATTGGTCACGCCCAGACAGTAGCGAATGCCAAACCTTGCCGCGGAATCCAGAATGGGCTCGCTGTCATCAATGAACAACGTACGTTCTGGCTGCAAACCCGTCTCTTCCCTTACCGCATGCCACAACCGCTGATCCTCTTTCGGATAACCAAATGTGTGGGTGGAAAGTAATAAATCAAGGTGCGACGCCAGACCTGTATGCTCCAGCTTCACCGCCAGATTATGTGGATGCGCGTTGGTCAACAAAATACGGCGCTTGCCGCTCGCTTTCAGCGCATCCAGAAAGGGCACGGTATCCTCGCGCAGAACGGCGCGCGGGCCCTGGGCGGTGGTCATGGCACAAATATCCAGACCGAGGCGCTCGCTCCAGTAGTCAAGACAGTACCAGTTTAGCGTATGTTGCACCGCACTATATTGCGAACGAATGAATGCCTGCGCTTCTGCCGGGGAGATCCCCTGCTGCTCGCCATAGGTTTCAGGAACCAGCGTTTGCCAGAAATAGTTATCAAAGGCGAGATCGAGCAGCGTGCCGTCCATATCCAGCAGAACGGTATCTACCTCCTGCCAGGCGATATCAAGATGCATAAGGGGGAACTCCAGCCAGAAGAAACGTGCGCGACAGGGTAGCACATCTTGCCGCGCAACGACGTTATCAGATCAGGCTCTCAGACGAGGGGATCAGCTTTGGATTGAGGCAGTTTTCATAATACTGCTGAATGTCTGCAAGCCGGGTGCGCGAGCGCTGGTAGCGGCGCAGGGCCATAAAGCCGTTCCAGAAAATGGCGATCAGCATCGCGGTCATCAGCAAAGAGGTGCCGATGTAACGCCACAAGCCTGCGCTATCCGGCATCCGGTGCAGGCCGATATGGCGAGTGCCGTTGGCGTCGGTATAAATACTCGTGACAATCCCTTCGGCGCTGAACGGCGTTTGCATCAGCATCTGCGCCAGGCGCTGGAACTGGCTCCACTGCTCCTGCGCAGGGTAGTCATAAAGCGCAACCTGCGGGTAGGGCTGATCGACCAGATCGCTGCCTTCATCGCTTGCTATCACAAAGCCACCCGGCGCCGGGCTGTTCAGCGCCTGAGCCGCACGGGTGGTCTCGCGCATCATGAACGGCGACGTCGAGGTGGCGACCAGGTTATCCAGCGATTCCGCGCTCACCGGACGCAGCAGCACGTTAACGCCATCCAGTCGTCCCGCTTCGGCGCGTTTTACCAGCGAGTCCCAGTCTTTGCTGTTCCCCAGGTTTACCAGGGCGTTTTTAAGGCGTATGCACTCATCCTGAGAGGAGCATAAATCCTGCGTTTTCAGGACGATGTCACCAAAATCATCCAGCAGAACCATGCCTGATTTCTGAATGGCCGAGCGCAGCGCGGGGCTGACGCGCGAATCATCGTCCGGTTTCGGATGCAGCTGGCGGTTAACCGTCTGGGTAAGAGCCGTGGCCTTATTCACCACTTCGGATTCCGGCAGCGGCAGCGGCGGCGCGTCGTTCCAGATAATTTGCGAACAGTCGAACGGCATGAACGGCGAGCTCTGACGCGTGTTCCAGGCCCCCGGGGTGTGAATATTACACATCCCGGTCCCCTTCAGGCGCAGCGTGTCCCCCACGCGTACACCGGCTTCATCCAGTTTGTTGACGCTGGTCGCTTCAATGGTTTGCGCCCCTTTGATCCACGACAGGGTGAATTTAATGGGCATATCCAGCGGCACGAAAAGCAGCAGCATGGCTAAGACCAGCGCGGCGCCGCCGGCAATGACCGTACTGCGCAGCCAGTGCTGAAGCGGGAAATTTTTCACTTCATCATGCAGGGATAAGAAGCGCCCCTGACGCACAACGTGGCGGTCAAGGTAGATATCAATATCGGTTTTCTGCCCTAGGTCCTGCGCGATCCACGGCTGCCAGTGGCGCGGGTAGATCAGGTCGATAATACCGAGCGAAATATTGTTGAGATGCTCCTGATCGTTTTCACCGAACAGGCCCCAGCGCTTTGGCGTCCCGCGCAGGCAGTGGATCTCGCGCAACGAGGTTTTAGCCGGTGGAGCAAAGAGACCCCAAAGCCCGCCGGCCAGCAGCAGCACCGCGCCGCCTGCCAGCCAGGGGACAAACACATCCGGCGTCAGCAGGCAGATAAAAAAGAGCAGGAAGGCAGCAACGATCAGAATGGCTTCACGGATGCCGTCCGGGCGGCTCAGGGCGTACTCTTCATGCGTTTCCTGGCGAATGTTCAGCAGTTCGATCTGCTCTGTCTCTTCGCCACGAATGGACGCCTGCGTTGAACTCGCGCGCTCCAGCGCAAAACGCGGGGCTTCCTGAAGGTATTCATTCAGCGTATGGCCGTTAAGCGTGATTACCAGAGGCAACGAATCGGTGTGAATCAGCTCAACGCTGTTTTCGTCATTAATGTATTGCTCCCAGGACGGGGGCAGATGCACTTCGACGGAATCAAGGTAATAGCGCCATTTGTTGGGGTCATCAGTGGTGATGCCATAGCGCGTGATGGAGCGCGTCACGCAGAGCACGGTATCACTTTGCGCATTCAGCTTTAGCGCGACGGGCGCAGCGGTGGCTCCCGTTGGCCCAGGCGTTAACTGAGTACGGTTCAGGATTTCGAGATAGTTTTCAACCGCATCGCGCTCGTCCTGCGTGAGTTTACGCGTGCTCGCACCCGCAAATGCGTTTAAAAAAGGCAGACGATAACGGCGCTGTACGCGGCGCCTGTACAACCACCCTGCAACCAACGCGCCGGCCAGCATAGCAGCGAGAACAATCAAAATGGTGCTCATGCTTTCCCCATCTTACTTATCTTCTTACAGGTGTAGTCAGTAGCACCTTTACATTGAATGAGAGTCTGTGGCTGGCTATCGGCAAGTATGGAGTCGAACTTGAGCATTCTGAAGCGCATCCCAGTGACCGGTGATGATAGCAAAGCCTGTTATGGCGCGATATCAGCAAATTCCTGGAAACATTTCAACCTCTTGACATTTGTTTTGAATTGAGGATTGATCCCTGATACGTTGCATAAATGTAAATAAAGAACGATTGACATTGCCGAAACCGTGCGGCATATCGCACAATAACGCCAGTTCTCACTGCTAAGACCCATCAAGATGAGCAAACCATTACAAAAACCCACCATTCTGAATGTTGAAACTGTCGCCAAATCGCGCCTGTTTAATGTCGAAAGTGTGGACCTGGAGTTCAGCAACGGTGTGCGTCGCGTTTATGAACGTATGCGCCCTTCTTCGCGCGAAGCGGTGATGATTGTTCCCATCGTCGACGATCATCTGATTTTGATCCGCGAATACGCTGTGGGAACGGAATCTTACGAGCTTGGGTTCTCGAAAGGGCTTATCGACCCGGGGGAAACCGTCTTTGAAGCGGCAAACCGCGAGCTAAAAGAAGAGGTCGGCTTCGGTGCGAATGAGCTTTCATTTCTGAAAAAGCTAAGCATGGCGCCGTCCTATTTTTCCAGCAAAATGAATATCGTGGTGGCTGAAGATCTCTATCCTGAATCGCTGGAAGGGGATGAGCCGGAGCCGCTGCCGCAGGTTCGCTGGCCGCTAGCGCACCTGATGGATCTGCTTGAAGACCCTGACTTTAATGAGGCTCGCAACGTGAGCGCGCTGTTCCTGGTACGGGAGTGGTTGAAGGGGCAGGGGCGACTGTAGTGGCCTGATGCCCTCACCCCAACCCTCTCCCACGGGAGAGAGAGCAAACACAAAAACGGCAACCAGAGGTTGCCGTTTTGCTTTGTTGTCAGAACAGCTCGTGCGTCTCGCCGTTATCAATAATCTCTGTCCCCACCTCGTGCACCGCCTGCGTGGTTGGCTGCGTGCCCTCGATGAAATACTCTTCGCGACTATTACCGCCGTTGGCGAGTTGACCGGTGCTGCGGTCGATATTAACCGTCACCACGCCTGGCGGTGGCGTTAACGGCTGCTCCGGCACGCCTTCAAGAACGGACTTCATGTAGGCGTCCCAGGCCGGCTGCGCGCTCTTCGCTCCGCCTTCGTAGCCGGAAATCTGATCCTTAATCGCGCCGGATGCCGTTGTACGGCCTAAGTCACGGCGGTGATCGTCGAAACCGATCCAGACCGACGTCACCACGCCCGGACCGTAGCCGGAGAACCACGCGTCTTTCGAGCTGTTGGTTGTCCCCGTTTTACCGCCGATGTCATGACGCTGCAAATCGCGCCCTGCGCGCCAGCCTGTGCCCTGCCAGCCCGGTTCACCGAAGATGTTGGTATTCAGCGCGCTTTTGATCAGGAACGACAGCGGCGTATTGATCACGTGCGGGGCATACTCCGGCGCGCCGGTCTGTGCCACCAGAGACTGGTTAGCCTGCTCAAGCTGCGGCTGCGGCTGCGGCACGACGCCGTTCTGCTGCTCCTGAGACACGGCAGGGTCTTCCATGTCCTTATTCTCAAGCACCTCGGATTTCGGCGTATTGCCATAAATCACCGGAATATCGCAGTCAGGGCAGGCAATTTTCGGCTTCGCTTCGAACAGCACGCCGCCCTGATCGTTCTCGATCTTGCTGATGAAGTACGGGTCAATCAGGAAGCCGCCGTTGGCCATCACCGAGTACCCGCGTGCGACCTGAAGCGGCGTAAACGAGGCGGAGCCTAACGCCAGCGACTCGGTGCGAACGATGTTCTGCGCCGGGAAACCGAAGCGCTGCAGATACTCTGCGGCATAGTCGACGCCCATTGCGCGCATGGCGCGCACCATCACCACGTTTTTCGACTGTCCCAGGCCCTGACGGAGACGAATTGGGCCGGCATACTCCGCAGGAGAGTTCTTCGGCTGCCAGTCGGAACCGGCACCGGCATCCCAGCGGGAGATTGGCACGTCGTTAAGGATGCTGGCGAGGGTCAACCCCTTATCCATCGCTGCCGTGTAGAGGAACGGTTTGATATTGGAACCGACCTGACGCAGCGCCTGAGTGGCGCGGTTAAATTTGCTCTGGTTGAAATCAAACCCGCCGACCAGGGCCAGGATGGCACCGTTCTGTGGATTGATAGAGACCAGGGCCGAGTTGACGTCCGGCACCTGTGCCAGCCACCAGGATTCGCCTACTTTCCGCACCCAGATTTGCTGCCCGGTCTGCACGGCATCGGTCACTTTACGCGGCGTTGCGCCCTGCAGCGTATCCGAGCGGTAAGGACGCGCCCAGCGGATACCGTCCATACGCAGGGAGACGGAGGTACCGTCCGCGAGCGTCGCAACGGCTTCCTGAGGATCGGCCTGCGTTACCACGGCAGGAAGGAGCGGACCATAGGTTGGCAGCGCCTTCAGCGTACTGGTGATTTTTTTGCTGTCCCACGCGCTTTCGCCCACTTTCCAGAGCACGTTTGACGGGCCGCGATAGCCGTGACGCATATCGTAGTCCATCACGTTGTTCCGCACCGCTTCCTGAGCCGCCTGCTGGACCTTACGGGTGACGGTGGTGTACACGCGATAGCCATCTTCGTAGGCCTTGTCACCATAGCGATTCACCATCTCCTGGCGAACCATTTCGGTCAGGTAAGGGGACGCGAAGGCGATCTCAGGGGCGTGGTAGTTAGCGTCAATGACATCGTTACGCGCCTGGTCGTACTCGCTCTGGCTGATGTAGCCTTCGCTCAGCATACGTGACAAAACGACGTTACGGCGCGCGGTGGCGCGATCGAGCGAGTAGAGCGGGTTAAAGGTGGACGGCGCTTTCGGCAGACCGGCGATGGTTGCCATTTCGCTTAAGGTGAGCTGCTCAACAGGCTTACCGAAGTACACCTGTGCGGCAGCCCCCACGCCATAGGCGCGGTAACCCAGGTAGATTTTGTTGAGGTACAGCTCAAGGATTTCGTCTTTGCTCAGCAGCTGCTCAATACGGATCGCGAGGAACACCTCTTTGATCTTACGTATCAGCGTCTTTTCAGGGCTGAGGAAGAAGTTACGCGCCAGCTGCTGCGTAATGGTACTCGCCCCCTGAGAGGCGTGACCAGAGAACAACGCAATGCTCGCGGCACGGAAAATCCCCACCGGATCGACACCGTGGTGCTCGTAAAAACGGCTGTCCTCCGTGGCGATAAAGGCTTTCACCATCACGGGGGGGATTTGGTTTAAGGTCAGCGGAATACGACGCTTCTCGCCATACTGCGCCATCAGCTCGCCATCGGCGCTATAGACTTGCATCGGGATCTGGAGGCGCACATCGCGAAGCGTGGCGACATCAGGTAGCTGTGGCTCAATATATTTGTATAAACCGTAAATCGAGCCTGCTCCCAGCAGAATGCAACAGACTGCAAGGATGAATAAATACTTTACGAACTTCACCGGAGATTTCCCATTTGGTTTCACTTGGGCAGTTTCTAAACAATCGCGCGGTAGTATAAAGGCAAGCCTGATTCATTGATATAGCCGTCAAGACGACGGGCGATAAGGAGATCGTGAAGCATGGCTTTCAAAACATGGCAAACGGGCGTTCATATTCAACAGGATAGGGTGCAGATCGTCGCCTTGGCCCGGGAGAAGTCGGGCTGGTGCTTGCGCCGCTGGTGGGCGATTCCTCTGGCCGAGGGCATCATTCGTGACGGCAAAATTTGTCAGCCAGAACAGCTGGTTGATGCGTTACGCGACTGGCGCAAAACGCTGCCGCACTACCACCGGGTGTTCCTCTCTTTCCCGGCAGCACGCACCCTGCAACGGTCGCTCCCCCGTCCGACCGTTGCGCTGCGCGACAGCGAGCAGCTCTCATGGCTTGGCGCGGCGCTCGCGCGCGAACTGGAGATGTCTGCCGATACGCTCTGTTTCGATTACGCGCAGGATACCTTCAGCAATACCTTTCACGTGACCGCCGCGCAAAACAACGAGGTTGATACCCTACTGGCGCTGGCGAAAACGCTGCGTTTGCGGCTGGTGGCCATTACGCCGGATGCCAGCGCGCTGGCGAATCTTCTTCCTGCGGTGGCGCCAGCGACGTGCGTCGCCTGGCGCGCCGACCGGCAGTGGCTGTGGGCGATGCGCCACCAGTGGGGACGCCGCTTTACGACAGAAGCCGAAAGCGTGGCCGAGCTGGCGGCGCTGCTGGCGCTTGGTCCGGATGACATCGCGCTGTTTGATAACCGACGTGATCCGTGGGAAATCCTGGAGCGCTGCCAGGCCCCGCTACCGGACTGCGGCGCTGATTATACCGTTGCGCTGGCGCTGGCCATGAGCGAGGTGCCCGGATGAGCCTCATGAACTTTCTGCCCTGGCGACAGCAGCGGCGCGCACGATGCCTGCGTTTCTGGGGGGCAATGTGTGTCGGCACCGTGCTGTTGATGTTCGCGGTCATTTTCTGCCTGCGGATAAACCCTGTTATGAGGCTGCACGCGCTGCAAACGGAGCTGACGGGAATGCAGACCGTGCAGCACGCGCTTGCTTCCCGGCAGAAACTCGCCTCACAGGCGCAGAAGCCAGCACAGACACGTCAACAACGCGCATGGCAACCGGTGCTGGAATCCCTTTCCCGCGCCACTCCTTCACAGGTCTGGCTGACAGAGCTTCGCTATCAGCCTCCTGCTCTGATGTTGACCGGGTATGCCATAACCCTGCCAGCCCTGTCTGCTCTGCGCGATGCGCTGGGCCAAATAGTGGGTTTTACGCCCGGAACGGCGGGTGAGCTTCGGCAGGACAGCCAGGGGCGCTGGATGTTCACCCTCCATCTTAAAAGCGAGGGGTAACGCATGGATACCCTGTTAGAACGCTGGTGCGAAAGCCGTCCCTGGTATCGGGTGCTTTTTTGGTGTCTGGGGAGTCTCCTGGCAGGACTGGCCGCATGGGGCACCTTGCTCAGACCGCTGGACAGGCAGTGTGCTGAACGACAGCGACAGCTGATTCAGGACGCGAGGACGAACGCGGCGTTATGGCCTGCCGTCAGAAAGGTGCCGTTTCGTACGGAAACAACGGAAGCACTGGCGCTGACGCCGTTTTCCCCGCTCGATTTTCAGGGTGATAACGCGACGCTGGTTCACTGGAAGCCGCTGCAGAACGGAGGGGAACTGATGCTGGAGGTGGAGTGGCAGGCTCTCCCGGCGCTTTTTTCCCGGCTGGCGCAGCGGGATGTGCAGATCGCCGCTTTCGCGATTGCACCACAAGGTACAGCGTTGCGCCTGCGGCTGGAGCTGGAACATGCGAAATAGCGCGAGATATTTGCTGGTTTGCTCAGCGCTGCTATTGACCGGCATGCGCGATCCGTTTCGCCCGCCGGACGATCCCTGCGCCATTGGCGAGCTGGCGCAGTGGCGCTATCGCGGCATCGTGGTAGGACAGCAGGCTATCGGCATTATGCAGGATGGGCAAAAGCGCTGGTACCGGCTGAAAACGCATGAGCGCTTCCCGGCGGGCTGGACGATAACAGCTATCAATGAAACGGAACTGGTTGTTGATGTGGGTGACACATGTGAACCAGGAACATGGACGTGGCAACGAGAAGGAACGGATAAGAATGAATTTACGGATAATGCTGTGGCTGCTGGCGTTCAGCCATCCGCTGTGGGCCGCCGCGCCAAAACCGGTCACGCTGGTGGTGGATGACGTGCCTGTTGTGCAGGTGCTGCAGAGCCTGGTCGCACAGGAGAACCGAAATCTGGTGATATCGCCTGACGTCGGCGGCACGCTTTCGCTCAACCTGACGCGGGTCCCCTGGCGTCAAGCGTTACAAACGGTTGTCACCAGCGCTGGCCTCGTTTTGCGAGAGGAGGGCGGCATTTTTTATGTTCATACCGCGGCCTGGCAGCGTGAACAGCAGGAGCGCTCAGAACAGGAGCGAACGCGTCGACAGCTTGAGGCGCCGCTGGTTTCTCACAGCCTCGCTTTCTCCTATGCCGATGCCGGAGAGCTGCAAAAAGACGCGGAAAAACTCCTGAGCCCAAAGGGAAGTTTGTCTCTCGACAAACGCACCAACCGGCTGCTGATTCGCGATAACCAGACGGTGGTGGAGACGCTGCAGCGCTGGGCCGCTCAGATGGATATTCCCGTCGAACAGGTCGAGCTGGCGGCGCATATTGTGACCATTAATGAAAAAAGCCTGCGTGAGCTGGGGGTGAAGTGGAATCTCGCTGACGCCGCCGACGCGGGCAAGGTTGGCCAGCTCACCACGCTTGGCAGCGATCTTTCCGTCGCCAGCGCCACCAGCCACGTGGGTTTTAACATCGGACGGATCAATGGTCGGCTGCTGGATCTGGAACTTTCTGCGCTAGAGCAAAAGCAGCAGGTTGATATCATCGCCAGCCCGCGGCTGCTGGCCTCGCATATGCAACCGGCCAGCATCAAGCAGGGGAGTGAAATTCCGTATCAGGTCTCAAGCGGTGAAAGCGGGGCAACCTCCGTTGAGTTTAAGGAGGCGGTATTAGGGATGGAGGTCACGCCGGTGGTCTTACCGGGAGGGCGCGTGCGCCTGAAATTGCACATCAGTGAAAATATGCCGGGACAAGTCCTGCAGCAGGCTGACGGCGAAACGCTGGCGATCGACAAACAGGAGATAGAAACCCAGGTGGAGGTAAAAAGTGGAGAAACGCTGGCGTTGGGCGGAATTTTTTCGCAGAAGAACAAAACTGGCAGCGACAGCGTGCCGGGGCTGGGGAAAATCCCCTGGCTTGGGCAGCTTTTTCGCCACGATGGGAAGGATAATGAACGGCGCGAGCTAGTGGTGTTTATTACACCACGTCTGGTCGGTATTCGCTGACGGGTAACGATCCCCGCAATGATTTTGCATTCAGTTTGTTGCAGATGTTTGACGTGGGGCATGAATTAGCATACAAGGAGTACCGATTTGAGTTGGACTTACGTCTTATTACCTTATGCGCCCGGCGCGGTGATTTAATCAGTTGCCAAACAAGCCGGAGTATTGAGATAATTTTTAGTCTGACTCTCGCTCTATTGCATATGAGGTTTCAGTTCATGTCCTGCTACGCTGGGTGTCTGCGAAGCGGGAATTACCATTAACGAATAGTCTTAGTAGTACCGATAAAATGGCAGAGAAACGCAATATCTTTCTGGTTGGGCCTATGGGTGCCGGCAAAAGCACTATTGGGCGTCAGTTAGCTCAACAACTCAATATGGAATTTTACGATTCTGATCAAGAGATTGAGAAACGAACCGGAGCTGATGTGGGCTGGGTTTTCGATGTAGAAGGCGAAGAAGGTTTCCGTGACCGAGAAGAAAAAGTGATCAACGAACTCACGGAAAAACAGGGCATCGTTCTGGCAACAGGCGGCGGTTCTGTGAAATCTCGCGAAACCCGTAACCGTCTCTCCGCCCGTGGCGTAGTGGTCTATCTTGAGACGACCATTGAGAAACAGCTGGCACGTACGCAGCGCGATAAAAAGCGCCCGCTGCTGCAGGTTGAAACGCCACCACGCGAAGTTCTGGAAGCGTTGGCCGATGAACGCAATCCGCTGTATGAAGAGATTGCCGACGTGACCATTCGTACTGACGACCAGAGCGCTAAAGTGGTTGCAAACCAGATTATTCATATGCTGGAAAGCAACTGATTCTGGCTTTATATACACTCGCCTGCGGGTAAAAGCATTAAAGGTGGATGTCGCGTCATGGAGAGGATTACAGTTACTCTCGGGGAACGTAGTTACCCTATCACCATCGCGGCTGGTTTGTTTAACGACCCAGCTTCCTTTTTACCACTGAAAGCGGGTGATCAGGCGATGCTGGTCACCAATGAGACGCTGGCTCCGCTTTATCTCGACCGCGTACGCCACCTGCTTGAGCAGGCGGGCGTAAAAGTCGACAGTGTGATTCTCCCCGATGGCGAGCAGTATAAAAGCCTGACGGTACTGGATACCGTCTTTACCGCATTGCTGCAAAAACCGCACGGTCGCGATACAACACTGCTTGCCCTGGGCGGCGGTGTTGTGGGCGATCTGACCGGCTTTGCGGCCGCAAGCTATCAACGTGGCGTCCGTTTTATTCAAATCCCGACCACGTTGCTGTCCCAGGTCGACTCCTCTGTGGGTGGCAAAACGGCAGTTAACCATCCGCTCGGCAAAAACATGATTGGCGCGTTCTACCAGCCCGCATCGGTGGTGGTGGATCTCGACTGTCTGAAAACCCTGCCGAAGCGCGAACTGGCTTCGGGTCTGGCAGAAGTGATCAAATACGGCATTATTCTCGATGGCGAGTTCTTTAGCTGGCTTGAAGAGAATATGGATGCGCTGCTGTGCCTGGATGAGGCTACACTGGCATACTGCATTCGTCGTTGTTGTGAACTGAAAGCAGAAGTTGTCGCTGCAGACGAGCGTGAAACGGGCTTACGTGCTTTACTGAATCTTGGGCATACGTTTGGCCACGCCATTGAAGCCGAGATGGGTTACGGCAACTGGCTGCACGGTGAAGCCGTCGCGGCCGGTATGGTCATGGCAGCGCGCACCTCTGAACGTCTGGGGCAGTTTAAACCTGAAGAGACGGCACGCATCATTGCGCTGCTTGAGCGTGCAGGTTTGCCGGTAACCGGGCCGCAGGAGATGTCGGCGCAAGCGTATTTACCCCACATGATGCGCGATAAAAAAGTATTGGCAGGTGAGATGCGTCTTGTACTCCCGCTTGCAATAGGGAAGAGTGAAGTGCGCGGCGGAGTGCCGCACGATGTCGTTCTTGGCGCTATCGCTGATTGTCAGCAGGCGTAACAACTAGAAAGGTCAGGCCACTGTCGCAGGTGGTCGTTTAGCTTCAGGTGAAATGCAAAGTCGTTAGCATAAGCCTTTGAGTGGGGTGTTAAATGGATGAATTCAAACCAGAAGACGAGCTGAAACCCGATCCCAGCGATCGTCGTACTGGTCGTTCTCGTCAATCTTCAGAACGTGATAACGAGCCGCAGATCAACTTTGACGATGTTGATCTGGATGCAGACGATCGTCGCCCTTCGCGCAGCCGCAACGCGCACGAAGAGCGAGCAGAAGAGGATTATGAGTCCGAAGAAGATTCAATGGACGAACAGCCTGTAGAGCGTCGCCCACGTAAACGTAAAAAAGCCGCTGCGCCGAAACCGGCTTCCCGCCAGTACATCATGATGGGCCTGGGCGTTCTGGTGCTTGTGCTGCTGATTGTCGGCATTGGCTCCGCGCTTAAAGCACCGTCAACGAACTCAACCGAGCAAACTGCTTCCGCTGAGAAGAGCATCAACCTGTCCGGTAACGATGCGACCAATCAGGCGAATGGCGCACAGCCTGCACCGGGTGCGACTTCCGCAGAGCAGACCGCAGGTAACACCACAGCGCCGCAGGATGTTTCTCTGCCGCCCGTTTCTTCAACCCCTGCTCAGGGTCAGGCACCTGCTACGCCTGAAGGCCAGCAGCGCGTAGAAGTTCAGGGTGATCTGAACAATGCGCTGACGCAGCCGCAGAACCAGCAGCAGGTTGATAACGTCGTGGTTAACTCCACGCTGCCAACTGAGCCGGCAACCGTTGCCCCAATTCGCGGCGGTAACGCTCAGCCACAAACGGCTGCGACGGAAACCAAACCGCGCCAGACGCAAACTGCGACGCGTCCTGAACGTAAGCAGGCGGTGATTGAGCCTAAGCGTGAAACCAAACCTCAGGCAGTCGTAAAAGCGCCTGAAGTGAAAGCCGTACCGGCACAGCCGAAACGCACCGAAACGGCTGCGGTGAGCGAGCCTGCTAAAGCGCCAGTCACGCAGACTGCGCCGAAAGCAACGGCAACCACAGCGGCACCTGCAGCAACGGCTCCGGCAGCCACGGCAACAGCCTCCAGCAGCGCCGCAGGCAAAACTGCAGGTAACGTTGGCTCGATGAAGTCTGCGCCATCCAGCAACTACACGCTGCAGCTGAGCAGTTCGTCTAACTATGACAACCTCAACAGCTGGGCGAAGAAATCAAATCTGAAAGACTATGTTGTTTATCAGACGACCCGTAACGGTCAACCGTGGTATGTGCTGGTCAGCGGCGTTTATTCGTCCAAAGATGAAGCGAAACGTGCCGTAGCGGCACTGCCAGCGGATGTTCAGGCAAAAAATCCCTGGGCGAAGCCGATTCATCAGGTTCAGGCCGATCTGAAGTAATGTTTAAAGCGCAGGATGCTGTCGGAGCTTTCTCCACAGCCGGAGAAGGTGTAATCAGTTAGTCAGCATGAAAAAAAATCGCGCTTTTCTGAAATGGGCAGGGGGGAAATACCCCCTGCTCGATGATATTAAAAAGCACCTGCCAAAAGGCGAGTGTCTAATCGAGCCTTTCGTGGGCGCAGGATCGGTGTTCCTGAACACCGATTTTTCTCGTTATATCCTGGCGGATATCAACAACGACCTCATCAGCCTCTATAACATTGTTAAGCTGCGTACCGAAGAGTATGTCGCAGAGGCGCGCAAACTGTTTACGCCGGAGAACAATCAGCCGGACGTTTACTACCAGTTCCGCACTGAGTTTAATCAGAGTCAGGATCCGTTCCGTCGGGCGCTGCTGTTCCTCTATCTCAACCGTCATGGTTACAACGGCCTGTGCCGCTATAACCTGCGCGGGGAGTTTAACGTGCCGTTTGGTCGCTATAAGCGCCCGTATTTCCCGCAGGACGAGCTGTACCACTTTGCCGAAAAAGCGCAGAACGCAGAGTTTCATTGCCTCTCCTATGAAGAGTGTATGGAGCTGGCAGGCGTAAACTCGGTGGTTTACTGTGACCCGCCTTACGCACCACTGTCTGCAACGGCGAATTTCACCGCTTATCACACCAACAGCTTCAGCCCGGCCGAACAGGCCCGTCTGGCGGAGATGGCAGAAAAGCTGGTCAGCAAAAGAATTCCGGTGTTAATTTCGAATCACGACACGCCTGATACGCGCGAATGGTATAAAGCCGCGAAGCATTTTCAGGTCAAAGTGCGGCGTAGCATTAGCAGCAACGGCGGCACACGTAAAAAGGTGGACGAACTTCTGGCTCTTTATCGCCCCTGAGCCGTTTTGCCCGCCGGTAAACACATTTCAAGGAGAAGCGGATGAAACAGTTTTTGATTGCTCCCTCAATTCTGTCGGCCGATTTTGCCCGCCTGGGTGAAGACACCGCCAAAGCTCTCGCGGCTGGCGCAGATGTCGTCCATTTCGACGTTATGGACAACCACTACGTCCCTAACCTGACCATTGGCCCAATGGTGCTCAAGGCATTACGCAACTATGGCATTACCGCGCCGATCGACGTTCACCTGATGGTTAAGCCTGTTGATCGCATCGTGCCTGACTTCGCCGCAGCGGGTGCCAGCATCATCACTTTCCATCCGGAAGCCTCTGAACACGTGGACCGCACGCTGCAGCTGATCAAAGAGAACGGCTGTAAGGCGGGCCTGGTGTTTAACCCGGCCACGCCGCTGAGCTATCTCGACTATGTCATGGACAAGCTGGACGTGATTCTGCTGATGTCCGTTAACCCGGGCTTTGGCGGTCAGTCGTTCATTCCCCACACGCTGGATAAGCTGCGTGAAGTGCGCCGTCGTATTGATGAGTCAGGTTACGATATTCGCCTGGAAGTGGACGGCGGTGTGAAAGTGAATAACATTGGTGAAATTGCGGCAGCCGGCGCGGATATGTTCGTTGCAGGTTCGGCAATTTTCGACCAACCGGATTACAAAAAAGTCATTGATGAAATGCGCCGTGAGCTGGCGAAGGTAAGTCATGGATAAATTGCAGGCAATTCGGGGTATCGCATTTGACCTCGACGGCACGCTGGTCGACAGCGCGCCGGGCTTAACGAGCGCCGTAGACCAGGCGCTGTACGCCCTTGAACTCCCCGTTGCGGGAGAAGAGCGCGTGGTAACGTGGATTGGCAACGGCGCCGATGTCCTGATGGAGCGCGCGTTGACGTGGGCGCGTCAGGAGCGCGCGTCGCAGCGTTCCGCGCAGGGTAAACCGAGCGTTGACCACGCTGACATCCCTAAGGATGAACAGCTGCGGATTCTGCGCAAACTGTTCGATCGTTTCTATGAAGAGACCGTCGAGGAGGGCAGTTTCCTGTTCCCGGACGTTCAGGAAACGCTGAGCGCGCTGCATGCGAAGGGCATTCCGCTGGGGCTGGTGACCAACAAACCGACGCCGTTTGTTGCACCGCTGCTGGAAGCGCTCGATATCGCGAAGTATTTCTCCGTGATTGTGGGCGGCGACGACGTGCAGAACAAAAAGCCGCATCCGGAACCGCTGTTGCTGGTGGCAGGAAAATTATCCTTAACGCCTGCGGAGCTGCTCTTTGTCGGGGATTCGCGCAATGATATTCTGGCTGCCCGAGCGGCAGGGTGTCCTTCCGTCGGATTAACCTATGGCTACAACTACGGTGAAGCCATCACGCTAAGTGAGCCGGATGTGGTCTTCGACCACTTCAAAGATTTGTTGCCCGCACTCGGGCTTTCGCACAGTGAACATCAGGAATTGAATAATGACTAAGCCCATCGTTTTTAGTGGCGCACAGCCTTCAGGTGAATTGACCATTGGTAACTACATGGGTGCGTTACGTCAGTGGGTCAGCATGCAGGATGAGTACCATTGCATTTACTGCATCGTCGATCTCCATGCGATTACCGCGCGTCAGGATCCTGAGAAGCTGCGTAAAGCCACCCTGGACACCCTGGCGCTGTACCTGGCCTGTGGCATCGATCCTGAGAAGAGCACCATTTTCGTTCAGTCTCACGTGCCGGAGCACGCGCAGCTGGGCTGGGCGCTGAACTGCTACACCTATTTCGGCGAGCTGAGCCGTATGACCCAGTTCAAGGATAAATCCGCGCGCTACTCTGAAAACATCAACGCCGGTCTGTTCGACTATCCGGTGCTGATGGCGGCGGACATCCTGCTGTATCAAACCAACCAGGTACCGGTAGGTGAAGACCAGAAGCAGCACCTGGAGCTGAGCCGCGATATCGCCCAGCGCTTTAACGCGATTTACGGCGATGTGTTTAAAGTGCCAGAGCCGTTTATTCCGAAGTCCGGCGCGCGCGTGATGTCGCTGCTGGAGCCGACCAAGAAGATGTCCAAGTCTGACGATAACCGCAACAACGTTATCGGCCTGCTGGAAGATCCGAAATCCGTCGTCAAAAAGCTCAAGCGCGCGGTCACCGACTCCGACGAGCCGCCTGTAGTGCGCTACGACGTGCAGAACAAAGCGGGCGTCTCCAACCTGCTGGATATCCTCTCCGGCGTGACCGGCCAGAGCATTCCTGAACTGGAAAAACACTTCGAAGGCAAGATGTACGGCCACCTGAAAGGTGAAGTGGCAGACGCCGTTTCCGGCATGCTGACCGAGCTGCAGGAGCGTTATCACCGCTACCGTAACGATGAAACTTTCCTGCAGAAGGTGATGAAAGACGGCGCGGAAAAAGCCAGCGCGCGCGCGTCCGAAACCCTGAAAGCGGTGTACGAAGCGATTGGGTTTGTGGGTAAACCGTAGGTAAAAGCAAAACGGTAACCACGTTACCGTTTTTAGGGTTGTACCCTCTCACTGTGGGAGAGGGTCAGGGTGAGGGCATCAGGCCGCACTTCCCTAAACAAAAAAACCGGGATATCCCGGTTTTTTTACGCCTGAAAACGCTTACTGATCCGCCGCCGGGCCGCAACCGCCGATGATCTTCGAAATGGAGATCGCCGGGTGCAGCAGGTAATCGTAGCTGCAGTTATTTTTGGTGTTCTGTACATGACCGGTACAGGCAGTCAGAGTCGATAACAGGCCAACCAGAACGGCGGCTTTTGCCAGTTTGAACATACGCATTCCTTGTCTTAAAAACGAAAGTTGGATGTAACTCAGGGGAATAAAGGGAGAAATTCCACTTCGGGGCGGTATGTTATCGACAGCAGTAAGAGGGGAGTAGTCCGCATAAGGACTACTCCGCAAAGGAAGAATATGCGTTAGTGATTTGAGAACCAGTTCAGCTTATCGCGCAGCTCAACCACACGACCCACCACAATCAGCGCCGGGCTTTCGACCTGCTGCGCAAGCTCTCCGAGCTGCGTCAGTACACCATTCACCACGCGTTGCTTGATGGACGTACCGTTTTCCACCAGCGCAACCGGCATATCAGCCTCCATGCCGTGCTCCAGCAGCTTCGCCTGAATCGTCGCGGCCTGGTTCAGCCCCATGTAGAAGACCAGCGTCTGCTTTTCCGCGGCCAGGTTATGCCAGTCCAGCTCGCAGCCGGTTTTCAGATGGCCCGTCACCAGACGCACGCTCTGGGCATAGTCGCGGTGGGTCAGCGGAATGCCAGAGTAAGCTGAGCAGCCGGATGCCGCCGTAATGCCCGGCACCACGGAGAACGGAATGCCCGCGTCACACAGGGTTTCCAGCTCCTCGCCGCCGCGACCAAAGATAAACGGATCGCCACCCTTAAGGCGCACCACGCGCTTACCTTTCTGCGCCTCGCGCAGCAGGATCTGGTTAATCTCCTCCTGCGGCACGCAGTGATAGCCCGCCCGTTTTCCAACGAATACGCGGTCGGCATCGCGGCGTACCAGGTTCATGATGTCATCAGAGACCAGACGATCGTAAACTACGGTATCGGCCTGCTGGATCTGCTGTAGCCCTTTCAGCGTCAGCAAGCCCGCATCGCCGGGGCCTGCGCCCACCAGCACCACTTCGCCGCGATGGTCCAGCGGCTCGCTGAGCAGCTGTTCGGTCGTCTCTTCTACGGCTTTGGTGTCCTGATTCGCCAGCGACTGCGCCAGCCTGTCGTTCACAAAGAATTTTTCCCAGAAGCGACGACGCTCGCCAACGGTCGAGAAGGTTTTCTTCACGCGGGAGCGGAGCTGCCCGGCGTAATGCGCAATCTGACCAAGGTGCTGCGGCAGCACGGCCTCCAGCTTTTCCCGCAGCAGGCGGGCGAGAACCGGCGAGCGTCCGCCGGACGACACCGCAATCATCAGCGGCGAGCGGTCGATAATCGACGGCATAATAAAGCTGGCCTCTTTCGGCGCATCCACCACGTTGCAGAAGATTCGACGCGCTTCGCAGGCGTCGCTGACGCGCTGGTTCACTTCATCGTCGTCCGTTGCGGCAATCGTCAGCCAGCAGGTATCGAGCAGGGATTCATCAAACTCACCCTGTTCCAGCGTGAGCATCCCTTCCTGAGCCCAGACCTCAAACTGTGGGGCGAAGGTGAGGGCATTGACGGTGAGCCGGGCGCCAGCCTCTAGCAGCAGGCGCGCTTTGCGTTCAGCCACGTCGCCGCCGCCCACGAGCAGGCAGTCGCGGTTGCGTAATTGACAAAAAATCGGCAGGTGATCCACGACGTTACCTCGCAGCTTTCATGGAGGGGGTAAGAATTGACGTCAGGATAACAGCAGGAATCGTACAAAACATACGGTTTTTCCTGCCGTTACCCATTAGGGGTCATAAGCTTTTCGTATTGAAAAGGCGGGGGATTAGCCTTTCAACTGCACCTTGCCGTCCTTCACGCGAACGTCATAGTGCTTCACTGAATGACTCTCATCTTCCATGCAGTAACCGTCGCTTAAGCGGAAACGCTGCTTTTTCAGCGGGCTGGCGACCCACAGTTCGCCCTGATGCTCGGCAATCAGCCCGCGGGAGAGCACGCTGGCCTCGAAGAACGGGTCGATATTGCTGATGGCAAAAACCTGTTCATCGTGGCGAGGGCGGAAAATCGCAACCTGCTCGCTGCCCAGCAGCGCGCATACGCCGGTGGCCGGGATGATGTCGTTAATATCGCAAATGTTTATCCACTGGCTCATGCGTTTTCCTCCACCAGCGTGACCGGAATACGTTCATACGGTGTCGCCGGACGATGCTGTTCACGCTCCGGTACAACCTGTACGTTCGGGTCGCGCTGGGTGCTGTTAATGAAGTGTTTGAAGCGCGTCTGCGCCGCCGGGGTGTTGACGGTTTCCGTCCATTCGCAGATCACCGCCTCGCGCAGGCGCGCCATCTCCGCTTCCAGGTGCTCGTTCAGGCCCAGCTTGTCGTCGATGATGACCGATTTCAGGTACTCGATGCCGCCTTCCAGGTTATCGAGCCAGGAGGCGGTACGGGTCAGCTTATCGGCGGTGCGGATATAGAACATCATGAAGCGGTCGAGATACTGAATCAGCGTGTCGCGATCGAGATCCGCCGCCAGCAGGTCCGCGTGGCGTGGCTTCATCCCGCCGTTGCCGCAGACGTACAGGTTCCAGCCTTTTTCGGTGGCGATAATACCCACGTCTTTACCCTGCGCTTCCGCACATTCGCGGGTACAGCCGGAGACGCCAAACTTCATTTTGTGCGGGGTGCGGATGCCTTTGTAGCGGTTTTCCAGCTCCACGCCGAAGCCCACGCTGTCGCCGACGCCGTAGCGGCACCAGGTGCTGCCCACGCAGGTTTTCGCCATGCGCAGCGCTTTGGCGTACGCGTGACCGGTTTCGAAGCCCGCTTCAATCAGCTGACGCCAGATTTCCGGCAGATCGTCTTTCTGCGCGCCAAACAGGCCAATACGCTGGGAACCGGTAATTTTGGTGTAGAGGTTAAATTCACGTGCAATACGGCCCACGGCGACCAGCCCTTCCGGCGTGATTTCGCCACCGGCTGAGCGTGGAATAACGGAGTAGGTGCCGTCTTTCTGGATGTTCGCCAGGAAGTTATCGTTGGTGTCCTGCAGCGGCGTATGCTCGGGCTTGAGCACGTACTCGTTCCAGCAGGAGGCCAGCAGGGAGCCGACGGTCGGTTTACACACTTCGCAGCCGTAGCCCTGGCCGTGTTTCGCCAGCAGTTCGTCGAAGGACTTGATGCCTTCCACGCGGATCAGGTGATACAGCTCCTGGCGAGAATACGCGAAGTGCTCGCACAGGTTGTTGTTCACTTCGATGCCCTGTTTCGCCAGTTCGGCGTTCAGCACCTGAGTGACCAGCGGAATACAGCCGCCGCAGCCGGTACCGGCTTTGGTTTCCGCTTTCAGCGCCGCAACTGTGTGGCAGCCTTTGTTGATGGCGGAGATTAGCATGCCTTTGGTGACGTCGAAGCAGGAGCAAATCTGCGCGCTGTCCGGCAGTTTATCCACGCCGATAGACGGCTTGCCGCTGGACGCGTGCGCCGGGAGGATCAGCGCGTCCGGGTTTTCCGGCAGTTCGATGGCGTTCAGCACCAGCTGGAGCAGGTTGCCGAAGTCGCTGGTGTCGCCCACCAGCACCGCGCCGAGCAGGGTTTTGTTGTCCTGGCTGACGATGAGGCGTTTGTAGACTTCTTTGCTTTCGTCGAGATAGACATAGCTGCGAGCGCCGGGCGTGCGGCCATGCGCATCGCCAATACCACCCACGTCCACGCCCAGCAGCTTCAGCTTGGCGCTCATGTCTGCACCGGTAAACGCGTTTTCGCTGCCGAGGATATGGTCCACGGCGACCTGCGCCATCTTGTAGCCCGGCGCCACCAGACCGTATACGCGGTTATTCCAGCTGGCGCATTCGCCGATGGCGTAGATATCTGGATCGGAGGTCTGGCAGGCGTCGTTGATCATGATCCCGCCGCGCTGCGCCACGGCCAGCCCGCACTGGGTCGCCAGCTTGTCGCGCGGACGAATACCGGTGGAGAAGACGATGAAGTCCACTTCCAGCTCGCTGCCATCGGCAAAGCGCATGGTTTTGCGCGCTTCAGTCCCTTCCTGAACGATCTCTTTGGTGTTTTTGCTGGTGTGAACCTTCACGCCCATGCTTTCGATTTTACGACGCAGCTGGTCACCGCCCATGTGGTCGAGCTGTTCGGCCATCAGCATCGGGGCAAATTCGATGACGTGGGTTTCAACGCCGAGGTTTTTCAGCGCGCCTGCCGCTTCCAGACCCAGCAGGCCGCCGCCGACGACCGCGCCGCGACGGCTGCGACGGGCGCAGGATTCGATGGCGTTGAGGTCTTCAATGGTACGGTAGACGAAGCAATCCTGAGTTTCCGAGCCTTTGATCGGCGGGATCCACGGATAGGAGCCCGTCGCCATGATCAGCTTGTCGTAAAAAACCGTACGCCCGGCGCTGGAGTGGATCACTTTTTCCTGACGGTTGATGGTGATAGCGCGTTCGCCCACCAGCACTTTTACGCCATGCTTCTCGTAGAAACCTTCGCGCACCAGAGAGAGCTCTTCGGCGGTATGATGGGAAAAGTAGGAAGACAGGTGCACACGGTCGTACGCCTTGCGGGGTTCTTCACAGAACACGGTAATATCGAACTGCTCAGCATCGGCCTTATCGAGAAGATCCTCAATAAAGCGGTGGCCGACCATGCCGTTACCGATGATAGCGAGTCTGACTTTGCTCATTATTGCCTCGATTTCTTTTCTATTATTGCCTACCTTAACGATTCAGCAGGGGCGCTTATTGATGCAAATCAAATACGTCTTCGCCTACTCCTTAGGTGGTATATAACTGATTTGTCAGGATTTTTATAAGTGGCGGAAATCGCAGGCTTTTCGTGCTCGTTGAATTTGTGTACAAATCAGGGGCGGTTTTGCCAAAATCGATACGCCTGAATATCAGCGGCGTTTTTTAGGGGAAGGGTATGTCTACAACACCGTTATGGCTTGTTCAGAATGTTCGTTTACCGGGTCAGGAAGGGCTGTGGCAGCTCGCCATTGAGAACGGGCGATTTGGTGACATCACCCCGATGGACGACACCCACGCCGAAAGTTATGAAGTATTGAACGCGCGCGGCGGGCTTGCGATCCCGCCGTTCATTGAGCCGCATATTCATCTTGATACGACCCAGACCGCGGGTGAGCCGAACTGGAACCAGTCCGGCACGCTGTTCGAAGGCATTGAGCGCTGGGCGGAGCGCAAGGCGTTGCTCAGCCATGAGGATGTTAAAGCGCGCGCCTGGAAAACGCTGAAGTGGCAAATTGCCAACGGCATCCAGTTTGTCCGTACCCATGTGGATGTCTCCGACCCGACGCTCACCGCCCTGAAGGCGATGCTGGAGGTGAAGCAGGAGGTTGCCCCGTGGGTGACGCTGCAAATCGTCGCGTTCCCGCAGGAAGGTATTCTCTCTTACCCGAACGGCGCGGCGCTGCTGGAAGAGGCGTTAAGGCTGGGGGCCGACGTGGTGGGGGCGATCCCGCACTTCGAGTTCACCCGCGAGTATGGCGTGCAGTCGCTGCATATCGCTTTTGAACTGGCGAAGAAATATGACCGTCCGCTGGATATCCACTGCGATGAAATCGACGACGAGCAGTCGCGGTTTGTCGAGACGGTGGCAGCGCTGGCGTATGAGGCAGGTATCGGCCCGCGCGTGACGGCCAGCCACACCACCGCCATGCACTCCTACAACGGCGCTTACACCTCGCGGCTCTTCCGTCTGCTGAAAATGTCGGGGATTAACTTCGTCGCTAACCCGCTGGTCAATATCCATCTGCAGGGGCGCTTTGATGACTATCCGAAGCGCCGCGGCATCACTCGGGTGAAAGAGCTGCAGGAAGCGGGCATTAACGTCTGCTTCGGTCATGACGACGTCTTCGACCCGTGGTACCCGCTCGGCACCGGCAACATGCTGCAGGTGCTGCATATGGGGCTGCACGTCTGTCAGATGATGGGCTATCCGCAAATCGACAGCGGCCTGAATCTCATCACCCATAACAGCGCCCGTACCTTCGGCCTGAGCGATTACGGTATTGCCACGGGGAACCCGGCGAACCTGATTATTCTGCCTGCCGAGAGCGGGTTTGAAGCGGTGCGCTGCCAGGTGCCGGTGCGCTGGTCGATTCGTCAGGGACGGGTGATCGCCACGACGCAGCTGGCGCAGACGTGGATCCAGATGGATATCGGAGGAGAAGAGGTAAGTTTTGCCAGAAACAGCCCCTCTGCCGAGCGCAAAGGGGCGTAGGGGTTAGTGAGACGCTGCCGCCGCGTTGTGCTGGCGGTGGCGGGTCACGAAGCCCAGAACGAAGCACATGATAAACACCACGGCATACAGACCGTTCGCGGTGTGCAGCGCCGCCAGCGGGCCGCTGTGGGCGACGATCGGGCCGGTGACCACGAAGGTCAGCATGGTGCCGATGGTGCCGCAGGTCAGGACGAAGTTAACCAGCTTCGGCGAGGCCACTTTGGTCTGCAGGGAGCCCAGGGTGATGATAGAGGTATAAATGGCGCTGGAGAAGAAGCCCAGGGTCAGAATGAACCACGGCATGTGCTCCGGTGAACCGTTGATGAACAGGTACATCAGCACGGTCGCCAGCCCCGCCAGCACGGTCAGAATGCGCTGCAGGTCGAAGAAGCGCAGGATGAAGCTAAACGCCCACATGCCGAACATGTAAGACATCCAGAAATCGCTCACCAGTTTACCCGCATCGTTCAGGCTCATGCCCAGACCTTTCGCGTACTCCGGTACCCAGGAGATAAAGCCCAGCTGGCCCAGGATGTAGCACAGCGCGGCGATGGAGAGGAACAGCACGCCGATGCCCCACTTTTCTTCCGCAACCGGCTCTGCGGTGGTTTGTGCTTTCTTGCCCAGCACCGGGAAGTCGCAGCCGAAGGTCAGAATAAAGATCGCCACGTAGACCAGGCCGATGCAGGCATAGACCCAGTACCACTCAATGCTGCGCGCCAGCAGAACCGCCGCGACCATCGGGAAAATCATTCCGGCCATGCTGAAGAAGGAGTCGGTAAACAGCAGACGCGCGCCGCGCTGGCGGCCTTCATACATATGGGTAATCAGGAACGTACCGATCGACATGGTGATCCCGCTGACCAGACCCAGCACGAACATGGCGGCGGAGAACAGGGCGATGCTGTGGCTCAGCATCAGGCCCGCCACGGCGGCAACCATCAGCACAAAGCCAAAGCGCAGCTGGGTTTTCAGCGGGACGATTTCCATCAGCCAGGCATTCAGGAAGATGGAGATCAGGATCCCCGCGTTGAGGAAGGTGAAGGTGTTACTCATGCTGGAAACGGGCAGCTGGAAGTAGTCTGCGATATTTCCCATCACCATCCCGGTGACGATCACCAACGCGCCGGTCAGGGCGTAGGAGAAGAAGCTGATCCATGTGAGCTTGATGCGATTGCTGTTAGTCATGTCTGGCCTGTTCAGAAAAAGAAAAACGCCCGGGGGGCGCTGAGAGCGGGCAGATTTTAGTCGCTAAAGTGATCTATTCCTATCTTTTAAGGGCAATGATTACGTCATTGCAGGTTTTAGTGTGATCTAAATCACATTAATTGACGGCGTAACCAATCGTTTGCGCGGTAATAATTGTTTCAATTTCGTAAAATTAGGTAAAAGGCTGGTCTCCGTTCATACTGCTCTTTAGAATCAAGCCATTCGCTTTTTATACTGCGCTTTGTTAAGGAATTCTCATGCTCAAATCAACACTGGCGGCTGTCGCAGCTGTGTTTGCTCTTTCTGCCGTTTCCCCTGCTGCGCTGGCAGCCAAAGGGGACCCTCACGTTCTGCTGACCACCTCTGCCGGGAATATTGAGCTGGAACTGAATAGCCAGAAAGCCCCTGTTTCCGTGAAAAACTTCCTCGACTATGTGAACAGTGGTTTCTATAACAACACCACTTTCCACCGCGTGATCCCAGGCTTTATGGTGCAGGGCGGCGGCTTCAACGAGCAAATGCAGCAGAAGCAGCCAAACCCGCCTATTAAAAACGAAGCGGACAACGGCCTGCTGAACAAACGCGGCACCATCTCCATGGCGCGTACCGCAGACAAAGACAGCGCGACCAGCCAGTTCTTCCTGAACGTGGCGGATAACGCCTTCCTCGACCACGGTCAGCGCGACTTTGGCTATGCCGTTTTCGGTAAGATTGTGAAAGGCATGGACGTGGCCGATAAGATTTCTCAGGTGCCTACTCACGACGTCGGTCCGTACCAGAATGTGCCGTCAAAACCGGTGGTTATCCTCTCCGCAAAAGTTCTGCCGTAATTCTCCTGAACGCGGGCTTCTTCTGCCCGCGTTATGTCGCCCTCCCTGCGAAAGCGCGTTTTGCTGCTTATACTTGTGGCAAACGGACTATTCAGGGAGGCGTTAAGTGAAAAAACTCACCGACAAGCAAAAATCCCGTCTCTGGGAGCAGCAGCGTAACGTCAATTTACAGGCCAGTTGTCTCCTTGAAAAAGGTAATGGTCCCTCAGAGCCCCATATTGAGACGCTGGAGCTTGGGCCTTCCGCGCCCGGGTTGCCCCATCTGTGCCTCATTCATCGTCATTTGTACCGCAGCGAGATGAAGCGGGCAGGCGAGCTCCGTACCGACGATATTTTTAAAGGGGATATTCCTTTCTGCCATTTCGAATACATCGAGAAGATGGGCAACGAGCTGATGGCGGCGCTGGAAAGCGAAAAGTATCTCGTGGGTCTTGAGAAAGCGGCGTTTGTTGACCGGGTTAGCCACTATTACTGCGAAATCAACATGCTGCATCCGTTTATGCGCGGCAACGGTATTGCCCAGCGCGTTTTCTTCGAGCAGCTGGCGCTCCACGCGGGCTACTCGCTGGACTGGCGCGATATCGATCCCGACCAGTGGGTGACGGCTAACCGAAGCGGCGCAACGGGAGATTTAACCGCGCTCAACGCTATCTTTGCCAAAGTAGTGAGCGAAGCGCGGGAATCTGAGTAGAATAGGGCGGCATTTTTTTCGGGAGCCGCCATGATTCTGCTGATTGATAACTACGATTCCTTCACCTGGAACCTTTACCAGTATTTTTGTGAACTGGGTGCAGAGGTGGTTGTCCGCCGTAACGACGAGATCGGACTGGCCGATATCGGGACGCTGGCTCCGCAGAAAATCGTGATTTCTCCGGGGCCGTGTACGCCGTCGGAATCGGGTATTTCTCTGGATGTGATCCAGCACTTTGCCGGCAAGCTGCCGATACTGGGTGTCTGCCTGGGCCATCAGGCGATTGCTCAGGCGTTTGGTGCCACCATCGTGCGCGCCGCGAAAGTGATGCACGGTAAAACCTCTCCGGTCACCCACGCCGGCACCGGGGTATTCACGGGGCTCAATAACCCGTTAACCGTGACGCGCTACCATTCCCTGGTGATTGACCCGTCTACGCTGCCCGACTGCTTTGAGGTGACCGCCTGGAGCGATACGCAGGAGATCATGGGGATTCGCCACCGCGAATGGGACCTCGAAGGCGTGCAGTTCCACCCGGAAAGCATCCTCAGCGAGCAGGGGCACGCGCTGCTGGCAAATTTCCTCAATCGCTGAATATCTGTTGCCTTGCTGTGATTTTTTATGCATATTTTGTGATTATATTTTCACAATCACTGTGACATAAAAATGGATGGTCATGACATGGCAACTGAACAACCAGCAATTACCCGCGCGACATTTGATGAAGTGATCCTGCCGATTTATGCACCGGCTGAGTTTATCCCGGTGAAGGGAAAAGGCAGCCGCGTCTGGGATCAGCAGGGTAAAGAGTATGTGGATTTCGCGGGCGGTATTGCGGTCACTGCGCTGGGTCATTGCCATCCCGCGCTGGTTGAGGCGCTGAAAACCCAGGGCGAAACCCTGTGGCATACCAGCAACGTGTTCACCAACGAACCGGCGCTGCGCCTGGGCCGCAAGATCATCGATGCGACCTTTGCCGAGCGCGTGCTGTTTATGAACTCCGGCACTGAAGCCAACGAAACTGCGTTTAAGCTGGCGCGCTACTACGCGACAACGCGCCACAGCCCGTACAAAACCAAAATCATCGCCTTCCACAATGCCTTCCACGGACGCTCCTTCTTTACCGTCTCCGTTGGCGGCCAGCCGAAGTATTCCGACGGGTTTGGCCCGAAACCGGCCGACATCGTCCACGTACCGTTTAACGATCTGCACGCGGTGAAAGCGGTCATGGACGACCACACCTGCGCGGTGGTGGTCGAGCCTATCCAGGGTGAAGGCGGCGTGACGGCGGCAACTCCGGAATTCCTGAAAGGGCTGCGCGCGCTGTGCGACGAGCATCAGGCGCTGCTGGTCTTTGATGAAGTGCAGTGCGGGATGGGGCGTACCGGCGATCTGTTCGCTTATATGCACTACGGCGTGACGCCGGACATCCTGACCAGCGCCAAAGCGCTCGGCGGCGGTTTCCCGGTGAGTGCGGTACTGACGACGCAGGAGATCGCCTCCGCGTTCCACGTCGGTTCTCACGGTTCCACCTACGGCGGTAACCCGCTGGCGAGCGCCGTGGCGGGTGCCGCATTCGACATTATCAACACGCCGGAGGTGTTGAACGCCGTGAGCGCGAAGCGCGAGCTGTTCGTAAAACACCTGCAAAAGATTGATGAACAGTACGATGTGTTCAGCGAAATTCGCGGGATGGGGCTGTTGATTGGCGCCGAGCTGAAGCCGCAGTACAAAGGCCGGGCGCGCGACTTCCTGCACGCCGCCGCCCACGAAGGGGTGATGGTGCTTAATGCCGGGCCTGACGTGATGCGCTTTGCGCCGTCGCTGGTGGTAGAAGACAAAGACATCGAAGACGGTTTAACCCGCTTTGCCGCGGCGGTCGAGAAGATCGTAAAAGGCTAATACTCGGTTCGCTTTAGCCGGCGCGTTAACCAAATGCCGTGATGCGGACGCTGACGCCATGCCACCGACGAAATGGTGTGCATGGTGTTCAGATGCCCCAGAACGCGCTGTAAATGCTGCTCCAGGGTGCTCATTGGCCCGTGGGTCAACGTCTCCGGCGCTTCCAGAATGTTTGAGTCGCCCGACTCGCCCGGCGCGTCATACTCCAGACGCTGCTGGCACCTCTGCAACGCAATTTCACACGACTGCAAATAGCGCTGCGCCAGATCCGGCGTCAGCATCGTGTGCTCGCGCGCCAGCGTGGTCATGGCGTTAATGTGCTCGACGATAAACTGGCTGTGCGTCACCCAGAGCTTCATGTCTGCCAGATAGTGCGAGTTAAAGCCCGGCTCCTGCATCGCCTGGTTGAGCGAGTTAAACAGGGCGTTGTGCGCCTGGTTGACCTTCATCCGCTGATAGGCCAGCGGGGAGGGCTGCGGATCGTCGCTCAGGATCAGGCGAATAGCCTGCTGGTCGGCTTCCAGCGCGTCGTGGGCGTTCTGCCTCAGCAGCCCGCTCTGCCACTGCGGCCACAGCCAGACCATGCCGCCAAAGGCAATCAGGCAGCCGATCAGGGTATCAATCAGTCTGGCGACAATAAACTGTTCGCCATTGAGCGTGAGCAACTGCAGCGTATATACCGCCGTCACCGTAAAGCCCACCATCGCCCAGCCGTAGTTTTTGCGGATAATCAGGTAGCTCACCAGCGTAATCGCCAGCATCCCTGCCAGGGTATAGCCTTCCGGCACGTGGAAGTGCAGCGTCACGCCTGCAATGATCAGCCCGGCCAGCGTTCCGCCAGCCCGATGCAGAATACGCACCCGCGTGGCGCCGTAGCCGTTCTGGGTGACAAACAGCACGGTCATTAAGATCCAGTACGGTTTCGGCAGATGCAGCGCCATGCCCATCAGGCTGGCGGTACTGAGCATAACGCTAATCCTTGCGGCGTTGCGCAGGGCGGACGATTTAAGAGAAAGATAGCTTTTGAGCGCGGGCAATAGCGGAAGCCGTTTTTGCTTATCCGCCATCAGGTCGCGGGGATAAAGCGGGCGCTGGGTGCGCAACACGCGGGCGATGCGGCTGAAGTGCCAGGCGGCAAACTGGCCGACCGGGTTATCGGGATGCTGACGGGCGATTTTCTCCAGCGCGCCCAGCTGTTTTTCCATGTTAAAGCGCGTGGGGTAGCGGTGGTAGAGAATATCGTCGGCCAGCACCCGCAGGCGTGCCGAGACGGTCTGCGCGTTCCAGCGGATCACCGCTTCGGCGTGGCTGCGCTCGACCAGCTTTTGCACCTCCTGCGGGTGGTGAAGGCTAACGGAGATATGCTCCTGTAGATCCAGCCCGACCTGGAAGGTGCGCAGCAGCCGCTTGTACTCGTGGTTCTTGTTGGCGGCGAGCATATGCAGCTGCTGATAGCACTGGCTTATGAGATCCACCACCTTCTGCTGGCGCGTCAGCAGCGGCGGTAAGGATTTTTCCGGGTCGGTATGCTGGGTGAGCAGGGTGTATTTGGCTTCGCAGTAATCCGCAAGCTGCACATAGAGCAGGCTCAGGGATTCACGCAGCGGCTGCTCACGCCACAGCCAGAACCAAAACCAGTTAAACAGCCCGTACCATAATGTCCCCAGGGCGTAGATCAGCAGTGGCTCCCACACCGGCATGTTCCCGGCGAGGCTCAGCGTGAAAATGGCCGCAATCAGCGAGGCGGGAAGCAGGCGAGCGTGCAGCGAACTGATTTCCGCCGTGACGCCAAGGGTCATCGCCAGTACGGTCAGGATCAGCGGCAGCGGGATATCCCGGGCAAGCAGGAGTTGTACGGCGAGGCTACAGCCCGCAAACAGGCAGCCACCAACGATCAGGCGTTTGAAAAAACGCTTATGCGGCGTGTCCAAACCGGCAATGTTGCAGCAGGCGGGCACGAGGGAAAACAGCAGGCCTTGCTGAAGATGTCCGAGGATCAGGCCTATGGCCACAGGAAGACACAACACCAGCGTTTGCCGCAGTGCGTAGTTAACTTCCGGGTGATAGATCAGCCTGCGCCACATGGGGAGTAGAGACAAAAACGGCGTGACACCTTGCGATGGCACGCCGTTTAAGCGGAATTAACGCGTTCCGTAGACCACGATGGTTTTACCGTGGGCGGAGATCAGGTTTTGATCTTCCAGCATTTTCAGGATACGGCCCACTGTTTCACGGGAGCAACCGACGATCTGACCAATTTCCTGACGGGTAATTTTAATTTGCATGCCGTCCGGGTGGGTCATGGCGTCTGGCTGTTTCGCCAGGTTCAACAGGGTTTGTGCGATACGGCCGGTAACGTCCAGGAAGGCGAGGTTACCCACTTTCTCTGACGTGACCTGCAGACGGCGCGCCATCTGGGAAGAAAGACGCATCAGGATGTCAGGGTTAACCTGAATCAGCTGACGGAACTTCTTGTAAGAAATTTCAGCCACTTCACATGCTGTCTTTGCTCGAACCCAGGCGCTACGTTCCTGGCCCTCTTCAAACAGGCCCAGTTCACCGATGAAATCGCCCTGGTTCAGATAAGAAAGGATCATCTCTTTCCCTTCTTCATCTTTGATCAGCACTGCCACCGAGCCTTTAACGATGTAATACAACGTTTCCGCTTTTTCACCCTGGTGAATCAGCGTGCTCTTCGATGGGTACTTATGAATGTGGCAATGAGACAAGAACCATTCGAGAGTCGGGTCTGTTTGCGGTTTGCCAAGCACCATGCGCTGTTATCCTCTGTTATAAGCTGTCACCAGAGTCATCAGATGCATCCGGACTCTGGGGTTGCAATCGAATTCTTACCCATACCCTGGGAAGTCGGCTACCGTAACGTTTCGCAGCCAGTAAAGTTTGATGTCCTCTGCATACACGTGTAACGTCAATGTATTACTGTAGCATCCTGAGTGTTTTAGCATAGCTTTCGCCGCGTGTCTCCTGGTGTCTCGCTTCAGCATGATGCAGGTCGCCTTCCATTGCGATAAATGTAACGCACGCGTAATCTGTCACCAAAAATGCAACGTTGGAGTTAATGAATATGCAAGCGCGCGTGAAATGGGTTGAAGGTTTAACGTTCCTGGGCGAGTCCGCGTCAGGACACCAGATTTTGATGGACGGTAACTCCGGCGATAAAGCACCCAGCCCAATGGAAATGGTGCTGATGGCGGCAGGCGGATGCAGCGCAATTGATGTGGTGTCGATTCTGCAAAAAGGACGTCATGACGTGACGGATTGTGAGGTTAAACTCACGTCAGAACGTCGCGAAGAGGCGCCACGCCTGTTCACCCATATTAACCTGCACTTTGTGGTCACCGGTAAAAAGCTGAAAGACGCGGCGGTCTCGCGTGCGGTGGACCTGTCTGCGGAGAAGTACTGCTCTGTGGCGTTAATGCTGGAGAAAGCGGTAAAAATCACGCATTCGTATGAAGTGAGCGAGGCGTGATTGATGGTGCATCGTGCGTGTTGATGCCCTCACCCTAACCCTCTCCCACAGGGAGAGGGAACATGCTCACGCGATCTGCTTCCCTTCCATCAGTCGCTCCACCAGCGGCGTCATGATGAGCTCCATCGCCAGCCCCATTTTTCCGCCCGGCACGACTAACGTATTCATGTGTGAAATAAACGAGCCCTGCAGCATTGCCAGCAGCCAGGGGTAATCAATACCTTCGAGATTGCGGAAATGGATCACCACAAAGCTCTCATCCAGCGACGGGATGCTTTTAGCGGCAAACGGGTTCGAGGTATCCACCGTCGGCACGCGCTGGAAGTTGATATGGGTGCGGGAGAACTGCGGCGTCAGGAAGTTAATGTAATCCTCCATGGAGCGCACCACGGAGTCCATCACCGCCTCTCGCGAATGGCCGCGCTCGCTCATGTCGCGCGTCAGCTTCTGGATCCACTCCAGGTTAACGATAGGGACCACGCCGACCAGCAGATCCACGTGGCGCGCCACGTCGTGTTGAGGCGTGACCACGCCGCCGTGCAATCCTTCGTAAAACAGGACGTCGGTAGGTTCCGGCAGCGGCTGCCACGGGGTAAAGGTTCCCGGCACCTGATTCCAGGGTACGGCTTCATCATAGGTGTGCAGATACTTGCGGGACTGCCCTTTGCCGCTCTTACCGTACTCTATAAAGGTTTGTTCCAGCAGGCCAAAGTCATTGGCCTCCGGGCCGAAGTAGCTGATGTGTTTACCCGAATCGCGCGCCTTACGAATGGCCATGTCCATCTCCGGACGCGTGTAGCGGTGAAAGCTGTCGCCTTCGACCTCCGCCGCACGGAGATTCAGCTGGGCGAAAATCTTGCGAAATGCGAGGCTGGTGGTGGTGGTTCCCGCACCACTCGACCCCGTAACGGCAATAACCGGATGTCTGGCAGACATAGCAACTCCCTGACTGAAAAGGGTGGAAGATCAGCCGTGAAACGCGTTGCGGGGCATGATATTGACCGTCTCATGCAGTTCTGACCACACCAGCACCACGTCGCCGCTTTTCAGCTGGCGCTTAACATCGTTGACCTTTTGCTCAAGCGAGCGTTCCTGTTCACCATAATCGGTGCCTTCGCGTAATACAAAGCTTTCAATCAGATTATCGAGCG
The DNA here is from genome assembly GCF_034106085.1 of Enterobacter sp. 302C9. Lineage (NCBI taxonomy): Bacteria > Pseudomonadati > Pseudomonadota > Gammaproteobacteria > Enterobacterales > Enterobacteriaceae > Enterobacter > Enterobacter sp. 302C9. Next base: position 190,075 of record NZ_JAWNBW010000008.1, read on the forward strand.
TTTCGGGAGCCAGATCCTGCCAGGGAATAATCATTTTGCACCGTCCAGATAAGGGGTCAGCCAGTCAGGAATTCGCGCCTCAAGCCACATTTTCGGGCGGCGCAGCGTGCCCCCGATAAACCCGACGTGGCCGCCATGCTCGGTCAACTGATAGTGAACGTTGTCGGGCAGGAATTCCTGAGCGGGGATCGAGTGATGATCCATAAACGGGTCATCTTTGGCATGAATAATCAGCGTCGGCTGCGTGATCTTGCTGAGCAGCGGCATGGCGCTGCACTGACGATAATAGTCAATCGCATCGGCGAAGCCGTGGATTTTCGCGGTGATCAGGTCGTCGAACTCGCGGATACGACGCACCTTTTTCAGCTGGCGCAGGCTTACCGGCAGGGTATCCGGGTAGGCCTTCAGCTTACGCGCCGCGTTGGCCTTCAGCAGGTTGAGCAGGTAGCGCTGGTAGACGCGGGAAAAGCCTTTATCCATGTGGTAGCTGCACTGCTCGAGCATAAACGGCGCGGAGACAATGACGGCGGCATCCAGCGGTACGCTTTCACCCTCTTTGGCCAGCAGACAGGCCAGCATATTCCCGCCCAGCGAGTAGCCCACGGCGGCCGTTGGCACGGTGCCATAATTTTCCCGCAGCCAGTGTAAAAACCACGTCCCGTCTTCGGTTTCACCCGAGTGATAAATGCGTTTCTGACGATTCGGTTCACCGCTGCAGCCGCGAAAATGCATCACCACGCCGAGCCAGCCGCGCGCTTTTGCCGCCTCAATTAGCCCATGCGCATACGGGCTGTGCAGGCTGCCTTCCAGACCGTGGAAAACCACCAGACGCGGCTTATGGCGAGCCTGTTCAGGCGCTTCGCTCCAGGCGAGATCCAGAAAATCACCGTCTGGCAGGTCAAGCCGTTGCCAGTGCGGGGTGAACTGAACCTTGCGGCGGATCAGTCGCGGCAGCATGGTCTGCAAATGGGGATTGGCCACGCCGCGCATAGGCACGAACTCAGTGCTGTCTTCGGCCGCAATGTCGAAGTCTGATGGAATGATTTGGGTCATAAGCGCGATGCTGATTCTTGTCGGAAATTTACGATACTTTCCGAATTGTACCCCGTTTAAGCTGGATTTCCGAACCCGGTACGGATTCTATTCTTCAAACGGGGTAAACAGGTCAGTCAGCCTGCAGCATCGCTTCCAGCTGTTCCTGCGCGTCGAGCCAGGCCATCTCGCACTCTTCGAGACTGGATTTGGTCTTCGCCTGGGTTTGCAGGCAGTCGGTCAGCTCCGCTTTGCGGCTCTGGTCATACAGGCCGCTATCGCCGAGCTTCTCTTCAACGATAGCCAGCGTGGCGTTGAGTTTTTCCATCTCTTTTTCGAGACGGGTAATCTCTTTACGCAGGGGCTGCGTCTGGGTGCGCAGCTCCGCCTCACGGCGCTTCTGATCTTTACGCGCCTGCGCGCTGTTGGCGTTGTCTTTCGCTGACTCTTCCGGCTGGTTTTCCTGCTTCTGCACGTCCGTCAGCCACTGCTGATAGTCTTCCAGATCGCCGTCGAACGGTTCGACTTTGCCGCCGTGCACTAAATAGAGATCGTCCGTGGTGGAGCGGATCAGGTGACGGTCGTGCGAAACCACCACCAGCGCGCCTTCGAACTCAATCAGCGCTTCGGTCAGCGCCTGACGCATGTCGAGATCCAGGTGGTTGGTCGGTTCATCGAGCAGCAGCAGGTTCGGGCGCTGCCAGACGATCAGCGCCAGCACCAGACGGGCCTTTTCGCCGCCGGAGAAGCGCTCGGTGTTTTCAGTCACCTTATCGCCCTGGAAGCCGAAGCCGCCGAGATAGTCGCGCAGCTTCTGCTCCATCTCCTGCGGCGCAAGACGCGCTAGGTGCTGAATTGGCGATTCATCCGCGCGTAAAAATTCCAGCTGATGCTGGGCGAAGTAACCCAGCTTGATGCCCTTCGCCAGACCAATTTCACCGCTGACCGGGTTAAGCTCGCCCGCCAGCAGTTTGATCAGCGTCGATTTACCGGCGCCGTTACGCCCCAGCAGGCCAATGCGGGAACCCGGCACCAGGTTGAGCTTGATGGAGTCGAGAATAATGCGGTCGGCATAGCCAGCGCTGACTTTTTCCATTTTCAGCAGCGGGTTAGGCAGGCTTTCCGGCTCGCGGAAGCTGAAGTGGAACGGGTTATCCACGTGCGCCGGGGCGATCATCTCCATGCGTTCCAGCATCTTGATGCGGCTCTGGGCCTGCTTGGCTTTTGAGGCTTTGGCCTTAAAGCGATCCACGAAGCTCTGCAGATGCGCGACGCGCTGCTGCTGGCTTTCGTACATGGACTGCTGCTGGGCGAGACGCGTCGCGCGCTGGCGCTCGAAGGAGCTGTAGTTGCCGGTGTACTCGAACATCGTTTGCTGTTCGATATGAATAATTTTATCCACCACCGGGTCAAGGAAGTCGCGGTCGTGGGAGATCAGAATCAGAGTGCCCTGATAGCTCTTGAGCCACTTCTCCAGCCAAATAACCGCATCGAGATCGAGGTGGTTGGTCGGTTCGTCGAGCAACAGCAGGTCAGAGCGGCAGATCAGCGCCTGCGCCAGATTGAGGCGCATACGCCAGCCGCCGGAGAAGTCGCTGACCGGGCGTTCCAGCTGTTCGTTGCTGAAGCCCAGGCCGTGCAGCAGGCTGGAGGCGCGGGAGCGAATGGTCCACGCGTCGATGGCGTCCAGCTTGCCGTGAACGGTGGCGATGGCGTGACCGTCGTTGCGCTCGTTAGCAGAATGAAGTTCCGCTTCGAGCTTGCGGTATTCACGGTCGCCGTCGATAACATAGTCGAGTGCCGGTTCGCTCAGCGCCGGCGTCTCCTGGTTTACCCAGGCGAGCTGCCAGTTCCCCGGGAAGGTAAAGTTACCGCCATCCGCGCTAATCTCGTTTTTCAGCAGCGCCAGCAGGGTGGATTTACCGCAGCCGTTTTTGCCGACCAGACCCACTTTTTGGCCCGGGTTGATGGTAGCAGTGGCGTTATCCAGCAGGACGCGCACGCCGCGACGAATTTGTAACGAGGAGAAAACAATCATAGAAGCGCCGTATGTTCCGACTATGTTAATTTGTCATTATGATAATGTAAGGTGTGGGCCATTTTCCGCACCGGGCCGCCATGGTAGCCCAAAACAGCGACGATACACAAAAACAGAAACAAGACCGGGAGGGGAATGATGTCTCAGACAGCAAAAGTGCTGCTGCTGTATGCCCATCCGGAATCTCAGGACTCGGTGGCAAACCGGGTGCTGCTTAAGCCGGCCACACAGCTTAGTAACGTAACGGTGCACGATCTCTACGCACACTACCCTGATTTCTTTATTGATATCCCTTACGAGCAGGAGCTGCTGCGTCAGCATGACGTGATTGTGTTCCAGCATCCGCTTTATACCTATAGCTGTCCGGCACTGCTGAAAGAGTGGCTGGACCGCGTGCTGAGCCGGGGCTTCTCCAGCGGGGTGGGGGGCAACCAGCTGGCGGGAAAGTACTGGCGTAGTGTGATTACGACCGGTGAACCCGAAAGCGCTTACCGTCACGACGGGCTGAACCGCTATCCGATGAGCGATATCCTCAGGCCTTTCGAGCTGACGGCGGCCATGTGCCGTATGCACTGGATGAGCCCGATTATTGTCTACTGGGCGCGGCGTCAGGATCCGAAAGAGCTGGCAAGCCACGCCAGAGCCTACGGTGAATGGCTGGCGTCGCCCATTCCGGCAGGAGGTCGTTAATGGAAGGATCGAATTTACTCCTCGCCGGGGTGCTGTTTTTATTTGCGGCCGTCGTCGCGGTGCCGCTTGCAGCCCGTATTGGTATCGGTGCGGTGCTGGGGTATCTGCTGGCGGGGATCGCGATTGGTCCCTGGGGGCTGGGATTCATCAGCGATGTCGATGAGATCCTCCATTTCTCCGAGCTGGGCGTGGTGTTCCTGATGTTCATCATCGGCCTGGAGCTGAATCCTTCGAAATTGTGGCAGCTCCGACGCTCTATCTTTGGCGTGGGCGCCGCGCAGGTGTTGTTCAGCGCCGCGATCCTGGGTGGCCTGTTAATGCTGACCCACTTTTCATGGCAGGCGGCGGTGATTGGCGGGATAGGCCTTGCGATGTCGTCGACGGCGATGGCGCTGCAGCTGATGCGCGATAAAGGGATGAATCGCAACGAAGCCGGTCAGCTGGGCTTTTCGGTGCTGCTGTTCCAGGATTTGGCGGTGATCCCGGCGCTGGCGCTGGTGCCGCTGCTGGCGGGGTCCGGGGACGATCACTTCGACTGGGCTAAAATCGCCATGAAGGTGCTGGCCTTCGCGGGCATGCTGATTGGCGGTCGTTTCCTGCTACGTCCCGTGTTCCGCTTTATTGCCGCGTCTGGCGTTCGCGAGGTGTTTACCGCCGCGACGCTGCTGCTGGTGCTGGGATCTGCGTTGTTTATGGACGCGCTGGGGCTGTCGATGGCGCTCGGGACCTTCATCGCCGGGGTGCTGCTGGCGGAGAGCGAGTATCGGCACGAGCTGGAAATTGCCATCGATCCCTTCAAAGGGCTGCTGCTAGGCCTGTTCTTTATTTCTGTGGGGATGGCGCTCAACCTTGGCGTGCTCTATACCCATCTGCTGTGGGTAGTAGTGAGCGTCGCCATCCTGGTGGCGGTGAAGATGCTGGTGCTGTACGTCATGTCACGTATCTACGGGCTGCGCAGTTCGGAACGCATGCAGTTTGCCAGCGTGTTAAGCCAGGGAGGCGAGTTCGCGTTTGTGCTGTTCTCGACCGCATCCTCCCAGAAGCTGTTTAAAGACGATCAGATGGCGCTTTTGCTGGTGACGGTCACGCTGTCTATGATGACCACGCCGCTGCTGATGAAGCTGGTGGATAAACTGCTGTCGCGTCGCCTGAACCCAAATGACGATGAAGACGAAGCGCCGTGGGTGGAAGACGATAAGCCGCAGGTGATTGTGGTGGGCTTTGGCCGTTTTGGACAGGTGATTGGACGCCTGCTGATGGCGAACAAAATGCGCATTACGGTACTGGAGCGGGATATCAGCGCGGTCAACCTGATGCGTAAATATGGCTACAAGGTTTACTACGGCGATGCGACCCAGCTCGAGCTGCTGCGCTCGGCGGGGGCGGAAGCGGCAGAGTCCATCGTGATTACCTGTAACGATCCGGAAGACACGATGAAGCTGGTGGATCTGTGCCAGCAGCATTTCCCGCATCTGCATATTCTGGCGCGCGCGCGGGGACGTGTTGAAGCTCACGAATTGTTGCAGGCGGGTGTGAAACACTTCTCCCGTGAGACGTTCTCCAGTGCGCTGGAGCTGGGCCGTAAGGCGCTGATCTCGCTTGGCATGCATCCGCATCAGGCGCAGCGCGCCCAGATGCACTTCCGCCGGCTGGATATGCGGATGTTGCGCGAGCTGATGCCGGTACATACCGATACGGCGCAGATCTCCCGCGTGCGGGAAGCGCGTCGCGAGCTGGAGGAGATCTTCCAGCGAGAGATGCAACAGGAACGACGCCAGCTTGATGGCTGGGATGAATTTGAATAAAGGGTAACGAAAGATGGCTGTACGTAAACGCTTTATCGCGGGTGCCAAATGCCCGACCTGCCAGGCGCAAGATACCCTGGCGATGTGGCGGGAAAATAATGTTGATGTTGTTGAGTGTGTTAAGTGCGGTCACCAGATGCGTGAGGCCGATAAAGAGGCCCGCGATCACGTTCGCAAAGAAGAGCAAGTTATCGGGATTTTTCATCCGGACTAGCGATATGCCCTGAGTTTTTTTAAGCTAAAGGGTACACGGGTGCAGATTTCCGCTACAATCTGCGCCAGCAATTTTCCCACGCTCAGGAGATATCATGAAAGTAGCAAAAGACCTGGTGGTCAGCCTGGCCTATCAGGTACGTACAGAAGACGGTGTGTTGGTTGATGAGTCTCCGGTGAGTGCGCCGCTTGACTATCTGCATGGTCACGGTTCCCTGATTTCTGGCCTGGAAAACGCGCTGGAAGGTCATGAAGTTGGCGACAAATTTGACGTTGCTGTAGGCGCGAACGACGCTTACGGTCAGTATGACGACAACCTGGTTCAGCGCGTTCCTAAAGACGTGTTCATGGGCGTTGACGAACTGCAGGTTGGCATGCGCTTCCTGGCTGAAACTGACCAGGGCCCGGTTCCTGTTGAAATCACCGAAGTGGAAGATGACCACGTCGTGGTTGACGGTAACCACATGCTGGCTGGCCAGAACCTGAAGTTCAACGTAGAAGTTGTTGCGATCCGTGAAGCTACCGAAGAAGAGCTGGCTCATGGCCACGTTCACGGTGCGCACGGTCACGACCATGACCACGATCACGGCCACGACGGCTGCTGCGGTGGCCACGATCACGACCATGGTCACGACCACGGTAAAGGTGGTTGCGGTAACGGCGGCTGCGGTTGCCACTAATACCCGTCGTCTTTCAAGCCGCAGGTGCGTTGGCTGCGCTTTCAAACCCCGGTCACATAGTTATCTATGCTCCCGGGGGTTTTCAAGCTTGCCGCCTTCCTGCGACTCGAAATCCATAGGGTATTTGGTATGTAGGCCCGGTAAGCTTCGCGCCACCGGGCACAAAAAAAGCGGGATAATCCCGCTTTTTTTACGCCTCAATAATGAGGAGGTGGCGTCTCTTCTGACTGAGAGGCAATGTTTGACGGCTGCGTGGCCTTCAGCTTTTCCGTCAGCAGGCGCATATGATCCCGCAGTTTTGCCATTTCGAGCTCATGTGCGGTCACGGTCTGGTTTAGCTCTTCGATGGTGATGTCCTGAAAAGCCAGGCGGCTTTCCAGCTCAGCCATTCTCGCTTCTATTGCTGTATCCTTCATCATTCACCTCGTTTATTTCAGATTCGCCATAATGGCCCTGCGGCGGCGCAGTTTAACTGAGTTTATCCTTAAGTACAGTCCGCATCCCCTTGGCAGGAAACTTATTTAAACAAAAATAGTCTGAAAAGTGGCGAGAATTGGAAGTGTCTGTCTGTAGATTTCTTCCGCAACGTTTTATAGTACGTAACTCATTTACGTTTAACGCTGGGGTGAGAGTCCCCAGGCCCTGGAGATATGGATGAAATCACTGTTTAAAGTAACGCTGCTGGCGACGACGATGGCTGTTGCGCTGAACGCGCCGCTGTCATTCGCTGCTGATACTGCTGCGAAGCCTGCTGCCACTGCAGACAGCAAAGCGGCGTTCAAAAATGACGACCAGAAATCCGCCTACGCACTGGGCGCATCTCTGGGTCGCTACATGGAAAACTCTCTGAAAGAACAAGAGAAACTGGGCATCAAACTGGATAAAGCTCAGCTGATCGCGGGCGTTCAGGACGCATTTGCAGATAAGAGCAAGCTGTCTGACCAGGAAATTGAACAGACTCTGCAGGCGTTCGAAGCGCGCGTGAAGGGTGCCGCGCAGACCAAGATGGACGCGGACGCTAAAGACAACGAAGCGAAAGGCAAAGCCTACCGCGATACCTTTGCCAAAGAGAAAGGTGTGAAAACCTCTTCTACCGGCCTGGTGTACAAAGTTGAGAAAGAAGGCACCGGCGATGCGCCTAAAGACAGCGACACCGTTGTTGTGAACTACAAAGGTACGCTGATCGACGGTAAAGAGTTCGATAACTCTTACACCCGCGGTGAGCCGCTCTCCTTCCGTCTGGATGGTGTGATCCCTGGCTGGACTGAAGGCCTGAAAAACATCAAGAAAGGCGGCAAGATCAAGATGGTTATCCCACCGGATCTGGCCTATGGCAAAACCGGCGTTCCGGGTATCCCTGCCAACTCTACGCTGGTCTTTGACGTAGAGCTGCTGGATATCAAACCGGCACCGAAAGCGGATGCGAAAGCAGACGCACCGGCTGACGATAAAGCCGCTGCTGCTAAGAAGTAATGTTGAAAAAAACCGCCGCCTTTCAGGCGGCGGTTTTTTTATTGTGGGGCAGATATAATTAACACTGGAAAGCGCTACGCACGCTGTATTAATTTAGTTGTCCGTGTAGATAATGAGCCTGCCCTGAAAACCTAACGACAGGCTCCTGAAAAGGAGTGTTTTTTTCATGTCCAGGTCGCTTTTAACCAACGAAACCAGTGAACTTGATTTGCTGGATCAACGTCCTTTCGATCAGACCGACTTCGATATTCTGAAATCCTACGAAGCGGTAGTGGACGGGTTAGCGATGCTCATTGGCTCCCACTGCGAAATCGTATTGCACTCCCTGCAAGATCTGAAGTGTTCCGCCATCCGCATTGCGAATGGTGAGCATACTGGCCGTAAAATTGGTTCGCCAATTACCGACCTTGCATTGCGTATGCTGCATGACATGACCGGCGCGGACAGCAGCGTCTCAAAATGCTATTTCACCCGCGCCAAAAGCGGCGTGCTGATGAAATCAGAAACCATCGCGATTCGAAACCGCGAGCATCGTGTTATTGGGCTGCTGTGCATCAACATGAACCTTGATGTGCCATTCTCGCAAATCATGAGCACCTTTATTCCACCAGAAACGCCGGACGTTGGCTCTTCTGTTAACTTTGCCTCCTCCGTTGAAGATCTGGTGACCCAGACGCTTGAGTTTACGATTGAAGAGGTGAATGCCGATCGCAACGTCTCGAACAACGCCAAGAATCGCCAGATCGTGCTCAATCTCTACGAAAAAGGGATTTTTGATATTAAAGACGCCATCAACCAGGTGGCCGATCGTCTGAACATCTCCAAGCACACGGTCTACCTCTATATTCGCCAGTTCAAAAGCGGCGATTTCCAGGGACAAGACAAGTAATGCGTTTTGCGTTAATGGTGACAGGCCCGGCGTACGGCACTCAGCAGGCCAGCAGCGCGCTGCAGTTTGCGCATGCGCTACTGGCGGCCGGACATGAGCTAGTGAGCGTCTTCTTCTATCGGGAAGGGGTGTATAACGCGAATCAGTTTATGTCACCGGCGAGCGACGAATTCGATCTGGTGCGCGCCTGGCAGGCATTAAACGAAAAGCAGGGCGTAGAACTGCACATCTGCGTGGCGGCGGCACTGCGTCGCGGGGTGACCGATGCAACCGAAGCCGCACGTCTTGGTTTATCGGGTTCTAACCTGCAGCCCGGCTTTTCGTTGAGTGGCCTGGGTGCACTGGCACAGGCGGCATTAACCTGCGACAGAGTGGTGCAATTCTGATGAAGCGTGTCGCGTTTGTTTTTTCCTCCGCACCGCACGGCAATGCGTCCGGCAGAGAAGGGCTGGATGCGCTGCTCGCGACCTCAGCATTGACCGAAGATATCGGTGTCTTCTTTTTGGGCGACGGCGTATTTCAGCTTCTGGCGGGGCAACAGCCTCAGGCCATTCTGGCGCGTGATTACATCGCGACGTTCAAAGTGTTACCGCTTTACGATATCGAAACCTTCTATGTCTGTGCCGACTCCCTGGCTGCGCGCGGCCTAAACGAGGCAACGCCTTTCGTGCTGGATGTGACAGTCTTGTCTTCTGCTGCATTGCGCGAACACCTTTCCCACTACGACACCGTTCTGACTTTCTGAGGCTGACATGCTCCATACTCTGAGCCATTCACCGTGGCAATGTGATATCGACGCGTTACTGAGTATGCTGCGCGAAGGTGATGACCTGCTGCTGATTCAGGATGGTGTGCTTGCCGCACTGGACGGCAGTCGTTTCGTTGAAATTCTCACGAATGCCCCCATAACAGTCTCTGCGCTGAAGGACGATCTGGATGCGCGGGGTCTTTCTGGTCAAATTTCAGCCAAAATTGACGTGGTTGGCTATACTGATTTCGTCAATCTTACTGTGACGCACGCCAGTCAAATGAACTGGTGATTTGAGATCGCTGTATATTTCTTGACACCTTTTCGACGTAGCCCTAAAATTTCGCGTCCTCATATTGTATGAGGTCGTTTTATTACGTGTTTACGAAGCAAAAGCTAAAACCAGGAGCTATTTAATGGCAACAGTTAACCAGCTGGTACGCAAACCACGCGCACGCAAAGTTGCAAAGAGCAACGTGCCTGCGCTGGAAGCCTGCCCGCAGAAACGTGGCGTATGTACTCGTGTATATACCACCACTCCTAAAAAACCAAACTCCGCACTGCGTAAAGTATGCCGTGTGCGTTTGACTAACGGTTTCGAAGTGACTTCCTACATCGGTGGTGAAGGTCACAACCTGCAGGAGCACTCCGTGATCCTGATCCGTGGCGGTCGTGTTAAAGACCTTCCGGGTGTTCGTTACCACACCGTTCGTGGTGCGCTCGACTGCTCAGGTGTTAAAGACCGTAAGCAGGCTCGCTCCAAGTACGGCGTGAAGCGTCCTAAGGCTTAATGGTTCTCCGTTAAGTAAGGCCAAACTGATTTATCTTAATGTCAAACTAAACTCTTTGAGTTTTGGACAATCCTGAATTAACAACGGAGTATTCCCATGCCACGTCGTCGCGTTATTGGTCAGCGTAAAATTCTTCCAGATCCGAAATTCGGATCAGAACTGCTGGCAAAATTTGTAAATATCCTGATGGTAGATGGTAAAAAATCTACTGCAGAAGCAATCGTATACAGCGCGCTTGAGACCCTGGCTCAGCGTTCTGGTAAAAATGAACTGGAAGCTTTCGAAGTCGCTCTCGACAACGTTCGCCCAACCGTAGAAGTTAAGTCCCGCCGCGTTGGTGGTTCTACTTATCAGGTTCCAGTTGAAGTTCGTCCGGTTCGTCGTAATGCTCTGGCAATGCGTTGGATCGTTGAAGCTGCTCGTAAACGCGGTGATAAATCCATGGCTCTGCGTCTGGCGAACGAACTTTCTGATGCTGCAGACAACAAAGGTACTGCAGTTAAGAAACGTGAAGACGTTCACCGTATGGCAGAAGCCAACAAGGCGTTCGCACACTACCGTTGGTAATCCCTTCGGAGTATTAGTCACCAGGCGGGCGCTTCAGAGAAGCCGCCCGCTCTGGGTAACTTAACTGAACGCCTAAAGATATAAACGAGGAATCAAATGGCTCGTACAACACCCATCGCACGCTACCGTAACATCGGTATCAGTGCGCACATCGACGCCGGTAAAACCACTACTACCGAACGTATTCTGTTCTACACCGGTGTAAACCATAAAATCGGTGAAGTTCATGACGGCGCAGCCACCATGGACTGGATGGAACAGGAGCAGGAGCGTGGTATCACTATCACCTCCGCAGCGACTACTGCATTCTGGTCAGGTATGGCTAAGCAGTACGAACCGCATCGCGTAAACATCATCGACACCCCAGGGCACGTTGACTTCACCATCGAAGTAGAACGTTCCATGCGTGTTCTTGACGGCGCGGTAATGGTTTATTGCGCAGTTGGTGGTGTTCAGCCACAGTCTGAAACCGTATGGCGTCAGGCGAACAAATATAAAGTTCCACGCATCGCGTTCGTTAACAAAATGGACCGTATGGGTGCTAACTTCCTGAAAGTTGTTGGCCAGATCAAAACCCGTCTGGGCGCGAACCCTGTTCCGCTGCAGCTGGCAATTGGTGCTGAAGAAGGCTTCACCGGCGTTATCGACCTGGTGAAAATGAAAGCCATCAACTGGAACGATGCAGACCAGGGCGTTACCTTCGAATACGAAGATATCCCAGCTGCAATGCAGGACCTGGCTGACGAATGGCACCAGAACCTGATCGAATCCGCTGCTGAAGCTTCTGAAGAGCTGATGGAGAAATACCTGGGTGGTGAAGAACTGACTGAAGAAGAGATCAAAAAAGCTCTGCGTCAGCGCGTTCTGAACAACGAAATCATCCTGGTAACCTGTGGTTCTGCGTTCAAGAACAAAGGTGTTCAGGCGATGCTGGATGCGGTAGTTGACTACCTGCCATCCCCAGTTGACGTTCCTGCGATCAACGGCATCCTGGACGACGGTAAAGATACTCCGGCTGAGCGTCACGCAAGCGACGAAGAGCCATTCTCTGCACTGGCGTTCAAAATTGCTACCGACCCATTCGTGGGTAACCTGACCTTCTTCCGCGTTTACTCTGGTGTGGTTAACTCCGGTGACACCATCCTGAACTCCGTGAAAGCGGCGCGTGAACGTTTTGGCCGTATCGTACAGATGCACGCTAACAAACGTGAAGAGATCAAAGAAGTTCGTGCGGGCGACATCGCTGCAGCTATCGGTCTGAAAGACGTGACCACTGGTGACACCCTGTGTGACCCGGATCACCCGATCATTCTGGAGCGTATGGAATTCCCTGAGCCGGTAATCTCCATCGCAGTTGAACCAAAAACCAAAGCTGACCAGGAAAAAATGGGTCTGGCTCTGGGCCGTCTGGCGAAAGAAGACCCATCATTCCGCGTATGGACTGATGAAGAATCTAACCAGACCATCATCGCTGGTATGGGTGAACTGCACCTGGACATCATCGTTGACCGTATGAAGCGTGAATTCAACGTTGAAGCGAACGTGGGTAAACCTCAGGTTGCTTACCGCGAAGCGATTCGCGCGAAAGTTACCGATGTTGAAGGTAAACACGCTAAGCAGTCTGGTGGTCGCGGTCAGTACGGTCACGTTGTGATCGACATGTACCCACTGGAGCCGGGCTCTAACCCGAAAGGTTACGAGTTCATCAACGACATCAAAGGCGGTGTAATTCCTGGCGAATACATCCCAGCCGTTGATAAAGGCATCCAGGAACAGCTGAAAGCGGGCCCTCTGGCTGGCTATCCGGTTGTTGACATGGGTGTTCGTCTGCACTTCGGTTCTTACCACGACGTTGACTCCTCTGAACTGGCGTTTAAACTGGCTGCGTCTATTGCCTTTAAAGAAGGCTTTAAGAAAGCAAAACCAGTTCTGCTTGAGCCAATCATGAAGGTTGAAGTAGAAACTCCTGAAGAGAACACCGGTGACGTTATCGGTGACTTGAGCCGTCGTCGCGGTATGCTGCGTGGTCAGGAATCCGAAGTAACTGGCGTTAAGATCCACGCTGAAGTTCCGCTGTCTGAAATGTTCGGATATGCAACTCAGCTGCGTTCTCTGACCAAAGGTCGTGCATCATACACCATGGAATTCCTGAAGTATGATGATGCGCCTAACAACGTTGCTCAGGCCGTTATTGAAGCCCGTGGTAAGTAATCCACAGGATTAAAACCTAAGTCCCGTGCTCTCTCCACAGGGGAGAGCACTATAGTAAGGAATATAGCCGTGTCTAAAGAAAAATTTGAACGTACAAAACCGCACGTCAACGTTGGTACTATCGGCCACGTTGACCATGGTAAAACTACCCTGACTGCTGCAATCACTACCGTTCTGGCTAAAACCTACGGTGGTTCTGCTCGTGCATTCGACCAGATCGATAACGCACCAGAAGAAAAAGCACGTGGTATCACCATCAACACTTCCCACGTTGAATATGACACCCCGACTCGCCACTACGCACACGTAGACTGCCCAGGCCACGCCGACTATGTTAAAAACATGATCACCGGTGCTGCGCAGATGGACGGCGCGATCCTGGTTGTTGCTGCGACTGACGGCCCAATGCCTCAGACTCGTGAGCACATCCTGCTGGGTCGTCAGGTAGGCGTTCCTTTCATCATCGTGTTCCTGAACAAATGTGACATGGTTGATGACGAAGAGCTGCTGGAACTGGTAGAGATGGAAGTTCGTGAACTGCTGTCTCAGTACGATTTCCCGGGCGACGACACTCCAATCGTTCGTGGTTCTGCTCTGAAAGCGCTGGAAGGCGAAGCTGAGTGGGAAGCGAAAATCATCGAACTGGCTGGCTTCCTGGATTCTTACATCCCAGAACCAGAGCGTGCGATTGACAAGCCATTCCTGCTGCCAATCGAAGACGTATTCTCC